>CAJXFG010000020.1 GCA_913052185.1 uncultured Synechococcus sp. | reverse complement strand
GATCAATCGAGATCGCCGGTGAGAGACCCTCGATGGCATCGACATCCGGCTTGTCCACCTGACCCAGAAACTGACGGGCGTAGGCGGAAAGGCTCTCCACATAACGGCGCTGGCCTTCCGCGAAGATTGTGTCGAAAGCCAGGGAACTCTTACCGCTGCCGCTGACACCGGTGAACACCACCAGCTTGTTGCGGGGGATGGTGACATCAACGTTCTTGAGATTGTGCTGACGGGCACCACGGACCCGGATCACATCGTCATCGGGAGCAGCACTGAGGTTCACAGGCACTGCCGTCGATGAGGCCTTGGATTTGGGAGCGGTACGCCCCATACGGCTGGATCTCAAGAGCTGACGATTCTACGGAGATCAGACGATGCTCATGCTGCTTTCTGATCCAGAAGGCTGGCTGCATAAAGCTCAGCTTCATGGCGATCACCGCCGGCCAGTTCAGCCAGCTCACGCTGACGATCCTGAGTGTCCCGCAGTTGGGACACCCGGGAGTGGGTGACACCGTTGCAAACGTCTTTGCTGACGCGGAAATGATGATCAGCCGCCGCGGCCACAAGCGGCTGATGAGTGACGCAGAACACCTGACGGTGACGCGACAACACCCGCAACAGATCGGCCATCGCGCCGCTGACTCGACCGCTGACTCCCGTGTCGATTTCATCAAACAGCAACGTGCTGGATCCATCGACCTCGGCCAGACAGGTCTTGAGAGCCAGCAGAAAGCGCGACATCTCTCCACCCGAAGCCACCTCGGCGAGGGGAGCCAGTGGCTGACCGGGATTGGCTGAGAACAGGAAACACACCGCATCCGCACCGCTTTCACCTGGCTCTGCGGGTTCAACAGCCACCTCAAAACGCACATTGGCCAGTCCCATGGGCCTGAGATGAGCCATCAACCGCTCCTGCAGCTCCTCCGCCACAGCCAGTCGCCGTGACCGCAGAGAGGCATTGCTGCGATCACGCAGCTCACAGGCCGCCTGCTCCTGATGGCGCAATCGTTCCAGCAGTGCATCGGCACCAGCCGACTGCTGCCGTTCGCGCAGGTCATCACGTTGCTTGATCAGATCCACCAGATCCTGGCCATGACGGCGTTCCAGGCGCTTGAGCTCGGCCAGCCGATCCTGCAGAACAGCAAGACGCTGGGGATCACTGTCGAGACAGGCGCCGTAACCCTCCAGCTCCCGAATCAGATCCTGAACACCTGTTTCAAGATCCAGACATCGCTCACTCAGGGACTGAAGCGAAGGATCAAGACCATGCATCTGCTGCAACTCATGGCTGCAGGCGTGGAGATGATCCAGGGCTGAGGGTGCCTGATCCGCACCATCTTGAAGACGGCCGATCAACAGGCCCAGACCCTCGTGAAGGCGCACACCATGAACCAAACGATCCTGCTCCCGTTCGAGCTGATCAATCTCTTCAGGATCATCCAGCTCGGCTCGCTCAAGCTCTGACAGCAAAGCGTCCATCTCCTCACGCTGCTGATCCAGACGCTGCCGATCGGTTTCAGCCTGCTCCAACGCGGTACGACAGCGAAGCCATTCGCTCCAGTGGCAACGGACCTGACTGAGCTCAGCATCAAGAGCGGCTCCGCCGAGTCGATCCAGCCAACGTTTCTGCTGACCAGGCCGCGCCAGCTGCTGGGTCTGACCCTGAACGGTGAGATCGATCAACAGGGGGCGCAGAACCAGCAACTGCTGACGATTGACCATCACGCCATTGAGCCTTGATCGACTGCTGAGACGTTCCTCCTGACGCCGCCATTCGCGGCTCACCACCAACTCCTCCTCGCCGTCGGTGATCTCCTGCTCGAGCAACCAGCGGCTGGCTGCTTCACCAGGGCGAAAAGTGGCCTCAATGACGGCACGGTCACAGCCGGCCCGCAACAGGCGCGCACCGGCACCCGTCTGCAGACCGCCAAGCACGGCATCAAGAGCATCAAGAAGGATCGACTTTCCTGCGCCTGTCTCGCCGGTCAGCACGGAAAAACCCTGATCAAATGCCAGATCAAGGCTGTCGATCAATGCGATGTTCTCGAGTCGCAGGCCGGTCAGCACGGCAGACCCCGGTGTTGGTGCTGACCGTAGCGGCGGCTCAGCTCGTTTAGAAGGGGTGGACATGGCATTGCGGCCAGTGGCCCCTCAAGAACTCGGAGATTTCATCGAAGCAGCCGGTCTACTGACCTATGACCCGGCAGCCATCACCCGTATTTATGCGGGTCATCCCCAGCGACTGCTGCGTCGTCTGTGGCAGACACTGGTGCCGATCGGAATGCTGCTGATCGGGATCGGATTTGATTGGATCTTCCAGCTGCTCAAAGATCCGCAGCGGGCTCGAAGCAGAGCGCGGGAATGTGCGGAACTGCTCGTGGAACTGGGACCAGCCTTCATCAAGGCCGGACAGGCTCTGTCCACGCGACCGGACATCGTGCCTCCGGTTCTGTTAGAGGAACTGGCCCAGCTGCAGGACCAACTTCCTGGATTCGACAGCGATCTGGCCATGGCCTGCATCGAAGAGGACCTCGGCGCTCCGGTCAGCAGCATCTATGCGGAACTGGAACGCGAACCGATCTCCGCTGCCTCCCTCGGCCAGGTGCATCGAGGAACATTGCACGATGGTCAACGCGTTGCCGTGAAAGTTCAGCGGCCTGGTCTGCGCGAACAGATCACCCTTGATCTCTACATCGTGCGCAACATCGCCGCCTGGCTCAACAGCAACATCGGTCTGATTCGCAGCGATCTCGTCGCCCTGATTGATGAACTGGGCAGTCGGGTGTTTGAGGAAATGGACTACCTGAATGAAGCCTCGAATGCCGAGAAATTCAGCGAGCTCCATCAACAGAACCCCCGCATCGCCGTTCCGCACATCTACAGGGAAGCCACCAGTCGAAGGGTGCTGACGATGGAGTGGATCGACGGCGTCAAGCTCACCAACCTCGAAGCGGTGAGAGAGCTGGGCATCGATCCCGATGACATGGTGTCTGTCGGGGTGAACTGCAGCCTGCAGCAACTTCTGGAACACGGCTTCTTCCATGCCGATCCCCACCCGGGAAATCTGCTGGCTCTCGCTGATGGTCGGCTCTGCTACCTGGATTTCGGAATGATGAGTGAGGTGTCGCGGGAATCGCGCACAGGTTTGATCCAGGCGGTGGTGCACCTGGTGAACCGCAACTTCGGAAAACTGTCGAAGGATTTCGTCAGCCTCGGATTCCTCGCTGAAGACGTCAATCTCGAACCGATTGTTCCGGCCTTTGAAACCGTGTTCAGTCAGGCACTGGAAGCAGGTGTCAGCCGCATGGACTTCAAGGCGGTCACCGACGATCTATCCGGTGTGATGTACAAATTCCCGTTCCGGGTTCCTCCTTACTACGCGCTGATCATCCGCTCGCTGGTGACACTGGAGGGGATTGCTCTGAGCGTGGATCCCGACTTCAAGATCCTTGGAGCGGCCTATCCCTACTTCGCCCGTCGCCTGATGGAGGACCCCGATCCACAGCTGCGGCAGAGCCTGAAGGAGATGTTGTTTGACGGCGACATCTTCCGCTGGACGCGACTTGAAAATCTCGTCGAAAGCGCAGCAAGCCAGCAGCAGCTGGATCTGGAAGCCCTGCTGGATCAGGTGCTGGATTTCCTGGTGTCCGCCAATGGGGGCATGCTGCGCAATCAGCTGGTGGAAACCGCAGCCGATCGCATTGATTCCCTTGGCTGGATGACCCTGCAACGCATCGGACGACGTCTGCCCCGACCCTTGCAGCCCTCCAGGCTGATGGCGTCAGGATCCGAACTGGATCAGGATTTCTACATGGATCTTGAACCGGTCCGGCAGCTCATCCATGTGCTCCAGCAATTACCTGGATTCACTCCCGATCTCCTGTTCAGCAGGTTGCCCAGGTTGATGCGTGAACCCGATGCCCGACGCATGGGCGTCGAGCTCGCACAGGGTCTTGCCGAACGAGGAGTTGTCCGACTGGTGAAGGCAGCAGCAGGAGTCTCCCCCTAGATTCCGATCGCTTCGATCTGCCCATGTCCGCACGATCACGCCTTCGCAGGCACGCTCTGGCAGCAGGCTCAGCGGTGACCCTGAGCCTGCTGAGCTGCTTCCAGCCAGTCCATGCCGCCAAGGATGTTGCTCTCGTCAGTGGAGCCTTCATCCGATCGATCAGCGTGGCCGACCTTGCCTACCTGGCGGAAACAGGCAAAGCCCGCGGCCTGTTGGTGGATCTTCTGAAACTGAGCCGTCAGGATCCTGAAGATGTGGCAAAACTGCTCAACCAGGAACTGAATCTTCCGCTGGTACTGACCAGCAGGTTGATGTCCACAAGAATTGGAGACGTGATTCTGACCAGAGTGGCGAGAATCATCTATCCATTGAAAGTGCCCGCGCCTTCGGTGAGCGTTCCGGCCATTCGCGCTGGCGTGATCAACGGACTGCAGATGGGAGAAGGGGGCCTGACAGCGATCAAATTTCTTGAGGCCTACCCGTCGGAGGTCATGGAGGTCAATATTCCGGCCCTGATCGCCGTGATCGAAAAAGCGGAATCCATCGCCGGACTGGTGCAGTTCTTCTCGGACTCCCCCCTGGACGGTCTGAAGGACGGCGGCAACTGAGACAGGCTGCAATGCCTGCCACATAGATTCCTGTGGAACATTGCCCTGCGCAGGTGTCACTGCTCAACAGCTTCCGTCGCCGCTTCTCCCCTGCTCCTGTCATGCAGGACTGGCCAGGGCTGATTGAGGCCTACAGAACCTGGCTTCCGGTGAGCGACTCCACGCCGGTGGTGACCCTCAGGGAAGGCGCCACACCACTGATTCCTGTGCCTTCGATCGCAGAACGCATCGGAAAGGGGGTGAAGGTTTACGTGAAATACGACGGGCTCAACCCGACCGGTTCCTTCAAGGACCGGGGAATGACCATGGCGATCAGCAAGGCCAAGGAGGCCGGCTGCGAAGCGGTGATCTGTGCAAGCACCGGCAACACCTCAGCAGCGGCGGCTGCCTATGCGCGTCGTGCAGGAATGCGTGCATTCGTACTGATTCCCGACGGCTATGTCGCTCAGGGAAAACTGGCCCAGGCACTGGTCTACGGCGCTGAAGTGCTCGCCATCCGCGGCAACTTCGACAGGGCACTGGACATCGTTCGGGAAGTGTCGGATCAGTACCCGGTCACGCTGGTGAATTCGGTGAACCCCTATCGGCTCCAGGGCCAGAAAACGGCCGCCTTCGAACTGATTGACGCTCTTGGGGATGCACCCGACTGGTTGTGCATCCCCATGGGTAACGCCGGAAACATCACCGCTTACTGGATGGGCTTCCAGGAGTATCACCAGGCAGGTCGCAGCCGGACTCTGCCGCGGATGATGGGTTTTCAGGCCAGTGGATCAGCCCCACTGGTGAACGAGACCACCGTCACCGATCCGGAAACCATCGCCACGGCGATCCGCATCGGCAATCCAGTGAACAGGGAGAAAGCCATTGCCGCGCGCGCAGCAAGCAATGGGGCGTTTCTGGATGTCACGGATGCGGAAATCATCCAGGCCTACAAGCTGCTGGGAGGGGAGGAAGGTGTGTTCTGCGAACCAGCCAGTGCTGCCTCGGTGGCCGGTCTGCTCAAACGCAAGGATGAAGTGCCTGCAGGAGCCACTGTGGTGTGCGTGCTGACAGGAAATGGCCTGAAGGACCCCGATTGCGCAATCAACAACAACGACGCAGCGTTTCACACTGATCTGAATCCTGATCTCGGCACTGTGGCCAAGGTGATGGGTTTCTGATTCCTCATCAGAGTTGAACTCTCGATCTGCAGGCTGCCCCTTCTCCGAAGGGGCTTTTTGCTGTCAACAGACAACAAAGTGGAGCAACCGGATCACGAAGTGCCTGCGGAAGCTCCACGAAAACCATGTTCAAAAGCTGTGGAAACCAGGGCACAACAGCCCAGACCCATGACACAACGGATTTCCCCAGGTTGTTGATTCTGTGAGAAACAGCAGTTTCTCCTCATCAGCGAAACAGGATTCCCCAGGCCTGTGTGATCAGAAAAGCATTGACAGAACAAGGTCTGGATGGTTTTCCACGGTTTCCACAGGCCCTATTACGGCTGTTTTAGTTGTTTCTTTCCAAGACTTAAACAGCCCGTAATCAGCAACAACGGCAGGTTCGTTTGGACCATTGCGCTTCCTGCGTCCCTGTGAAACCGTGGGTGTCTTCAGGTCTTGCAGCGGACAACGTCGCCATGAAACTGGTTTGTTCCCAGACGGAACTCAACGCTGCGCTGCAACTGGTCAGCCGAGCGGTCGCAGCACGACCCACCCATCCTGTGCTTGCCAATGTGTTGCTTACGGCAGATGCCGGCACGGACCGGTTGAGCCTGACCGGCTTTGACCTCAACCTGGGCATTCAGACCTCCCTGGCCGCGACTGTTGAAACCAGCGGTGCAGTGACCCTGCCGGCCCGATTGTTCGGTGAGATCGTTTCCCGTCTGTCCAGTGATTCTCCGATCACTCTTGCCACCGATGATGCAGGCGAACAGGTGGAGCTCACCAGCCTGAGTGGCAGCTATCAGATGCGGGGCATGCCCGCGGATGATTTCCCGGAGCTTCCCTTGGTGGAAAACGGCACAGCGCTCAAACTCGATCCCGCTGCTCTGGTCAAAGCCCTGCGAAGCACACTCTTTGCCAGCAGTTCCGACGAAGCCAAGCAGTTGCTCACAGGGGTTCATCTCCGCTTTGACCGCACCAGCCTTGAAGCCGCCTCCACGGATGGGCATCGTCTCGCGGTGCTCAGTGTTGATGATGCCCTCCAGGATCCGTTGGCGTCCTCTGAACAGGAAGCATCAGAGGAGTCGGGGCTGGCTGTCACCCTGCCGGCCCGTTCCCTGCGGGAAGTGGAACGTCTGATGGCGGGATGGAAGGGAACAGACGCTGTCAGCCTCTTTTGTGAAAGCGGTCAGGTGGTTGTTCTTGCCGCCGATCAGATGGTCACCAGCCGCACGCTGGAGGGCACCTATCCCAATTACCGCCAGTTGATTCCGGATGCGTTCACGCGCACGCTTGATCTTGATCGTCGCGCTTTCGTGGCCTCACTCGAACGCATTGCCGTGTTGGCTGACCAGCACAACAATGTCGTTCGCATCGGCAGTGATCCTGAGAAGGGTCTGGTGCAGATCAGTGCCGATGCTCAGGATGTGGGCAGTGGTTCGGAATCACTTCCTGCCCAGATTGAGGGTGATCCCGTTCAGATCGCATTCAATGTGCGTTACGTCCTCGATGGACTGAAGGCCATGGATTCGGATCGCATTCGACTGCAGTGCAATGCCCCCACGACGCCGGCCATCCTTTCACCATCCGATGATGTGTCGGGTCTCACCTATCTGGTGATGCCTGTTCAGATTCGCTCCTGACCTTGCCTCTGCCTGATCCACTCCTGCTCAGTGATCTGCTGAGACATCGTGTGCGCTGTGATCAGGGACTTGATCATGGCGTCGGAGTGATGGCCTGGATGCATCCTCCCGTGCATCGCTTGCTCGGCTGGGTCAGCCGACCTTCCGCGTTGCGCAATTCCCGTGCGGTCTGGAGACTCGATCAGTGCCGTGGTCTGGATGATCAACAGGTGTTCGTGAAGGGAGCACCTGCGGAGACCGATCAGCTCACCCTTGAGCGGCTGCCAACCCTGCTCGATGCAGACCTTCTGGACGCTGATGGAGAGCGTCTGGGGCAGGTGGCAGATCTTGCTTTCGTTCCCTCCACTGGAGAGATTCTTCACTACCTGGTGTCGCGCAGTGATCCGCGTCTGCCTGGCAGCAGTCGTTGGCGACTGACTCCCGATCGCATCGTCGATCAGCAACCTGGCCTGGTCTCCACCGGTCTCCGCGATCTGGATGACCTTCCTCAGGCCCGTGCAAGTGTGCGTCAGGATTTTGTGCGCAGGTCCCGGCACTGGCGAGAGCAGCTGCAACAGTTCGGTGATCGGGCCGGTGAACGTCTTGAGGGTTGGCTGGAGGAACCTCCCTGGGATGAACAGCCATCACGTCGTGAGATTGATGATGCTGATGGACCTGTTCAGGCCCTTGATTCGGATCCACTCGAGGATTGGGATGACGATGAGTGGATCGAGCGGCAACCCTCCAGGAGAGATCGTCAACCTGTTGAACGCGATGGAGATCCCTGGATCTGATCCGGGGCGGTCGGGCCGTCGGCAACACTGGGAGCAGATGACCTGTTGACTGTGGCCCAGTCTTCTTCTGTGGCTGAGACGTTTGATGTCGCGGCCGCCCTCCGCCAGGAAGGGCTCACGCAGCAGGATTACGTCGAGATTCAGCGTCGACTTGGACGTGAACCCAATCGGGCTGAGCTCGGCATGTTCGGAGTGATGTGGTCGGAGCACTGCTGTTACCGCAACTCCAGACCCTTGCTCAGCGGCTTTCCGACAGAAGGGCCTCGCATCCTGGTGGGTCCCGGCGAAAACGCCGGTGTGGTGGATCTTGGAGGCGGCCATCGTCTCGCCTTCAAGATCGAGAGTCACAACCATCCCTCCGCAGTGGAACCCTTTCAGGGTGCAGCGACAGGTGTTGGTGGAATCCTTCGGGACATTTTCACCATGGGTGCTCGTCCGATCGCTCTGCTCAATGCATTGCGCTTTGGTCCTCTGGACGATCCGGCCAACGTTGGTCTGATTCAGGGCGTGGTCGCTGGCATTGCCCACTACGGCAATTGTGTGGGTGTTCCCACCGTGGGTGGTGAGGTGGCCTTCGATCCCTCCTACAGCGGCAATCCACTTGTGAATGCGATGGCTCTCGGTCTGATGGAGACCGACGACATCGTCAAATCAGGGGCCTCAGGAGTTGGCAATCCTGTTGTGTACGTGGGCAGCACCACAGGTCGTGATGGCATGGGTGGAGCCAGTTTTGCCAGTGCTGAGCTCAGCTCAGCTTCTCTGGATGATCGACCTGCGGTGCAGGTGGGTGACCCGTTCCTGGAGAAGGGGCTGATTGAGGCCTGTCTTGAGGCTTTCCAGAGCGGTGATGTGGTGGCGGCACAGGACATGGGTGCAGCCGGTCTCACCTGCAGTTGTTCGGAGATGGCCGCCAAGGGTGATGTGGGTGTGGAGCTTGATCTCGACAAGGTTCCCGCTCGTGAGCAGGGGATGACGGCTTACGAGTACCTGCTCTCTGAATCACAGGAGCGCATGCTGTTTGTGGTGCGTGCCGGTCGTGAAGAGCCCCTGATGGAGCGTTTCCGTCGCTGGGGTCTGCAGGCTGCTGTGGTGGGACGCGTGCTGCAGGAGCCTGTGGTTCGGGTGCTGCAGCACGGACAGGTCGCTGCGGAAGTCCCATCACGAGCGCTGGCCGAAGATACGCCGATCAATCACCACGAGTTGCTCAGTGAGCCGCCTGCTGACATTCAGGAGCTCTGGCACTGGTCCGAGTCCGATCTTCGTGTTCCCTCCGTCGACCATGACTGGGGGCAAGAGCTGTTGCGTCTGCTGGATGACCCCACCATTGCCAGCAAGCGTTGGGTGCACCGTCAGTACGACCAGCAGGTTCTGGCCAACACCGTGGTCTCCTCAGGTGCCGCCGATGCGGCTGTCGTCAGACTCAGGCCTCAGCAGGGTGAAGGGTCGCTCGATGCTTCAAGCCGGGGTGTCGCTGCGACGGTGGACTGTCCCAACCGTTGGGTTGCACTGGATCCGGAACGGGGAGCTCAGGCGGCGGTGGCTGAAGCAGCGCGCAATCTGAGCTGCGTTGGCGCTGAACCTCTCGCTGTCACCGACAACCTGAATTTTCCTTCTCCTGAAACCCCCAAGGGTTACTGGCAGCTTGCCAAGGCATGTCGTGGCATCTCGGATGCGTGCAGAGCTCTCAACACCCCGGTGACCGGGGGCAACGTCTCGCTCTACAACGAGATCAAAAAGGACGATGGCACTCTGCAACCGATTCATCCCACGCCTGTGATCGGCATGGTGGGTGGTGTGGATGACATCAAGACCGTGATCGGTCTGGGATGGCGCCAGCCGCAGGATGTCATCTACCTCCTGGGTGTTGCGCCCGGTGATGCCGAGGCTGTTTCGCTGGGCTTGGCAGGCAGTGCTTATCAGGAGCTCAAGACCGGATCTTTGGCAGGTCGACCACCTCTGACCGATTTTTCGATGGAACTCAAGGTGGGAAGTCTCGTGCGTGATGCCATTGCTCAGGGTCTGCTCGGTTCCGCGCATGACTGCAGCGATGGTGGTCTCGCTGTGGCTCTCGCAGAATCTTGCATTGCCTCAGGTCTGGGAATCGAGATTGACCTCGTTGCTCATGGGGTGCGTCTGGATCGCGTTCTCTTTGCCGAGGGCGGAAGCCGGGTCGTGGTGTCCGTCAAGGGCGATCAGGTTGGCCAGTGGGAGGCTCTGCTGAAGGCGAATCATGATCTGCCAATCACTCAGCTTGGTGTTGTGACGGAACATCCACACCTGCTGATTCGTGTTGATCAGGAACCTCGTCTGAATCTGGATGTGGAGCAATGCCGTCTGGCCTACACCAGTGCATTACCGCGGCGAATTGATGCTGATGGTCAGGTTGGTGAATGACCATGCACCGCTTTGCTAAAATTGAAGCCAATTTGTTATTTGCTCCGTTCATCTTTTTCAATGCGCAAATGATGATTTCCGCATGAGTTCCATGGGCATATTTGATCTTTTTCAATTCCTTTTTGGTGTGGCGTAGTTATGTGTGGAATTATCGGAATGTTTTCTGCTGATTCTGTTAATCAGCAGATTTACGACAATTTGCTTCTTCTGCAACATCGTGGACAGGATTCGGCCGGAATCGTCACGATGGATAAGTACACCTTTCATGTTCATAAACAGCGTGGCAGGGTTCGTGAAGCATTCCGAACGCGTGATATGCGCAAACTTCTCGGAAATGTCGGGATTGGTCATGTTCGATATGCCACAAGAGGAGCTGCCGCAGCTGAAGACGAGGTTCAACCCTTTTATGTCAATGCTCCCTATGGAATCACCTTTGTTCATAATGGGAACCTGACTAATACCAGTCAGCTGGAACAGGATCTGTTCAAGATTGATCGTCGACATACCAACTCCTCAAGTGATACGGAGATGTTGGTGAACGTCCTCGCCACTGAAATTCAGTCTCATCTCACCGGTCCCGATCTTTCACCTGATCAGTTGTTTGATGCAGTGTCATCTCTGCATCAAAGGGTCAAGGGTTCCTATGCAGCAATTGCACTGATCTCAGGTCGAGGTCTGCTTGCTTTCCGTGATCCTTTCGGGATCAGGCCTTTGATCCTTGGCCGAAGGACCGCCGGCAATGGGAAGGATGAATGGATTGTTGCGAGTGAATCGCTTGTGATTGAAAACAGCGGTTATGAAATTGTTCGTGATGTAGAACCTGGGGAAGCAATCTTTATTGATTTTGACTTTAATCTCCATCAACGTCAGTGTGCACAGTCTTCCCAGCTTGTTCCCTGCGCCTTTGAATATGTGTATCTGGCAAGGCCTGATTCAGTGATGAACGGAATCTCCGTGTACGAAACAAGGCTTCGAATGGGGGATCTGCTTGCCAAAACAATTTCCGATTCACTGCCAGCTGGTGATATTGATGTTGTGATGCCGATCCCTGATTCGGCTCGGCCTTCAGCAATGCAGGTGGCGAAACAACTGGGTATTGAATATCGGGAAGGATTTTATAAAAACCGATATGTCGGACGTACTTTCATCATGCCAGGTCAGGCTGAACGAAAAAAGTCTGTTCGCCAGAAACTCAATGCTTTAGGCACTGAATTCGCCGGAAAAAATGTCCTGATCGTTGATGATTCAATCGTGCGGGGCACAACTTCCAAGGAAATTGTGCAGATGGCTCGTGATGCTGGAGCCAATCAGGTCACGTTCACATCCGCTGCGCCCCCCGTTCGTTTCCCTAATGTTTACGGAATCAACATGCCCACAAGAGCTGAGCTTCTGGCTCATGGAAGAACAACTGATGAAATTGCGGAGGTGCTAGCAGCGGATCATGTTGTTTATCAGAGCGTCGATAATCTCAAGAAAAGTATTGTTCAAGGAACTGATATTCGTGATCTCGAAATGTCTTGTTTTGACGGTCGCTATGTGACAGGTGACATTGACGAAAGTTATTTCAAGTGGTTGGAGGGAAACTGCAGCTCCTGATCCTGAGTTCTTGATTTTGGATCTGATTCAGTTCAGAAGGGGAACAAGTTGACTCAGGGATTCCTCAGCTTTGAATGACAACTGGGTGGGTTGATTGCTGTCTGCGCTGATTGTTTCGTGGCTGATCCGGGCGTGCCGTCCTTTGCTGGTCACCACACCGACCAGATCCCTGCTTTCACAGACTGCGACAAGGCGATCCTTTTTCTTGCCCTTGCTGTTCATTTTCACAGCGATTTCGCCAAGATCCCCGCGTTTGCAGCGGCGTAATGCATTGAGTGGAACGCGCATCAGACCACCGTTGATGGTTCCCACCAGCACTTCTCCACTGTTTTTTCCGGGTTCGGTGTTGCTGCTGTCGGAGGGTGGCTGACTGACGGCTCCCACCAGGTTTTCTCCGGGCAGCATGCGCATCGTCATCGGTCCCTGGGCCAACTTGCCCATTAACGGCAGGCACTGTTCCTCAACCGGCAGACAGAGAACCCGGCCGATGTCGCTCACCAGGGCGACCGTTCCTCCTTGCTGGCAGATCACCGCAGACAGCAATGACACGCCCTCTTTCAATTTCAGGATGGTGGCGGCGCGACCTGAGAGCTCCTGAATGTCATCCAGTGGCAGCCTTTTGAAACGGCCGTCTGTGGTCAGCAGACCGAGAGAGAGACAGCGGTTGGTTTCCGTGTCATCCACAGCGGGAAGCCGCAGCAGGTTGATGACTGTTTCGCCCTCCAGGGCCGTCGGTAGGAAGCGCTCCAGTCCGCCTGGTTGTTGACCTGCAAACTCCCAGCGCACCAAGGCGATGCGACCACTGGCGGTGAGTGCCAGCAATCGCGGTGCTGGGTTGATCGGCAAGATCAGACGTGCCGGAGACGGTTCATCACCCAGATCCACTGCTTCATTGAGATGCAAGCGGCCCAGCAGCTGTGGACTCACGACTTTCACCTGACCATCGGTCTGGATCAGAATTCGTGATTCAGGAGGCAATGCCTCCAATGCCTGACGGCGTTGCAGCTCGGCATTGGGGCGTTGGCTGGCAGCGCGTTCGGCGAGCAGGTGATCACCTCCTTCCACCAGACGGGTCCGGCGTGGTGTGGCAAAACGCTTTTTCAGCTGGCGCAGTTCCTGGACCAGGGCATCCAGCAACTGATCCCGGTTGTCGAGCAGAAGCTTCAGTCTCTGCCGTTCCGCTCGTAATTCCTCGCCTTCCTGGCGCAAGCTTTCCTGTTCCAGACCGGTGAGACGGCGCAGTGGCATCGCCAGAACCGCATCAGCCTGCCGTTCGCTCAGATCCAGCTGCACCATCAGGCTGGCCCGTGCCGTCGCTGCATCGCGTGCGTCCTGAATCATGGCGATGACCTTCTGCAGCGAAGCCAGTGCCGTGATCAGGCCCTCCACCACTTCGAGTCTGTCTTCCGTTTTGCGCAGGGCATGGGTGGTGCGCCGGATCAGCGTCAGTTCCCGATACTCCAGGAAGGTCTGCAGCATGCGTCGCAGCGACAGCTGACGGGGTTGACCGTCCACCAGCGCCAGCAGGATGGCTCCGAAATTGCTTTGCAGAGATGTGCGGCGCTGCAGGTCCTTCAGAACAGTGTCCGTATCGGCGTCTCGCCTCAGTTCCACAACAACCCGCATGCCTTCGCGATCGCTCTCATCGCGGATATCAGCAATGCCGCCGATCTTTCCGTCGTTGACTTGTTCAGCAAGCTTTTCGATCCAGCCAGCCTTGCTCAGCTGGTACGGCAGTTCAGTGACGATCACCGCATTGCGCTTGTGCCTGCCTTTTCCTGGCTGCACCTCCTCCACGTGGGCCACACCACGCATCGGAATGCTGCCACGTCCGCGCAAATAGGTGTCGCGGATTCCACTGCCAAGCAGCACTTCGCCGCCTGTGGGGAAATCAGGCCCGGGAATCAGACCCAGTAATTTCTCATCGCTCAGATCCGGTTTTCGCACCAGGGCGATCAGGCCATCCACCACTTCACCCAGGTTGTGGGGAGGAATACTCGTGGCCATGCCAACGGCGATGCCTGCGCAGCCATTCAGCAGCAGAAACGGCAGCTGTGCCGGCAGGACTGTTGGTTCCTGCTGGGAGCCATCGAAGTTGGGAGCGAAATCGACTGTGTCGTCGCCGATTTCATCCAGCAATGCCTCATGGGCGATTGGTGCCAGTCGCGTTTCGGTGTAACGCATGGCTGCTGGAGGGTCATCATCCACGGACCCGAAATTGCCGTGACCGTCCAGCAATGGATGGCGGCTGGAGAAGGTCTGCACCTGTCGGACAAGGGCGTCATAGACCGCCTGATCGCCATGGGGGTGGTACTTACCAAGCACGTCGCCGACGACGCGGGCGCATTTGCGATACGGGCGATCAGGCGTCAGGCCAAGCTCGTGCATCGCGTAGAGGATGCGTCGCTGAACCGGTTTGAGGCCATCGCGCACATCCGGCAGAGCCCGACCCACGATCACGCTCATCGCGTACTCGAGATAGGAGCGCTGCATCTCCTGATGCAGGGCGATCGGTTGAACGCGCTCCTCGGCCATCCGCTCCGGAATCAAGAAGGCAGAAGGCGCTTAGCCTACAGATCTTCCCTCTGAATCACTCAGCTGATTTGGGATCGGCATTGGCTTCAGCTCGTTCAACGTCTCCCCTCAGGATGGGTTGCGTCAGCAGAACATCAGTCGCCTTGCGAAGTTTCGAGCCCCAGAGTTGATTCTCCTGGTGGCCTGGAAGAACGTAGTTGGGATCTTCCGCGAGAGCGTTGCGAGCCAGTTCGATCGATTCCGCATCGCCCGGAGTCTGTTTGTTCAGTGCTGCTGCAAGGGCCAGCATCGGTTCTGCATTGCGATTGATCGACAGCACGGAGCGCCAGCGTTTGATGGCCTCGGCGGTGTTGCCCATTTCGAACAGCACAAGCGCCTGATTATTCAGGGCTTCCCAGAAGCTTGGTTTGATGGCTGTGGCCTGTTCAAATGCTTTCAGGGCCTTTCTCAGGTCTGACTGCATGACACGCGCGTTTCCCAGATCGAAGTAGGCACCGGCGTTGTCCGGGTCCAGTCGCAGACCCTCATCGAGCAGGGAAATGGCGTCATCCGGACGCTCATCACGCAAGGCAATCGACGCTTCCGCGAACCACAAACCGGCTTTTCCCGGCTTCAGAGCCTTGGCTTTGGCCAGCGATCCTGCCGCCGCTTTGAGCTGATTGCTGCGCAACTGCGCCTCAGCCAAAACCGACCAGAGTCGTTCGTCATTGGGTTGAAGCCTGACGGCTAGTGCGGCGAGCCGAGCCGCTTCTTCCGGTTGTCCCAGGCGGAGCAGTTGAGCGGCCGTCCGGCCGATGCCAACGCCGGCGCCTTCCAGTTCCTGTGCACTGGGTGTGTAGACATAGGGAGTCAAGGATCTCGCCGGTGCTGCGCTCAGAGCACCGATGGTTCCCGTCAACATCGTGAGCGTCAGAGCCTGCCGCCAGGTCCGTCGTCTATGGGCTCGAACTCCCATCACTGATCCAAGAATCAGCCCACACTAGGGGGGGTTTCAGGTCTGGCTGCCGCGGCATTGCGTCTCCACATCCAGGGTTTGATCCGGCGCAAAGCCGATCCCCGCAGCCGCTCATCCCAGTCCTCGTCGGTCCAGCGTTGGATCTCCTCTGCTTTCAGATCCAGCAGCCAGGATCTCGGTTGCACATCCGGATCCTGGCTTGATGGAATCGATCCCTGATTGAACGGGCAGACGTCCTGGCAGATGTCGCATCCCGCGATCCAGGGGCCCATGGCTTCGGCCATGTCTGCCGGTAGATCCGGACTCCGGTTTTCGATGGTGTGAAATGCGAGGCAGCGCCTTGCATCCACCACGAAGGGTTCCGTGATCGCCGTCGTCGGACAAGCGTCGATACAGGCTCGGCACTGTCCGCATCGCGCTTTGGCCGGTTGATCGGCCTGAAGACGTTCCGTGGTGATGAGATGGCCGATCACCATCCATGAACCCCGTCTGCTGTGGATCACGTTGCTGTGTTTGCCGATCCAGCCCAGCCCAGCTTCCTCTGCCCAGGCTTTGTCGAGGAGAGGTTCAGCATCCACGCAGACGCGCCAGAAACACTCAGGTCGGATTGTTTCCAGCCAGCGGCCAATGCGCCGGAGCCGCTGATTCACCACCCTGTGGTAATCCCTTCCCCAGGCGTAGCGCGCGACCGCAAGGCTGTCTGGATGCCGTTCTCTGGCCACGTAGTAATTCAGGCCCACGGCCAGGATGCTTTGAGCTCCTTCAAGCAGGCTCGCCGCATCCCGGCGACGTGGTGCTGCCATCCAGTTCATGTCCGCCTGGTGGCCTGCTTCCAACCAGCGCTGTAGAGCAGCTGTGCGCATCTGCAACCGTTGACTGCCTGGCAATGAGGCGATGCCAACGGGGTCGAAGCCCTCCTCTCTGGCCCTTTGTTTGAGGGCCTCGCTCAGCTCTGCAACGTTGACTGGAACATTCAAAAAGCTGACCTTAAAGTTGGGCTCCTGTTGGCATCGTGACGTGTCCGCCTCCCCTGAGTCCTCCTTCCGACTTGCGCCTCTGCTGCGCTGGTTGGGAATCACCTTGGTGCTTCTGCTGGCCTTGCAGATCGGGGTGGTACTCAGTGCTGCCGATTGGAGTGATGGCGTGTTCCAGCAGCTTCTGATTGAGCGTCTTGTCAATCAAACACCGATGGGATTCATCGGTTTGTTGTTGATGCTGATGGCCTCCCGTCTGGATCATCCCCAGCAGGTGCGCACACCGATCCGCTGGGTGGTTTGCATTCTTTCCTCCGTTCTGGCGGTGGTGATGATTTCAGTGATTCCCCTTGGTATCACAGGAAATCAGGCTTTGATGGGAGAGGCTGATCAGACCCTTGAGCAACGGAGGAGCCAACTCGAAATGGCGCGTCAGCAGTCGGCGAATCCTGAGACTGTGAAGGTTCTGGGTGAGCAGTTGGCTCAGGCCGGTCAGCTTCCTGCTGATGCGTCCGAAGAGGACAAGGTCCAGGCTGCACAGACCTTCATCGAGAAGCAGTTGTCACAGATGACTGAACAGATTCAGCAGGCGGAACGCCAGCGTGATCTGACCATTAATCAGCGCTTCTTCGGAGGCACGATCAGTGCTGTCGTCCTCGCCGTGGCCTTGGTCTTGCTCGCTCTCGGCGCTGTCCTCTGACCGCTGGTTAAGTTGGTGGAACTCGTTGGCTACAGGCCCCCGGCGTTCCTTGGTTCAGTCCAATCCAAGACCTGACCTGCCGCTAAGCGCCAGGCTTCAGAATGATCTCAAGAATGATCTGATTGCAGGTCTTCTGGTGGTCATTCCGCTTGCCACCACCATTTGGCTTTCCACGATTGTCAGCAAATTTGTGCTGGCGTTCGTGACATCGATTCCAAAACAGTTCAACCCATTCATCAATCTCAACCCACTGCTTCAGGATCTGATCAACCTGGCGCTTGGACTGACGGTTCCTTTGATGGGAATCCTGTTGATTGGCCTGATGGCGCGGAACATCGTCGGTCGATGGCTTCTTGAATTCGGTGAGGGAACCTTGCAGCGGATTCCCCTTGCGGGTTCTGTCTACAAAACCCTCAAGCAGCTGCTGGAAACGTTTCTCCGTGACAATTCCCGTCGTTTTCGACGCGTTGTTCTCGTGGAGTACCCGCGTGAGGGCCTCTACAGCGTTGGTTTTGTGACAGGACAGGTGGGACCTTCGCTTCAGTCAGACCTTGGTCAGAACCTTCTCAGCGTTTTCATCCCCACGGCACCAAACCCCACAACCGGCTGGTACACCCTTGTTCCTGAGGCATCCGTCCGTGAACTGGATATTTCTGTTGAGGATGCGTTCAGAACCATCATCTCGGCTGGCATCGTGAACCCGGATGAACGCGAAGCACCTGTCAATCGCAGTTTCTCCAGTTTGATCGCTCAGCTCAGAGCCTCTGTGGCACCCTCATCGTCCTGAGTCGCCCGTTCAATATCTTTCGCCGCTGATGCAGACCCGAACCCTCTCCCGTGAGCTCGCTTTGTTTGTGCTGGGCCAGTGTGCTGAGCGAGAGCGTTCCTCGGTTGCCGAAGACAATCTGGAGACCCTGCTTCAGAAAGCCCTCGACAGCCTGATGCAGCACTGGCGTGAGGTGCTTGATCACTGCGCCGGTGATCTGGAAAAAGCGCAGCAAACTCTTCTCGACAGCGAGTTGCAGGATGGCAGTGGTTCCAGTGATCTGGGGTCCGTGCGCAGCCATCTGCGTGAAACCCTTGCCGGTGCTGAGCAGGTGCTGAATGGCTTGTCGGCCAGCCTTGAATTACCTCGGCTGCTGGCGCTTGCTGATCAGGAGCACGTTCGTCAGGAAGCCATGCGGCGAATCCAGTTGGTTCTCAAGTCCCGGGAAGACATTGATGCGCAGCTCGATGGCGTCATGGAGGGTTGGCGCCTGAGTCGGCTGCCTCGCATTGATCGCGACATCCTGCGCTTGGCAGTGGTTGATCTGCGCTCGATGAACACCCCGGCCTCCGTCGCCTGCAGTGAAGCCGTTGAGCTGGCCAATCGGTACAGCGATGAACAGGGCCGTCGCATGATCAATGGGGTTCTGCGTCGTCTTCAGAACGCCACCGCCTAGGCGCTGCCTTTTCTCGAATGGTTTACGACTGGTTCAATCGAAGTCCCGAGGCTCCGCAGCCTCCTGAGCAGCCATCGAAGTCTGAGGAAACTGCCGCGCCGGTGACGGATCAGGACAGCTCCCCAGCGATCGGATCGGTTGAAGAATCAGCGGAGTCTGCATCCGAGCCAGGCGCAACTGAGTCCACACAGGCTTCAACGGAGCAGTCGACGGAGGTTTCCGCTGAAGATGATCCTCTTGAGTGGGCTCGCCTGGCTTATGCGCGCCTCAAAGCCCAGAAGGAGCTCGAGAAGACCACCCAGTCGGGATCAACGGAATCCTCAGTCAGTTCGGAACCGACAGCAGCGACTCCTGAACCCATCGCTTCCGAGTCAGCAACTCCATCACCGGAAGCCGATTCACCGCAGCCATCAGGGCTGCTGCCCCAGTCACCTGTCCCGCAACAGGCTCCGACTGCAGCAGCCGATCCCGCCCAAGCTCCGGCTCCCGGACTGTCTCTCTTGGAGCAGGCCGCGGCGCAGCGTCAGGAGCGTCAACAGCAGATCGAGCAGGTTTCGGCGCCTGTTGTCGTTGAGCAACCGAAGGCCAAGCCCGTTCTGCCTCTGGACGCCGCTGATCAGTCCGATGAGCCCAGTCTTGGTGAGTTCGACGAGACCTTCACCTGGTCGGCTGAGGTTCTTGCCGCTCAGGGGCTTCGTGCTGATCAGGTCACCCTTGAAGAGATCGATTGGCTGGGTCGTTTGCGTCAGGGTCTTGAGAAGACCCGTCAGGGTTTTGTCACAGGCTTGCTGGAAAACCTCGGTGATGATCCGCTTACCCCGGAAGTGCTCGATGATCTCGAGTCTTTGCTTCTGAGGGCTGATGCCGGTGTTCAGGCCACCGATCAGGTGCTGGATGCTTTGCGTCGGCGCATGAATGAACAGGTGGTGGATCCCACCGAAGGCATCCGCTTCCTCAAGGAGCAGTTGCGTGATCTGCTTGATCAGCCCACGCTTGCCAGCGGCGTGAAGTTGCTGGCTCCTCAGCGTGATCAGCTCAATGTGTGGCTGATGGTTGGTGTGAACGGTGTCGGCAAGACAACCACCCTCGGCAAGCTCGCCAATCTGGCTGTTCGCAGTGGTTACTCGGCGATGATTGCGGCGGCAGACACCTTCAGGGCCGCGGCGGTTCAGCAGGTGCAGGTCTGGGGAGATCGCAGTGATGTGCCGGTGATTGCTAATGCCTCATCCAATGCCGATCCCGCAGCGGTGGTGTTCGATGCCATTGGAGCCGCCCGTGCCAAGGGCACTGATCTTGTGCTGGTGGACACGGCCGGTCGCCTGCAGACGAAGCACAACCTGATGGAGGAACTGGAGAAGATTCGTCGCGTTGTGGATCGCCTGGCTCCTGAAGCCCATGTGGAATCCCTGCTTGTGTTGGATGCCAGTCAGGGGCAGAACGGGCTCAAACAGGCGATGGCGTTTGCCAAAGCGGCTGGACTCACGGGTGTGGTGATCACCAAGCTCGACGGCACGGCCCGAGGAGGGGTGGCTTTGGCTGTGGCCTCCGAGGCGGGTCTGCCGATTCGCTTCATCGGAGCCGGTGAGGGGATCCGGGATCTGCGTCCGTTCAACAGTTTCGAGTTTGTTGAAGCCCTGCTGGCGGGTCGCTGACGTGCATCCTTCAACGGTGGATTGAGGGGTTCAGCTTTCTCCGGTCAGAGTTGCTACCTTGCGGTTCCTGCCAGGGGTTGCCGT
>CAJXFG010000019.1 GCA_913052185.1 uncultured Synechococcus sp. | reverse complement strand
TCCGACATCGGGAGGTCGGACTGCACACCCTGAAATTTCACAACGCTCTGAAAGCAGCACTGCGTGAAGACCCCGACGTCATCCTTGTCGGTGAGATCCGCGATCAGGAAACCCTGAGCACAGCGCTGGAAGCATCGCAAACCGGGCATCTGGTGTTTGGAACACTGCACACCAACTCAGCCGTCAAAACTGTGGAGAGGGTGCTCGGCATGTTCCCGCCCGAGGACCAGGAGAGCGTGCGTCGATCTCTCTCGGAGTCTCTGCTTGGCGTGATCTCACAGGGTCTGATCCGCACCACCGATGGCAAGCGAGCAGCCTTCCACGACATCCTGATCAACACGGAAGCCTGTAAGGACTACATCCAGCGCGGAGCTCTGGATGAAGTGGAGGAAATCATGGAACGCAGCGGTTTTGACGGCATGATCACCGCCAATCAATGCCTGCAGAATCTTGTGGAGCAGGAGAGAGTCGAAGCGGACCAGGCTGTGGCTCAGAGCCTGAAACCGAATGAACTGGCTCAGGCTCTGCGGGGCCGGGGATGAGGATCAGACGTGGCGTCAGTTGGCAGGCATGCCGGTGGTCGAAAGCCTGATCACGAACAGAATTCCAAGCGCAATCGACAAACCGAGCATGGCCAGTCGCCCATTCCAGATTTCGGCCTGAGGCGTGAAGCCTCTGCGCCAGGCATTCAACTCACCGGAGTCAACCTGTTCAACCACGTTCGCCTGTTGGGTTTCGACCTCCATCGACATCTCCGAATCGCATGTCGCGACACCCTATGCACTCAATCTCAGAAAGGCGGATTCGATTGATACAGAGGAGCGCAGTTTTCGAGAGCCCAACGTGCTGAAACACCCAGACACAGAGAACTGGCGATGGATTGAGATGCCAGACGCCCAAGAGCCGCAGCACCAACCATCGCAGCGTTGTCGGTGCAGTAGGTGAGAGGCGCGAGGTGAACATCGACACCCTGTTGCGCAGCTCGTGAATGCATGCATTCACGCAACCGCTGATTGGCAGCCACCCCACCCACCATCACCAGCGTTGACAGGCCGAGATCGGAACAGCAGCGGAGGCTCCGATCAACCAGCACATCCACAACGACCTGCTGGAAGCTGGCAGCGAGATCTGCCAGCGGCAAGGGCTCATCCCAGGTCCGACAGGCCTCCACCTGGCGGAGCATCGCCGTTTTCAGACCGCTGAACGAGAAGTCATAGGGGTAGTAGCCCCCTTCCGGTTTCGAGACACGCCCCTTGGGCAGCGCAAAGCGGGCGACATCACCATCGACGGCCGCAGCCTGAATCGCGGGTCCGCCTGGGTAGTCAAGCCCCAGGAGACGGGCCACCTTGTCAAAGGCTTCACCAGCAGCGTCGTCATGGCTGCGTCCTAGACGGTCCAGCGCTCCGGCTTCATCGACGCGGATCAGCTCCGTATGGCCGCCGCTCACCAGCAGAACCAGATAGGGAGGTTCGGGTGGGCACGCCTCCAGCCGAACAGAGGCCAGATGGGCCTCCAGATGGTGAATGGCGATGAACGGCCGATCATGCAGTGCCGCCAACGTGCGGCCCGTCACCGAACCAACCATCAGGGCCCCAACAAGACCCGGCGTGACCGTGGCTGCCACGGCATCCAGATCGCTGATCGGCAGCTGTGCGTCACGGAGCGCCTGGTCAATCAGGTGAGGGAGTGCTTCAACATGTCTTCGGGAGGCGATCTCCGGCACCACACCGCCCCAGCGGGCATGTTCCTCGACCTGAGACGCAATGCGGTGTGAGAGCACCTCGAGCCGACCGTCACTGTGCGAGACAACGGCAGCGGCGGACTCGTCACAACTTGTTTCGAGGGCAAGGACCTTGGGCATGCCTGTCAACAGCCTCCACTAATGTCCATTTGATACATCCTGCCTCCCAAGGGCAGGCTCAACAGGATCCGTTCCGATGCGTCGTTTCTTCGCTCTCGCGCTTTCGGCCCTGCTGGTGTTTGGCTTTGCACCCGTCGCAAAAGCTGACGTGGCTGGCCTGACACCCTGTTCTGAAAGTGCTCGTTTCCAGCAACGTGCAAGTGCAGCCTCAACGCCACAGGCCAAAGCCCGCTTCGAGATGTACAGCAAGGCTTCCTGCGGTGAAGATGGCCTTCCCCATCTGATCGTTGACGGTCGCTGGAATCATGCTGGTGATTTCGTACTGCCCGGCCTGATGTTTCTCTACATCACCGGATGCATCGGCTGGGCTGGTCGTAGCTACCTCAAGGCCATCCGTGGTCGCAAGGATCAGAACATGCTCGAGATTCAGCTGGACATGAAACTCGCATTGAACTCAGTTGTGAAAGCTGCGACATGGCCTGTTGCAGCAATTGGGGAGTTCAACAGTGGCAGGCTGACTGAAAGTGATTCCAAAATCACGGTTTCACCCCGCTGATTACACAACCTCTCTTATCCCGCTGTTCAACGATGAAAAAATTCCTCACCACTGCACCTGTGGTCGCCGCGATCTGGTTCACCCTGACTGCAGGCATCCTGATTGAGTGGAACAGATTCTTCCCCGACCTTCTGTTCCATCCCCTCTGAACCTCCCGGCTGATCGCTTCCAGATCAAGCTGAATTCAAAAGCCCTGATGCAATTCCACTGAGCTGGTTTTGGATCAGGGCTTTGTTGCAGGCACATCCCTCTCAGCAGTCCGCAAGACCCATCAGGCGCTCTAGATCACCAAGGGCTGTCTCGAGGTCATCATTCACGACAACGGCATCAAATTCCTGCTGAGCTGCGAGCTCGGTGCGAGCTCGCTCCAGACGTTGCTCAATCGCCGTTTCCGCTTCAGTTCCTCGGCCACGGATCCGTTGTTCCAGCTCTGCAAAGGTGGGCGGCGCGAGAAAGATCTGCAAGGCCTCGGGGAAGCTGCGACGCACCTGACGCGCACCCTCCAGCTCGATCTCCAGGAGCACTGAGGTCCCTGCTTCCAGACGCTCGATCACGGGCTGCCGTGGGGTTCCGTAGCAATTCCCTGCGAATTCAGCCCACTCCAGCAATCCCCCGTTGCTGACCAGATGGTCAAATGAGTCGCGTGAGTGAAAGAAGTATTGAACCCCATCCTGTTCACCTTCCCTGGGAGCTCGGGTGGTGGCGGATACAGAAAGCCAGAGCCGTGGATGTCGCGCCAGCAGGCGAGCCACCAGCGTTCCCTTGCCAACGCCGCTTGGACCAGTCAGCAGAGTGAGCCGGGCGCGGCGATCGGTCGGGGCCATGGCTTGTGTGTGTTCAGGCAGCAGGGTAGGAAGGCACCCCCAGTCGTAAGGCCACCGGAGAGCGATGGCGAAGAGCACGCTTCAGGTGATGGACCTCACCAGCCTTCGGGCGGTCCTGAGAGATCTGGAAGCGCAGATCATTCCAAGCCGCTTTGAAAAAGCACAACAGCCGAACCAGCAAAGCCTGCAACTTGGCTTCCGCACCCTGAAGGGAATGATCTGGCTGGAACTCAGCTGGCAGGCAGATGCCGCGAGATTGGTGCAGATCCCTGCACCAAGCCGGATCGGAGGGGGCAGCACCCTGGCCCAGCAGGTTCAGCACGGCCTGAGGCAACTGGCCCTTGTGGCCATGGAGCAGCGGCAGTTTGAACGCGTTGTGCTGTTTCATTTCGCTCCGCGGCCTGGGGAAACCACCGTTCGCACATTGGTTCTTGAGCTGATGGGGCGCCACAGCAATGTCCTGCTGCTGGATGATCAGAAGCGAATCACGGCTATTGCCCGACAGGTCAGACAGCACCAGTCACGGGTCAGACCTCTGAGCAGCGGCGATCCCTACGTCCCACCACCATCACTTCAGAGCCTTCCACCGACGGCAGAAGAGCCCATCGAACAATGGAAGCGCAGGCTGACTCTTGTGCCGGTCGATCTGGGCAAAGCCCTGCGCGAGACCTATCAAGGCATCAGCCCAGCACTGACCAGGCAGCTCATCGGCTTTCCTGTCGAGGATGCTTCGTCAGCACCGCTCTCAGCCACCACTCCTGTCACGGAGATCAGCCACAGCCAGTGGGTTCAGCTTCATCGGCGCTGGACACGCTGGCTGGACAGTCTCAATCGAGGCGATTTCATCCTTCACTTCGAGGCTGCAGGTGGTTATCGCGTCTGGAATGATCCGGCCGATTCACCCAGCGACAAGCAACCGCTCAGCCTGCGTCTTGGGATCTACTACCGGGATCATCTCAACCAGCAACAACTGCGCAGGGAGAGCCAGGAGCTGCGGCAGCTGCTGGACCAGAGCAGGAGCCGTGAGCAGGCCCAGCGCCAGGAGCAGGTCAAACGACTGAATGACAGCGGCGATGCCGATGCCCTGCAACATCAGGCGGATGCGATTTTCTGCCAGCCCGCGCCCGACAGAGAAAGCATTGAGAAGGCTCAGAAGCTTTACCAACGCGCAAGGCGGCTGCGGCGATCCATTCCGTTGATCGAAGAACGTCTGACCCATCACGACCAACGCCTCGCGCTGATCGAGGGCAGCGAAAGCTTTCTGACAGACCTGATGCAGGCGGACTGGGACGATGCCGAAGATCGCAGTCGGCAACTGCGCGAGCTGAAAGCCGAACTGGAGGATCTGCTGACCCCTCGACGCCGCCGTCGGCGCAGTGGTCCGCCACCGGGACAGCCACAGCCGCTGGAGATTCGCTCCAGGAATGGACTGGTGATTCAGGTGGGACGCAACCACCGGCAGAACGAATGGATCAGCCTGCGTCAGGCTCGGACTGGGGATCTCTGGTTCCATGCCCAGGAGTGTCCGGGCAGCCATGTGGTGCTGAAGGCCTCGGCAGCGGTCGCTTCGGAACAGGACCTGCAACTGGCGGCAGACCTTGCGGCCTGGTTCAGCCGGGCGAAAGGGAACCGACGTGTGCCGGTTGTGATGTCTGCCGTGGAACACCTTCAGAGGATTCCTGGCACTGCACCGGGCACCGTGAGACATCGCGAGGCCGAGCTGCTCTGGGCGGAACCCGACCGTGCGCGAGAAACCTTGAAGCAAGAGAACCCCTAGCCTGAACCGAGTCAACTGCTCACTCACCTCTGACGCCGATCACGCCTGAAGAGTCCCCGAAGCTGTCACCGCCACCACCGATTCGGATCGGAGTCCAGGACGGCCCTCCAAACGACGTGGAAATGCCTCTGGTCGACCACCTTGAGGAACTGCGTCAGAGGGTGTTGCGCAGTCTTGTCGCCGTGGCCGTTTGCGCTCTGGCCTGCCTTCTGGCAGTGCGTCCGCTGGTCAGAATTCTGGAGGAGCCCGCCGGCTCGATCCGTTTTCTGCAGCTGGCTCCTGGCGAATTTCTGTTCGTGTCGTTCAAGGTGGCCGGCTATGCAGGCCTCACGCTGGCCCTTCCTTATGTGCTCTATCAGGGTCTTGCCTTCGTTCTACCGGGCCTCACCCGAGGCGAGCGCCGCCTGATTGCGCCATCCGTGGCTGGATCAGCTGTTCTGTTTCTGGCCGGACTGGCCTTCGCCTGGTGGGCTCTGGTGCCCGCAGCTCTGAATTTTCTTGTGAGCTACGGCGCCGACGTCGTGGAACCCATCTGGTCGATCGAGCGTTATCTGGACTTCGTTCTGTTGCTCATGCTCTCGACAGGGCTGGCTTTTCAGCTCCCTGTTCTGCAGCTTCTGCTGGGAGTCTTCGGCTTGGTGAATTGGCAGCGAATGCTGTCTGCATGGCGCTGGGTCGTGCTGATCTCTGCCCTTGCCGGTGCCGTGCTGACACCTTCAACGGACCCCGTCACGATGTTGCTGCTGGGTGGAGCGATCACAGCCCTCTACCTGATTGGGGTTCTGCTTGTTGCCTTGGTTCAGAGGTTCAGAGCAGAAACTCCTCCAGCCGCCCCTCCCCCTGCAGCTGCAGACTGAGTGCCTTGCCGAGACGTGGCTTGTCACGGGTGGTGCGCAACCAGTTGCGAACGGTCTCCGCTTCACCCAATCGGTTGACGATTTCCAACACTTCCGCGATGTGAGACCGGTAGTCGGACTCATCCAGAGGGAACGACTGCTGCTCAAGGAATGCCCACATCACCTGGAGGTACATGCGCCTGCGCCGGGTGACCAGCTGAAGGTCATAGCTGGCCTGCCAGCGAGAGCGCAGAAGGTCGATGACCTCCTCAACCCCGAGAGGGCCGGAGTCCCTCGACGAGGGGTGATCAGCGAGCACTGATGAAGACCTTGAACATCAATGAAAATCCAGTCTCCGCAAAGTGTGACACGACCTTCAGCATCCATAATGGGCCCCATCCAGTGCCCAACGAACGTCAGACATGACACAGATGCCAGCAGCAGATGTGCCCGGAATGGGTCGCAGGCAGTTCATGAATCTGCTGACCTTCGGCTCCGTGACAGGCGTTGCCCTTGGTGCTCTTTATCCAGTGGTCAACTACTTCATCCCACCCCGGGCCGCTGGTAGCGGAGGAGGCACAAGTGCCAAGGATGAACTGGGCAACCCCGTCACGGCCAGTGGCTGGCTCAGCACCCACCCCTCTGGTGATCGCAGCCTGGTGCAGGGCCTCAAAGGGGACCCCACCTATCTGATTGTTGAAGGTGAAGACGCCATCGGCAGTTACGGCATCAACGCCATCTGCACCCACCTGGGATGTGTTGTGCCCTGGAACAGCGGCGCCAACAAGTTCATGTGCCCCTGCCACGGCAGCCAGTACGACGCCACAGGGAAAGTGGTGAGGGGCCCTGCTCCCCTCTCGCTTGCCCTCGCCAATGTGAGCGTTGAAGACGACAACGTTTTCGTGAGCCAGTGGACTGAAACCGATTTCCGCACGGGCGAGAAGCCCTGGTGGGGCTGATCAACGACCTTTCTCCACCGCTCTCTTCCGACACACGCTTCCGATGCGCCGAATTCTTCCCTCACTGTTCGCAGCCCTGATCGTGGGCATTGCCGTGTTCACGGCTCCTTCCAGCAGCTGGGCCTACCCCTTCTGGGCTCAGCAGAACTATGCATCTCCGCGAGAAGCAACAGGCAAGATCGTCTGCGCCAACTGCCACCTGGCCAAGAAAATCACCCAGGCGGAAGTGCCTCAGTCCGTTCTTCCCGACACGGTCTTCAAGGCAGCGGTGAAAATCCCCTACGAGCAGGGACTTCAGGAGATCGGTGCCGATGGCAGTGATGTCGGTTTACAGGTTGGTGCGGTGATCCAGTTGCCTGATGGCTTCACCCTGGCTCCGCAGGACCGCTGGACTGACGAGATCAAGGAGGAAACGGAGGGTGTCTACTTCACGCAGTACAGCGACGATCAACCCAACATTCTTCTGGTGGGACCAATCCCCGGTGATCAACACCAGGAAATCGTCTTCCCGGTTCTCTCACCTGACCCCGCGACCGACAGCAACATCCACTTCGGCAAATATCAGATTTTTGTAGGCGGCAACCGAGGCAGAGGCCAGGTCTACCCAACCGGCGAGAAGAGCAACAACACCGTCTACACAGCTCCTGCGAGCGGCACGATCTCCTCAATTGAGGATGGCGACAACGGCGCCAAGGTCGTCACCATCAACACCGCTGATGGTGAAAGCAGCTCTGAAACCATTCCCGTCGGCCCTGCTCTGATTGTTGGCGTTGGTGACTCCATCGAAGCCGGCACTCCTCTCACCGATGATCCGAATGTGGGTGGTTTCGGACAGGTTGATGCTGAAGTTGTGCTTCAGAACCCTGTTCGCATCTATGGTCTGTTGGCCTTCTTCGCGGCTGTTTCACTCGCTCAGATCATGTTGGTTCTGAAGAAGAAGCAGATTGAGAAGGTGCAAGCCGCTGAGGGCATCTGAGTTCAGTGCTGAACCCCGCAATCTTCACCTCCCCCGGGCCCGAGCTGTTTCAGCTCGGGCCTTTTGTGCTGCGATGGTATGGACTGCTGATTGCAATCGCGGTCCTGATCGGACTCAACCTGTCGAGCTGGTTGGCGCGTCAGCGAGGACTTGATGCCAATCTGATCAGTGATCTTCTGCCGATCCTTGTTCTGGCCGCTGTGATCGGCGCCAGAAGCTATTACGTCGCCTTTGAATGGAATTCCTACCAGCGTTCATGGTTGGAGGCATTCGCGATCTGGAAAGGAGGCATCGCCATCCATGGCGCACTGCTTGGTGGGTCATTGGCCGTGATCCTGTTCTGTCGTTGGCGAAGGGTGTCCTTCTGGAATGTCCTGGACGTGCTGGTGCCCTCGGTTGTCCTGGGACAGGCCATTGGCCGTTGGGGCAACTTCTTCAATTCCGAAGCGTTTGGAGTCCCCACCGATCTGCCCTGGAAACTGTTCATTCCCTATGGAAACCGGCCGAAGGTGTTTGTGGATGCTGAGTTCTTCCACCCCACATTCCTGTACGAATCTCTCTGGAACATCGGAGTCTTTGCGGTGCTGATCGTGCTGTTCAGACTCGGTCGCCAAGGGAAGATCCCACTGCCGCCAGGGGCTCTGAGCTGCATCTATCTGCTCAGCTACAGCTTGGGTCGCATCTGGATCGAAGGCCTCAGGATTGACCCGCTCTGCCTGGGCGGACAACCTCCGTTCTGTGATGGCGGGCTGCGCATTGCTCAACTGATGAGCCTCAGCCTGATGGCGATTGCGGGTTTCGGGCTGTTCTGGCTCTATGGACGCAAGACCCCCCTTCCGGATCCAGGCTTACGGCAGGCAGACGCTTCATGACCAGAATCTCAATCGTGGGTGCAGGACCGGGTGCACCTGATCTGCTGACGCGCAGGGCGGAAGACAGGATTGTCAATGCTGATGTGCTGATCTGGACCGACTCTCTGGTGTCTCCTCAGATCGCTGATCTGGCACCTGAAGGCTGTGAACGGGTCAGAACCAGCACCCTGACGCTTGAACAGGTTCTCCCCCTGATGATCGAGCGCGCCGGTGAGGGCAAAAACGTGGTTCGCCTCCACGATGGCGACCCTTGCCTCTACGGAGCTCTGAGTGAACAGGTCTGCGGGCTCGCCGAAGCAGGAATCGAGGTGGAAGTGGTGCCTGGCATCAGCGCCTACCAGGCGACAGCCTCTGCACTCAAGGCGGAACTGACCATCCCCGGACTCGTGCAGACGATCGTGCTGAGTCGAACAGGGGGTCGCACAGGCGTGCCGGAACGAGAGGAGCTAAGGCACCTGGCAAGCCTGCGGGCTTCGCTGTGTCTCTATCTCAGCGCCCGCCATGTGGACGAGGTGCAGGCAACGCTTCTCGAGCACTATCCTGCCGACACCCCGGTGGCGGTCGGATACCGGGTGAGTTGGCCTGATCAATGGCTGAATCTTGTTCCTCTTGATCAGATGGCGAAGATCACCCATGAACGCAATCTGATCAGAACAACCTTGTATGTGGTCAGCCCAGCCTTTGGATCAACCACTCAGCGTTCAAAACTGTATTCCCCTGATCATGACCACCTGTTCCGTCCCAGGAGCTGAAAAATCCGGACACCTGGTGTTTTAGAATGATCAGGTGCGGGCGATTAGCACAGTGGTAGCGCACTTCCTTCACACGGAAGGGGTCACTGGTTCGAATCCAGTATCGCCCATTTAACAAACCCTCATTGGCTGCAACAGCTGGGATCTCACTGGTGACACCAGCGATAGATCAATCATGGTTTCTGTCAATCAAGACATCCTGAACACCAATCAAATCGAGGATTGATTCCCAGCAATCATGTTCTCTGAGCGGAGCAGCCTTCGACAGACAAGGTTGTCCTTTCAACAGTTCTGAAGTGGCAGTCAGACGCTGTCCAAACGTGGAGAACAGGTCTGCCGATCCTCAAGGATTCATTCAAACAGCACGGATGCCCTCTGACGCTGAAAGGATGAACTCATTTCAGAAGCAGAAAAGAAGCTGGTGGGGAGACATTTCATCCATCAACACGGAGCTCATCTTTGGGATCTGAACCCGGGCAATTCGCACTAAATTCAACGCAACAGATTTCTTTTGTCATGGCGAAGGGCTACTGGATCAGCACTGGAACGATTCACACTCCGCTGGCCATGGTCCCCTACATCAGCCGATTAACAGACTGGCTACCCACCGTCGGAGCCAAATTCCTTATCCGTGATGTCAACTGTGACGTCCGCGAAGGTTCTCCTGGTTCCTTGAATGTGATCATCGAGTTCCCATCACTGGAGGCAGCAGTGTCGGCCTATGAGTCGACGGATTACCAGTCGATGATTGCGTTGAGAACTCCTCACTCTGATCTCACCCTCACAATCTCGGAAGAATTGGTTGCCTGAGCCGTTCGGGTGTTGATCACTACGGATGTTTTGGTGATTTTCCTGCAAAATCAAACCGTCTTCGGGTGAACACCGGAGATGCGTCGAACCGGGGAGGGGTGGGACCCTCCTTTTTTCTGGCTGATGTTTGCCGGTTCACAGTTCCACGGGCAAATTCGCCAAAATCGCGCCTGCTTTTGATGCTTCGATGCTGCGGATGAAGAATCCAGTTCTCCAAAGAATCTGGGCAATCATCACCTGGCGCTGGCGGATGCAGATCGCCCTCAACGCGCCGTTCGCGTTGCTTTGGATCGCCGACAAAACCAATCCGGCAGTGCATGCATTCAACATGTCGGCTCTGTCATCGCTGCACGCAGAGTGGCTGGCACCCATGATCGGAATCGCCTGACACTGCTCTCCACGATGGGAGTCAACGCTGCCGAAGCGTCAGCATCCACAGCCAGATCGCGAACAGTGTGCCGATGGGAATCACGATCACCAGCAACTGACCAACCACGAGATTGCGAACCTCTGGATCCATTGTTCAGAAGGGAATTACGAGTGACCATTGCTTGCGCCTGAATCGCCAGCGCTTGCCTGTGTCCTGCGCTTCAGGAACACTTCCTGCCATGAACCCTCTCGGGTCGATGTCTCTCTCACTGAGCTCGGAAGCTCCCTCCAGAGGCACCTCATAGCCAACAAATTGATCCCCTTCCTTCTTGCAGGAGCGCAGCGGATACTGACGGGTGCTGGTCCAAAGTCCCGCTTTTGTCACGCTGTACCTCCCCGCAGATTCAGCCCACTGCTTGCAGGCCCGCAGTGCAGACTCCGGCGACTCGTAACGGCTCAGGGCCTGGACGAAACTGACAAGGTTGGGCACCTGAGTGATCACCAGCGCGGCCAGAAGAATCTGAGTGATCCTGCTTGATTTCATGATGCTGAGCGCTCGTTCTCACGCTCGAGAGAACGTTCACCGCTCATTGTTCTCTTGGCAGTACAGAGTGGGGGCAGTGCTTGCAGGCATCGGCCAGGGTGGCCTGAGAGTCAGAGAAAGCCATGTTGAAGCGGAATCAAACGCGGCTGAAAACCGTGATGGAGGACTGCATTCCTTTGTGGCAACTCTTGCTGTGTGCCTCGTGGCACTGACAGAACCGCAGATCAAGCCTAATTTCACCTCAACTGTGTTGCCGAGGGTCGGATGTGGTTGTCGGATTCCGAGCAGGCAAACAATGAAGCAACCGTCACAACCCTGCAGGAGATCGGAGACCTGCTCCGCCAGGCGCGCACTGAACAGGGGCTGAGTTGCGATCAATTGGCGCAGTCGCTGAAAATGGGCAGCGAACAGCTGCAGGCCTTGGAGAAGGGTGATCTCGAACGGCTTCCTGAACCGGTTTTCATCAAAGCGATGACCCGCAGGGTCGCCTCCAAGCTCGGGCTTGATTGCGACTCCCTGATCATCCGACTGCAGGACGTTCTTCCAGCTCCCGAAGCCGTCAACAACCTGCAGGCTGGTGCTGCTGGAAGGGCTGCTGCGGTCGGGACAGCAACACACCAAGGTCCTGCCATTCCCTGGCAGCGCCTGAGCTTGACTGTTCTGACCATCGCTGCGGTCACCGGCGGAGCCATGGTGGTGGCCAGCCAGCGTCGTTCCGTTGAGACAGCCTCCATGAAAGCTGCAACGGTGGTCAACCAACCCAATGAAACGCCCCCTCAACCCGTTTCACCCGAGCAGAATTCCGCAGGACATCTCTCCATCAGCAGCCAGGAACCCAGCTGGGTCTTGATCCGAAATGGCGAAGGCGATGTCGTGTACGAAGGAACCCTCTCCGACAGCAAAATCCTGCCTGCGGACTCAAAGCTGGAGATTCTCCCCGGACGGCCCGACCTTGTCCTGATCAGTCAGGGGGGCAGCACCCCAAGGACCTTGGGCCCCATCGATCAGGTGCGTTGGTACAAGCTCAGTCCTGAACTCTGACCTTGAGGCGCAGACCGGTCACATCCTTCACCAGCGCTGAGCAGCTCTCCAGACTCCACTGTTCCAGGCTGAGATTCTGATTCAAACGCTCGGGAACAAGCTCCAGAATCAGATCAGAACCTTTCACCTCGGCTTTCAGTTTCTGCACGACGGGATCCGGCCGCCGATCCAGAGCAGCAGCCAGGCGCAACAACAACGCCATCTCCGACACGGTCCGCCGATTATCCCGTGTCTGAAGGGCCTGCCACGACTCATGACGCTTTTTGGGAAGACTGCGGCGGTGATACCGGGCGATGGCCGCGATCATCAGATGTTCCGATTCGGAATAACCCAGCAGTTCCCCATGGCGAATCAGATACCAGGAATGCTTGTGATAAGCACTGAGATTGATGTGCTGACCACAGGCATGGAGCATGGCGGCAGCCCAGAGCAGATCCCGGCCTGATCCATCGTCACGGTGCAAGGTCCTGTGGGTGCTGTCGTAAAGGTCGAGCGCATGACTGGCGACCCGTTCGGCACGCGGCTGATTGACAGCGAAACGTTGCACCTGATGGATCACCGTGCGCTGACGGATGCTGCTCTGAAAACTGAAGCGGTCTTCGAGCAGACCATGGCGGAGCATCCAGTCGACGATCAGCCCTTCGCGCAGCGCCCGCTCACTCAGAACTAGTTCATCCACGCCGAGCATCTGCATGGTTGTTTGCAGGATGAGCGAACCGGGCACGATGATTTCCGCACGGCGGTCATTGATGGCAGGAAGGTCACGTCGCTGCTCGGGTGTCATGACCGCAAGACGTTCCACAACCCGGTTCAGTCGCTGCTTTGAGACCTTGTAGCCATGAAGTTTCAGCGGTGGCCGGTCGTCCTCACTGGCGGCCAACGCCCCGATCGCCATGGCCGTGCCACTGGTCGCCACAAGCACTGGTGTCTCCCCTGGCTTGATCCGTCGGTGCACCTTGTCGACGGCAGGCTCGAGCGAACCCTGGATGAAAGCCTGCAGAAAGGAGCGTCGCTGAGGAGGGATCGGATCATCCTTGACGAAATCCCGCTGCAGCCGCACAGCACCCACTCGCGTGCTGGTGAGTGCGCGGGCATCCCGACCATCGGCAAGGATCAGTTCGGTGGAGCCACCACCGATATCCAGCACCAGATGCGGGCGATCGCCGAAAGGCATGCCGGATAAGACACCCAGATAGATCAGACGGGCCTCTTCTGGACCACTGACCAGGTCCACATCAAGATCAAGCTCATCCTTGATCCTCTGCAGAAAGTCCCTGCCGTTGGGAGCCTCCCGGACAGCACTGGTCGCGGCGACGACGACCTGCTCCACCTGATGGCTCACAGCCAGCTCGCGGAAATGGCGAAGGCTTTCCAGGCCCCGGGCCATTGCCTCGGGTGTCAGTTCTCCTGTATCGGGGTCCCGCTCCCCCAGACGGGTATTGGACTTCTCGGCGAGGTCGATGCTGAAGGTCCCCAGAGCCACATCCACTGAGGCGACGAGCATGTGGGTGGAATTGGTGCCGACATCAATCGCGGCGACGTTCCTGACTTTTCGCGATCGGCCCGCATCCTGGGTTGCTTGCTGCCCTGAGGCCTGATGATTGAGTTTCACCGCGGTCGCTGGGGAAGGCTCTGCACCTGACATGGCGCACCGTGATGGAGACGAGCCCACTCTGCCATCGGTGCACCAGAGCGGGTCACCGCTGATTAAGGTTCCGAAAAACCAAGACTCGGGTTCTGCGCACTGTGAATGGCATGACTTTTTCTCGCGTCATGTCTCCCTGGGTGGCTCTGCTGCGTTGGAACAAGCCAACCGGTCGCCTGATTCTTCTGGTCCCCGCAGGATGGAGTCTGTGGCTTGCTCCGGATGCTCCCCCCCCTGCGGCGCTGGTGATTCAGATCCTGATCGGTGGCCTGGCAGTCAGCGGGGCTGGCTGCATCGCCAATGATCTCTGGGATCAGACCATCGACAGCCAAGTGGAACGCACCCGTGAACGGCCCCTCGCCAGCGGCGCGCTGAACAGGAATCAGGCGGCAGGGGTGATGGTGCTGCTGTTGGTCGTGGCCCTTGGAGTGGTGCTCAGCCTCTCGTCCCAGATGCGGCTCTGCCTGCTGCTGGCAGGGCTGGCACTCCCGCCCATTCTGATCTACCCGTCAGCAAAGCGATGGTTCCCCTTCCCACAGGCACTGCTGGCGGTTTGCTGGGGGTTCGCCGTCTTGATCCCATGGGCCGCCTTCACAGGAAGCATCACCCCGTCAACACCGTTGATCGGCTGCTGGCTGTCCACCCTGTGCTGGACGTTCAGCTTTGACACGGTCTATGCGATGGCCGACCGACCGGATGATGCACGCCTCGGTCTGCGCAGCAGTGCACTGACTCTCGGACGCAATGCAGTCAGGACCGTCCGAACCGGCTATGGCCTCACCGCGGCATCGCTGGCTGTGGCGGCGGCCGCCGCCGAGGTGGGGCCGATTTTCTGGCCCTTCTGGGTCATTGCCACCATTGGATTCTGGCGCTCCACAGAAACCCTTCGGGCCAGCGAACAGCAACCTGCTTCGGTCTATGCCCGCCATTTCGGACGTCAGGTCCAGATCGGGACCTTGCTGCTGATTGGACTTGTGCTGTCGCATCTGGGCTGATGCAACAATCCGGACCCCCCTGGCCGATGCCATCCCCAATGCAGCAGGGCGACAGGGTGACCATTGCTGCACCCAGTTCGGCCCTCGGTGACGGAACCAGCCTTTCGGCGGGAATCACCGTGCTCGAATCCTGGGGACTGAGGGTGAACACCCCCACATGCCAAGGACGGCGCTGGGGCTATCTGGCAGGTCTCGACAGCGAACGGATCAGTGATCTGACAGGAAACGATGGGAGCGCCCTGCTCGCCTGCGCGCGCGGTGGATGGGGAGCCGCGCGACTTCTGGAGCAGCCCATTCCCTGGCGTGAACAATGGTTTCTGGGTTTCTCCGACATCACTGCTCTGCTCTGCAGCCGCATGGCGAGGGGCTTCGGAGGCGGAATCCATGGCCCCCTGGTCACAACCCTGGCTGACGAGCCCGCCTGGAGCCGACAGCGTCTTCACGATCTTCTGTTCGGACATCCCGTTGCCCCCCTTCAGGGGACCTGCTGGTCAGGTGGTAAGGCGAGTGGCCCGTTGCTCACCGTGAATCTGACGGTGGCATCCCACCTGCTCGGCAGCCATCACCTCCCCGATCTGCGTGGAGCGATCCTGGTGATTGAAGATGTGGGTGAAGCGCCCTACCGCCTCGATCGGATGCTGACCCATTGGCGTCTCGCAGGTGCATTGCAGGATCTGGCAGGCCTTGGATTCGGTCGTTTCAGCGGTTGCAGCGACCCTGAGGACAACACGGATCCAGCGCACGGTTTCAGCCTGGAGCAGGTTCTGCGAGAGCGCAGCCAGAGCCTGGGTTGTCCGGTGGTCGCCAATTTGCCTGTGGGTCATGGCAGCGGCGGCAATGCGGCCCTCCCGATGGGTGTTGTCGCGCAACTCGATGGGGACGCCGGCACCCTGACTCTGGAGTCAACGCTTCAACGCTGAGCGAGCACAGCTTCAGCAACGGTCAAATCGAACGGCGTCGTGACTTTGATATTGGCTGGACCAGCATCCAGCACCCTGACCGGCCAGCCCAATCGTTCGAACAGAGACGCATCGTCGGTGACCGACCAGCCGAGTTTCCTGGCCTGGGCATGCCCTTCCCGCAACGCAGCAACGGCGAAAGCCTGAGGTGTCTGCGCTGCCCAGAGTGCAGCACGATCCGGCGTGTCGGTGATCAGCCCCAGCCCATCCACGCGCTTGATCGTGTCGGTCACCGGCGTCGCAGCGATCACCGCATCGCCAGCCAGCACTGCAGCAGCGCAGCGATCGAACAATCCTGGATCGACCAGACAGCGGGCACCGTCATGAATCAGCACATGCTCCGCATCTGCAGGGAGAGCAACCAGACCGCGCTCGACCGATTCCTGGCGGGTGCTGCCACCCTCGATCCAGGCGACCGGCTTGGGCGATCCCTGCAGCAGGGGCGCAATCTCGCCGTGATCCCCAGGCTGGCCGATCACCCCGATCCAGCGGATGTTCTCGGCGGCGAAAGCCGACTCCAGGGTCCAGGCCAGCAATGGCCGGCCCCGAAGATTGAGCAGGAGTTTGTTGCGATCAGCTCCCATACGCCGGCCGCTGCCCGCTGCGGCGATCAACAGATGCACAAGCGACTCCTGCTGCCAGCAGGCTGAAACGGCCTCCATACAATCAGCTCGCACCACCTGTGCTGCTGGTTCATGCGTGTTCTCGCTCTCAGCCCCGGAAGCCTTCAGCAACAGCTGGAGCGCCTGCCGGCTCTTGCTGCCGCCGCCGACCAGCTCGAGGCCAGCCTCCAGGTGGCCTGTGATCCATCCCATCGCGCGCTGTGGTCGATGCTGCCCGCGGTGAAGAAAGTGATTCCCTTCCCATTCGACGCCGATCCGAATCTCTCGGACTGGGCCAACCTGCTTGGGCTGGTCAGGGAACCTGACTTTCAGGCCTGCCTGAATTTCGCCACCGGACGGCAGGTGAACCTCATGCTGTCCATGAGCCATATCCCGATGCGAGTGGCAACCGAGGGGTTTGCCAGCACGGCCTCCGCCAAGGTCGAACCAGGCTGGACACCCCAGCAACTTGAGGCATTCCTTGCCCCGATGGGCGTGTCCCTGAATGCCGACGCCTTCCGCCTCAGCCTGCCTGCGGAAGCCATGCAGAAAGCCCGCAGCGCGCAACCTCCTGGGGATGGCCCCTTGCTGCTGCTTGCCCCCGGAGCCTTCCCCGGCGATTGGCCAGAGGACCGCTGGGCAGCACTACCGGAAACCATTCGCGCCAAGTTGCCCCAGCTGCGCAGCCTTGTGCTGCCACCGGACCTGCCTGTCGCGCAGCGTGCCGCTGCCGTGGCCTGCGCTGATGTGGTGCTCAGCAGTTGCCCCCTCACCCAGCTGATTGCCACCTACTGCGGCCTGCCTCTGGTTGCCCTGGGGGCCACCACGGATCAGCTGCCCCAGAGGGATGTGATTCGCAGGCTTGAAAACGAGGATCTTTCCTCCCTGTCCGTTTCCGATGTGATGCAGGCTCTCGGCTTCTGATGGTGCGCCCCAGGCGCAGCGGACGACAGGGGCTGCTCAGCGGCCGTCCCCGTCAACTCAGGCACCTCGCACGACCCTGGCTGTTACCAGGTCTGGCACTGACCGTGCTCGTTCTTGGTGGAGCGCTCGGTTACCGGATCACCGAAGGATGGGACTGGGGGGATTGCCTCTGGATGGTGCTGATCACGATCAGCACCATCGGCTACGGGGAGGTGGAACCACTCTCCCAGCCGGGCCGTCTGGTCACCGTGCTGATCATTGCCGGAGGACTGCTGGTCGTTCAGCTGTCGATTCAGCGCGTGCTGGGGTTGTCAGAATCCGGTTACTTCCGACAGGTTCGGGAGCTGAGATTTCGCCGGATGCTGCGGCGCATGCAAGACCACGTCATTCTCTGCGGCTACGGCAGGATCGGTCGTGAGATCGGGGAGCAGCTGCTTCTCGAGAATGCGCCGGTGCTGGTGGTCGAACTGGACCCCGTTCGCAAACAGGCGGCTGAGGAACGCGGCCTGAAGGTGCTCCAGGCGGACGCCACCCTCGACGAAACCCTGATGGAGGCAGGACTCGATCGTTGCCGGAGTCTGGTGACGGCCCTGCCAAGCAATGCAGCCAACCTCTACGTGATCCTCAGCGCCCGTGGCCTCGAGAAGCGATGTCGGCTGATCGCCCGTGCTGACAGTGAGGAAGCTGCAGCAAAGCTTGAGCTGGCTGGCGCAAGCGTCGTGGTGAGCCCGTACGTGGCCGGAGGTCGACTGATGGCCACCACCGCCCTGCGTCCGCTGGCGGTCGACTTCACGGATCTGCTGGCCGGATCCGATTGTGAAATCGAGGAATTCCGCCTCAGTGAAGATCCCGCCCTGATGCGTGAGATCTCCCACCGCAGCCTGCAGGAACTGGATCTGGCACGACGCACCGGTGCCATGGTGCTCGCCATCAGGGACAACAACACGCTGTCGGCCAATCCCAATGGTGAGTTCACCCTGGCTCCTGGCCAGATGCTTGTGGTGATGGGAAGCAAGCAGCAACTGCAGGACCTCCGCCAGATTCTCGGTGGCGCCATCGACGCTGTGGAACCGATGAGCGGCATGCAACCACTGGATTAAGAGCTGGCCCGCAGGTCCGTACGATCAGCCCATCACAGGTCCTTGCATGAGCACCATCCGCACTCTCGATGGCCAGACCGCTCTGGTGACAGGAGCCAGCCGTGGAATCGGTCGCGCCGTTGCCCTCGCACTGGCAGAGGCCGGCGCCGAGGTGGTCGTGAACTACTCCAGCTCTCCTGATGCAGCCGATGCGGTGGTCGGTGAGATCACGGGCTCTGGAGGCCGGGCCTATGCCCTCCAGGCCAATGTGGCCGATGAGGAAGCCGTGAACGATCTGATCAAGACGGTGATCGAACGCAGTGGAAGGATTGACGTTCTGGTCAACAACGCCGGCATCACACGCGATGGTCTGTTGATGCGCATGAAGACCGAGGACTGGCAGTCGGTGATCAACCTGAACCTGAGTGGCGTGTTCCTCTGCACCCGGGCAGTGACGCGTCCGATGCTCAAACAGAAAAGTGGGCGGATCATCAACATCACCTCCGTCGTCGGCCTGATGGGCAACGCCGGCCAGTCCAATTACGCCGCAGCCAAAGCAGGCGTTGTGGGATTCACCAGGAGCACCGCCAAGGAGATGGCCAGCCGAGGCATCACGGTCAATGCCGTTGCTCCGGGCTTCATCGCCACCGACATGACCAAGGATCTTGATGCGGAGGGGATCCTCGCGGCCATCCCCCTCGGGCGCTTCGGGACCCCAGAGCAGGTCGCAGGAGCGGTGCGGTTCCTGGCCGCTGACCCCGCTTCCGCCTACATCACCGGCCAGGTTCTTCAGGTTGACGGCGGCATGGTGATGGGCTGATACGGATCAGCCACTGCCACTGCATCAACGTTCGAGAGGCTGACCCAGTTCATCCCTGAGTTTCCTGATCCGCTGCAGCAATCTGAACCGGCGACTGCGCTCGGTTGCCGTCAGAAAAATGCGCAAGGGCACGTAGACAAGGGCCATGATCCCGGCCAGACCGGCCAGCAGAACGAAGAAGAGCGCTCCTGAATTGGCCATGATTCAACGCTAACGAGCGCAAGCGCATCCGGCAGAGATTGAGCGGGCGATGATTCGGCTTTCCCCACTTCCGGCAACGAGTCAGGAGCCCTGTCGTTGTGGGACATTGACGGACGGGTAAGTGTCGATCATGGCCAAGCTTCTCAGTTTTTCGGATGAATCCCGCGCGTCACTGGAGCGGGGCATGAATGCTCTCGCCGATGCCGTGCGCGTCACCATCGGCCCGCGCGGTCGCAACGTGGTGCTTGAGAAGTCATTCGGAGCGCCCGACATCATCAATGACGGCGACACGATCGCGAAGGAGATCGAGCTTGAGGATCCCTTTGAGAACATCGGGGCCAAACTGATTCAGCAGGTGGCCTCCAAGACCAAGGACAAGGCCGGTGATGGCACCACCACGGCGACCGTTCTGGCTCAGGCCATGGTGGAGGAAGGTCTCCGCAACACCGCAGCGGGAGCCAGCCCGATCGAACTTCGTCGCGGCATGGAAGCGGCGGTGGCGCACGTGGTCCAGGGGCTGGCTGAGCGAAGCCAGGCCGTGAGCGGCGATGCCATCCGTCAGGTGGCCACGGTCAGCGCCGGTGGCGATGAGGAAGTGGGCCAGATGGTGAAGGAAGCCATGGACAAGGTCAGCGTCGATGGTGTGATCACCGTGGAGGAATCCAAATCGCTGGCCACTGAGCTCGATGTCACCGAAGGCATGGCCTTCGACCGTGGCTACAGCTCGCCGTATTTCGTGACCGACGGCGATCGCCAGATCTGTGAGTTCGACAACGCTCTGTTGCTGCTGACCGACCGCAAGGTGAGCGCGGTTGCAGACCTGGTTCCGGTGCTCGAAGCCGTTCAGCAGTCGGGGTCACCCCTGGTGGTTCTGGCCGAGGAAGTGGATGGCGAAGCTCTGGCGACACTCGTGGTGAACAAAAACCGCGGTGTTCTGCAGGTCGCAGCGGTTCGCGCACCGTCATTTGGTGAGCGCCGCAAGGCAGCCCTGGCTGACATCGCCATCCTCACTGGCGGCACCGTGATCAGTGAAGACCGGGCCATGACTCTTGAGAAGGTCACACTTGCCGATCTCGGCCGCGCCCGTCGGATCACGATCAGCAAGGAAAGCACCACAATCGTTGCCGGAGAGGAAAGCCGTGACGCCGTTGCGGACCGTGTGGCCTCCATTCGTCGTGAACTCGACAACACCGAGTCGGAGTACGACCGCGAGAAGCTCACCGAACGCATCGCCAAACTCGCCGGAGGCGTGGCCGTGATCAAGGTGG
>CAJXFG010000018.1 GCA_913052185.1 uncultured Synechococcus sp. | reverse complement strand
ACCAGCGCACCAGCTGCACTTCAACATCCGTGAACAGCACAAGAATGCCGCCGCAGAGGAGAACAACGGCCACAGTGGCCCAGGTCTGACGGCTTGTCATCGGGTGTTCAGACGGTTCGCAAACGACCCGAACTTAGGGCCGAGCTCCTGTTTGCGCCATTCGTTGCGGAGTGCTTCGGCGTTGAGAGGGTTCAGCGGGGGCAGGTGTGCCAGCACTGGAACATCGCCGATCTCCGCCAGGGTTCTGGGGTTGTCAGCGTGGGCTGGCCCATTCAGGATCAAGCCGATCACAGGGATCCTGCGGTTGCGGAGTGCTTCCAGGCTGAGCAGGGTGTGATTCAGGGTGCCCAGTCCGCTGCGGGCCACGAGCACAACGGGCAGCATCCAGTGCTGTAGTTGATCAATCTGCTGCCAGGAGCGGTTGAGTGGAACATGAAGGCCACCGGCGGTCTCCACCACCAGGGGCGTCGTTCCGGTGGATGGAAGCGACAGCCGCTTCGGATCAACATGGCTGTCTTCAAGTTCCGCTGCCCAGTGAGGTGACACCGCGGCCTGGAAGGCGTAGGTCTCCGGGATCCAGCGGTCGGAGGGAAGGTCAATCAGCTTCACCACCCGCTCACGATCGCCTCCCTCCTCCAGACCGCTCTGCACCGGTTTCCAGTAGATGGCGTTCAGACCCTGGACAAGCAGGGCGCTGACCACGGTTTTGCCCACGTCCGTATCGGTGCCGCAGACCACCAGGCGCACTGCAGCTGAAGTCGAGGTCATCGTTGGATCAGCAGCAATTGGATCACCCAGGTGAGTCTGAGCCGTCCCTCCCCATCATGATCCGGCCAGGCTTGCTGCAGTGCCCTCCAGTCTCGGATTGGCAACGATGGCCCAGGACTGCAGTCTGCTCCAACCCTGCGCAACGGCTTCAGCAGTTTGGGCAGGGTTTCAGCAAAGGCATGGCAGTGCATCACGCTGTTCAGCCTGATCTGGTCGCCAGTGACACTGTTCAACAGTGCTTTCTGCTCCGGGAAGGCGATGGCCGTGCAGGGGATGCCGCAGGCCTCAGCGGCCCGATGCCACTGAGGGAAACAGCCGTCCACCGGTAAGGCCACCGCCAGCCATCCTCCGGGCCTCAGCTGATTCAGCCAATGTTCAAGGACCTGTCCTGACTCAGGTAGCCAGTGCAGACAAAAGCTCGATGCCAGCAGGCTGGGAGCCTCCTGCCATTGCGGTAAAGGGCCTCTGAGGTCCCACCGCTGCGTATCGGCGGAGATGGGTTGTTGCCGGAGCATGGCCTCGCTGCCGTCCAGGCGCAGCACGCGCTGGTCCGGAAAGCGTGCTTCCAGAGCTTCCGCCAGATGACCGGTGCCGCTGCCGAGGTCGACCCACAGTCCGCCTGGAACGATGTGTTGTCTGCAATGGTCCGCCAGTTGACCGGCAACCGCATGCTGCAATGTCGCGGCAGCGTTGTAGTTCTGTGCCGACTGGTCAAAACGGCGGAGAACCCTGTCGCCCCAGTTACCGATGGCGCCCATCAGGTTTCTCGACCGATCTGATCGAGCCAGTGATGGACACGTACCAGCAGGTCGGGGACCAGCAGTGCGTGACCGACTCCACTGAGCTGCCAGTGATCGGGAGCATGCTCCAGGTGGCGTGTCAGAGCCTGAAGTTGTTCCCGACTCGCAGCTGGTGCAACGATCGCATCCTCCGCGCCATCCACCACCAGCACCCGGGCCATTTTCGGCAGGCCTGCAGGCAGGTCACAGGTTTCGATCAGGCGTGCCAGATCCTCCTTCAGCGTGATCCGTCCCTGCTGGGAGAGGCCCAGCTGGACCGGGCCCGCTGGCAGCCCACCGATGTCAGCCGGTTGGGCTGCGCGTTTGAGAAAGGTCCTGAGCATCGTTGCCTCTCCTGGACCGCCGATCGCTTTCTGCATGCCTCTGAGCCCAGTGCGCAGCGCACGCCCCTCAGGACCCTGAGGAACGAAGCGCCCGAAACTGGCGAGCAACACCAGGTCCGTGGCTTGGCAGAGCACGGCGGCCTTGAGCAGATGAGCACCCAGGGAATGGGCGATCACGACCCGGCGCTGCGTCGCCGTGGCTGGGATGGGATCGCCTGTGGTTGGTTCTGCCCACCTGGGATCGCAGGATCTCCGGTGTCCGTAGCCGCGCTCTCCGCTCTGCCAGAGCCAACCCCGATGGCTGAAATGACGCTCCCATGGCGCCCAGGCCATGCCGTCGCCGCTCCAGCCATGCATGGCGATGACCTGCTTCATCAAGCAACGCGGTCCTTCGAGAGGGCCTTCAGCAGTGATTCCAATGTCTCATCGGGGAGGCAGCGGTGCAGAACCAGACGCAGCCTTGCACTGCCTTCCGGCACCGTGGGTGGCCGGATCGCAGCGGTGAGAAGACCTGAGAGCTCCAGCTGACGTTGCAGATTCAGGCATTGCTGATCCTCTCCGACGAGCAGCGGCAGGATCGGTCCTCGACCTGTCGGCCGCACCCAGCCCGCCTCGACCAGACGTTCCCGCCAGGTGTCGCTGCGCTTGATCAGTTCATGGCCCCAGTCGGGGTTGGTCTGTATCAGCTCCAGGGCCGCAAGGGCGGCTGCAGCCAGTGGTGGTGCCAGTGCAGTGGTGTATCGGAAGGCTCCGCTTTCCTGCAGGAGCTGCTCTCCAAGTTCGCCATCGCAGGCGAGAAAGGCACCGCCGCTGCCGAAGGCTTTGCCGAACGTGCCGCTGAGCATCGTCACCTTGTCTTCAGCGAATCCCAGCCCACGCCCTCTTTCCCCGAGCACGCCCAGGGCATGGGCCTCATCCAGGAGCAGGCGTGCCCCGTGCCGATCGCAGAGTGCTGCAAGATCCGGCACCGGAGGACTGGTGCCCTCCATGCTGAACAGGCTTTCACTGATCACCAGCAGAGGTGCCTTCGGACGCTCGCTTCGGCACCGCTGCAGCAGACGCTCCAGTGCCTCCAGATCATTGTGGGCAAAGCGTCGGAGTCGGGCGCCACTGGCCTGAACCCCCACCAGCAATGAGTGATGGATCAGCCGATCAGCCACAACGGTGGTGTGTCGGTCTGCCAAGGCTCTGACCGCTGCCAGATTGGCCTGAAACCCGCTTGGAAACAGCAACACGCGCTCCCGGCCGAGCCACCGTGACAGCGCTGACTCCAGCTGAACATGCACGGGACGACTGCCACTCACCAGGCGTGATCCGCCTGCACCCACACCGCTGAATCGCAGTTGAGCCTCGGCCGCGGCGATCAGGGAGGGATGACGGCAGAGGCTCAGATAATCGTTGCTGGCCAGGTCCAGCAGCTCCTGGCCGGCCTCTGCGCCGCTGCCTGAATCGGCTGGGACGGCCTGCAGATGCTCCTGCTTTGCGGCGGGCGACCAGGTGCGCAGCTGACGACGACGGGCCGGATGAGTGCTCATGCAGTGCAGTCTCGGTCCATGCCGATCATGCTCGGAAGGCAGAGGATTCGTGCATTCCCCTCTGCTTGGAGGCCTTCCGGCGGCGGCCTCCCTAGGATCCATCCATGGCGGATCAAGACACCCAGGCTTCAGAGCCCGCACAGGGGGGGTCGCCCGATCCAGCAGAGCTGTTTCCCTTCCCGCTGGATGATTTTCAGCTGGAGGCGATCGACGCTCTGAACCAAGGCCATTCCGTGGTGGTGAGTGCTCCCACGGGATCGGGCAAGACGCTTGTGGGCGAGTACGCCATCCATCGGGCCATGGCCCATGGCCAGAAAGTTTTTTACACCACACCTCTGAAGGCTCTCTCCAATCAGAAGCTGCGGGATTTCCGGGAGCAGTTCGGAGCGGAGAACGTGGGCCTGATGACCGGTGATCTCAGTGTCAACCGGGACGCCTCGATCGTGGTGATGACCACCGAGATCTTCAGGAACATGCTGTACGCCGAGGCGGACGAGCATGACGACCCGCTGGCGGATGTGGAAGCCGTGGTGCTGGACGAGTGCCACTACATGAATGACTCGCAGCGCGGCACCGTTTGGGAGGAATCGATCATTCACTCTCCGCCCCCTGTCCAGCTTGTGGCGCTTTCAGCAACGGTGGCGAATGCCGGGCAGCTCACCGATTGGATCGAAAAGGTGCATGGCCCCACCAGGCTTGTGCTGAGTGATTTTCGTCCTGTTCCACTGCACTTCGGGTTCTGCAGTGCCAAGGGGCTGCATCCGCTGCTGAATGAACAGGGCACTGGCCTCCATCCCAACTGCAAGGTCTGGCGAGCTCCCAAGGGGCACAAACGCAAGGGCCGCTCCCCAAGGCCTCCTCAGCCCGAGCCGCCGCCGATCAGCTTTGTGGTGGCCCAGATGGCCGAGCGCGACATGTTGCCCGCCATCTATTTCATCTTCAGCAGGCGTGGTTGCGACAAGGCTGTGCGCGATCTCGGCGTGCAGTGTCTCGTGAGCGATGCCGAACAGGCGCGAATTCGTGAGCGTCTGAAGGCCTACGCCGCTGCCAACCCTGAAGCCGTCCGCGACGGTGTGCACGCCGATGCCCTCATGCGTGGCATCGCTGCCCATCATGCCGGTGTTCTCCCGGCCTGGAAGGAGCTGATCGAGGAGCTGTTCCAGCAGGGGCTGGTGAAGGTGGTGTTCGCAACGGAGACATTGGCGGCGGGGATCAACATGCCCGCTCGCAGCACCGTGATTGCAGCCTTGTCCAAGCGCACGGAGCGTGGCCACCGCCCCCTGATGGCCAGTGAGTTTCTGCAGATGGCAGGTCGTGCAGGACGGCGCGGACTCGATTCCCAGGGCTATGTGGTGACAGTCCAGAGTCGCTTCGAAGGGGTCCGTGAAGCGGGTCAGCTGGCAACGAGTCCTGCAGACCCCCTGGTGAGTCAGTTCACTCCCAGTTACGGGATGGTTCTCAACCTGCTTCAGCGCCATGATCTGGCCAAGGCACGCGAGCTGGTGGAGCGCAGTTTCGGCCGTTATCTGGCGAGCCTGGATCTCGTCGAGGAGGAGGAGATCCTCGAGCAGTTGCGCTTGCAGCTGGGGCAGTTGCAGGGCTCAGCCGGAGATGTGCCCTGGGAGGACTTCGAGGACTATGAAAAGCGTCGTGGCCGTTTGCGCGAAGAGCGGCGGCTGATGCGAATCCTTCAGCAGCAGGCCGAGGAAACCCTGGCGCACGAGCTCACCCTGGCGCTGCAGTTCGCGAGCGTCGGCACGCTCGTCAGCCTGAAGGCCCCACAACTGCGTGGCGGTGTCACCCCCGCAGTGATCGTGGACAAGTGCGAGGGCCCAGGACAATTCCCGCTGCTGCTCTGCCTGACCCAAGACAATGTCTGGCTGATGTTGCCCTGTCAGGCGGTGGTGAGCCTGCACGCGGAACTGAGCTGTCTGCAGGTGGATGGGGTGCGACCACCCGATCTCGGCCGTGCCGGTGAGCTGCGCCATGGAGATCAGAGCAGCGGTGGTCTGGCTCTGGCAGTGGGCCATATGGCGCAGCGCCATGACATGACGACCCCTCAGTACGACCTGGCAGGGGAAGTGCTGTCCCAGGCCAAAACGGTGCAGGAGCTTGAGACTGATCTGGAAGCTCACCCTGCCCATCGCTGGGGAGATCGCAAGCAACTGAAGAAGCATCGCCGGCGCATGGAGGACCTGGAGCTGGAGATCGCAGAGCGGCAGCAGCTGCTCCATCACCGCGCCAACCGTCATTGGGAGACCTTCCTTGCGCTGATGGAGATCCTTCAGCACTTTGCAGCGCTTGATGATCTTGAGCCGACGGAGATCGGTCGCACCGTGGCGGCCCTCCGGGGTGACAACGAACTCTGGCTGGGTCTTGCCCTGATGAGCGGTCATCTGGATGATCTGCCGCCGGCCGAGCTGGCGGCGGTGTTTGAAGCGATCAGCACCGAGGTGAATCGTCCGGATCTCTGGAGCGGTTTCCCACCACCTCCGCGCGCTGAGGAGGCGCTGCATGATCTTTCGGGCATCCGTCGTGAGCTCCTGAGGGCGCAGGAGCGGCATCAGGTGGTGGTGCCGGCCTGGTGGGAACCCGAGCTGATGGGGCTGGTGGAGGCCTGGGCCAGCGGCACGGCCTGGAACGACCTGATCGCCAACACGTCTCTTGATGAAGGTGATGTGGTGCGAATCATGCGCCGCACAGTGGATCTGCTGGCGCAGGTTCCCTATTGCGAAGCGATCAGTGAGCAGTTGCGCAGCCATGCCCGCCAGGCCCTCAAGGCCATCAACCGCTTCCCCGTGGCGGAAGCCGATGATCTGCAGAAGGCCGCGGCGGCTGAATCAGAGGGCCTCAATCCCGCGACGGAACGCGCTGCCTGAGTGTTGTTGATCTAGCCCTGCTGTCGTGCCATCTCGGCGGGATCGACGATGCGGTCGAAGTCCTCGGCAGTGACATATCCCAGGTCGAGAGCAGCGTCGCGCAGGCTCAGGCCCTGTTCATGGGCATAGCTTGCGATCGCACTGGCCTTTTCGTACCCGATCATCGGTGCCAGGGGGGTGACCAGCATGAGTGACTGCTCGACATCCCGTTGAATCCTTGCCCTGTTGGGTTCGATGCCTTCGACCATGGCCACCCGGAAGCACCGGCAGGCATCCGTGAGCAGAGTGATCGACTGGAGCAGATTGAAACCGATCAGCGGTTTGTAGACGTTCATCTGCAGATGGCCACCCGCGCCGGCCATGGCCACGGCGGCATCCAGGCCGATCACCTGGGTGCAGACCATGGCCATCGCTTCGCACTGGGTCGGGTTCACTTTCCCAGGCATGATCGAGCTACCGGGTTCGTTCTCCGGCAGATGCAGCTCTGCGAGCCCCGCGCGCGGGCCACAAGCCAAAAGGCGGATGTCATTGGCAATCTTGAGCAGGCTCCCAGCCAGCTGGCGCAGCTGAGCCATGGAATGCACCAGCCCGTCATGGCTTGCCATCACAGCGAACTTGTTCGGAGCTGAGCTGAAAGCAAGTCCCGTCAGCTGCGCCAGTTCCTGTGCGGCCTGTTCAGCGAAACCATCCGGTGCATTGAGCCCGGTTCCCACCGCCGTGCCGCCCAACGGCAGTGGATAGATCTCCGAGAGGCTGGATGCAATGCGAGCGCGGGCGGCCGAGATCTGATCCCGCCACGCTGAGGCCTCCTGTCCCAGGGTGAGTGGCACCGCGTCCTGCAGGTGGGTGCGGCCGATCTTCACAAGGTCCTTCCAGAGCTCGGTTTTGGCGGCAAAGACACCGATCAATCGGTCGAGCTCAGGAAGCAGGCGGCGTTCGATGCCCTCCGCCGTCGCGACATGTATCGCCGCAGGGAAGGCGTCATTGGTCGACTGGGACCGGTTGACATGGTCATTGGGGTGGACCGGCCTCTGGCTGCCCAGTGGTTCACCGGCAGCCAGAGCAGCCAGGTTGCTGATCACCTCATTGACGTTCATGTTCGTCTGGGTGCCGCTTCCGGTTTGCCACACACGCAACGGGAACTGATCATCGTGCTGGCCTTCCGCTACGGCCGAAGCGGCGGTCACGATGGCGTCACGTTGGCTCTCACTGATCACGCCGAGCCGGGCATTCACGCTTGCTGCAGCCTGTTTGATGCGGGCGAGCGCATGAACGAGCTCCGCGGGCAAGCGGTCGTCAGCGATGTCGAAGTTGCGCAGAGAGCGCTGGGTTTGCGCTCCCCACAGCGCGTCTGCGGGGACTTCCACGGTCCCCATGCTGTCGTGTTCAGTCCTGGTCGCGTCTGACATCACAGGGCAGGTGATTGCGTTAGGGGCGTGGGCCCGCTCCGGGCCTGAGCACGAGGGCAATGATCAGCAGCATGCCGCTGACGCTCACGACCACGTAAATCCAGTCTGCATAGGGGGTCCAGAACATGGTTTAGCCAAGACCTCAGAGTCCCAGTCGCTCCCAGATCACCCCCAGATTCGCCTGGTGCAGATCGGTGCTGAAGCAATCATCCAGTTGCTGCGCACCCAGCTTGGCGGTCACCTCGGAATCGGCCTCAAGATTGCGGCGGAAGTCCCCTCCATCACTGTTCCAGGCGCTGTGAGCGTTGCGTTGCACCACCCGATAGGCGTCCTCCCTGCTCATGCCTGCATCCACCAGTCCGAGAAGAACCCGCTGACTGAACACCACGCCGCCGTACACATTCATGTTGCGACGCATGTTCCCGGGGTACACCCCCAGGCCTGCCACCACGGCAGTCATCTCACGCAGCATGAAATGCAGCGTCACCGAGCAGTCCGGGAGCATCATCCGCTCGGTCGAGCTGTGGCTGATGTCTCGCTCGTGCCAGAGCGCCACATTTTCCAGGGCAGCGACGACATAGCTGCGCAGAACCCTGGCCAGGCCGCTGATGCGTTCACTGCGGATCGGGTTGCGCTTGTGCGGCATGGCCGAGCTGCCTTTCTGCCCCTTGGCAAAGCTTTCTTCCACCTCGAGCACATCCGTGCGTTGCAGGTTGCGGATTTCAGTGGAGAAGCGGTCCAGTGAGGCACCAACCAGCGCCAGGGTCTGCACATAATCGGCATGGCGGTCGCGAGAGATCACCTGCGTGCTCGCGGTGTCAGGTGTCAGGCCGAGTCGCTCGCAGGTGAGACGTTCCACCTCGGGATCGGTGTTGGCGTAGGTGCCCATGGCGCCGCTCACCTGGCCGACGGCCACATCCCGTTCCAACCGTTCGAGGCGCTCGGCGTTGCGGCGGGTTTCCGCCAGCCAGCCTGCCAATTTGAATCCAAAGGTGATCGGCTCACCGTGGATGGCGTGGGAGCGGCCGATCATCACGGTGGTTTTGTGTTCCGCCGCCAGTTTGGCGATGGCGTCGTCGAGGGCGCTCAGTTCCTTGCGCAGCAGTGCGACGGAGGCCTTGAGCTGCAAAGCCAGACCGGTGTCCAGCACATCGCTGCTGGTCATGCCCACATGGATGTAACGGCCTGCGTCTCCGACGTACTCATTGACGTTGGTGAGAAAGGCGATCACGTCGTGACGCACTTCGGCTTCGATCTCCAGGATCCGGGCCGGCTCGAAGGCCGCTTTGCTGCGGATGTCCTCCATTGCCGCTTCGGGAACGCGTCCCAGGCTGCAGTTCGCCTCACAGGCAGCCACTTCAACATCAAGCCAGCTCTGATACTTGGCCCGGTCGGTCCAGATCGCGCCCATTTCGGGCAGGGTGTAGCGCTCGATCAAGGGATCGCAGACAAACGGTCAATCCTCGACCTTACGGTGACGCAGGTTCGTCTCCGCTTGCTCAAGCAGAACGCAGGCGGCGGTGTTCAACCGCCCATTGCACGTGCTGCCCCCAGGCCTGCTGACGCACTGTGCAGAGTCCGCCTCGGCACTCGATCACCTGGAAGGGAGGCAGATCGCTCGGATGATTCTCGATGGTGACGAAGGTTCCGGGATGCAGGAGCTCCACCACGTTGCGAGGGTTGGGGCGGTGGCGTGGATGCTGCTTGGCGGACATGACCGAGTTGCGGCTCGGAACGATCCTCAAGGAGTTATCTGGTCTCCAGGGCGAACCACGCAAGTTTGTTCGGATTTCGCCTCTGCTTTTATGAAGAAATGGCTCGCAAACGCCGCCTGGATCTGCATCTGCTCACTTTGGGTCTGGCCTCATCACGGCAGCAGGCCCAGAGGTTGATCCGTGCCGGCAAAGTCCGCGACGCCCATGGACAGCGTCTCGAGAAGCCCGGGCAGGAAGTGGCGGAAGAGGCGTTTGTGGAGGTGGAGCAACCGCCGCGATTCGTCTCAAGGGGTGGAGACAAGCTGCTGGGTGCCTTGCAGGCTTTTCCGGTTGAGGTGGAAGGGCGTGTTTGCCTCGATGGTGGAATTTCGACAGGTGGGTTCACCGATTGCCTGCTTCAGCACGGCGCCAGCCGCGTTTATGGAATCGATGTCGGCTACGGCCAGACTGCCTGGAGTCTGCGCACTGATGAGCGGGTAGTGCTGCGCGAGCGCACCAACCTGAGGCGACTGACACCTGAGGAGCTTTATCGGGCGGACGACCAGCGCCCGACACTGGCCGTGGCGGATGTGTCGTTCATCTCACTCGCACTGGTGCTTCCAGCTCTGCGCGGTCTGATGGTTGCAGAGGGCCGGGATGTTGATGACTGCCAGGCCATCGTGCTGGTGAAGCCTCAGTTTGAGGTGGGTCGGCAACGAGTCGGTAAAGGCGGTGTAGTGCGCGACCCCCTCGCTCACAGGGATGCCATCACTGCAGTCATCGAGGCAGCCAATCCGCTCGGCTGGAAGCCTGCAGGACTGGTGGCTTCACCACTGACCGGACCCGCAGGTAACCATGAGTATCTGCTGTGGCTCTCCTCGCGGGATGAGCCTCAGATCGAAAGTTCTGTGGTCGAAAACGTCGTCACCGCGACTCTGAGCGACTGAAGACCAATGGCCCTCAGGTCAGAGAGCTGAGCTGTCACGGTCACCGGTGCGGATCCGAACCACCGTGTCGACGGGCGAGATGAAAATCTTGCCGTCTCCAATTTCGCCGGTCTTCGCCGCTTCTGCGATGGCGTTGACCACGGTCTCGATCCGGGAATCATCGATCACAACCTCGATCTTCAGCTTCTGAAGAAACTCAACCGTGAATTCGGAGCCGCGATAACGCTCAACCTGACCCTTCTGGCGACCGAAGCCACGAACCTCGCTCACGGTCATGCCCACGATTCCCGCATTCACCAGGGCCAGCTTGACGTCTTCAAGCTTGAAGGGGCGAATGATCGCTTCGACTTTTTTCATGGCTGATGTCCGGCTTTGGAAAAGCTAAGAGCTCAGGCGTGGTGTGTAGGAGAGAGGGATGGCAGTGGATTCAGGTTCAGTCCAGCTGCGGAGGCATCAAGCAGAAGTGTTTCCGCATCTGCACGGTTGACGATCACGTTGCCGTCGGCGAGGAGCTCCCAGTGCTCGGACTCGAAGTGGGTTTGAAGCCAGAGGATTCCGTGAACGCTGGCAGGGACCAAACGGAAAGAGGGTCCTTCAGCGAGCAAGCGGAGATCCATGAAGAAGCTTCAGAAGACCCTCCTATTACGACTTGCCGATCCCTTCGCGGATGTACGCGTTGATACCGAATCAGGAGTTGACCGGTTTTCGGGCCTGCTCGCGGCGGTGCTGATAGACGCTGCCGCGGTAGTGGAGCTCCACGGTTGTTTCCGCTGCTGCTGCATGGCAGAGAGGGGCGTCGTAGTGCTGACCGCGATAGGTGTGGTCGACGCTGGCCGGGCTCAGGCGCTCATGTTGCGCCGGGTCATAGGGGATGCCGCGGTAGGTGCGCTGTGCTGTGGTCATGGGAGTGGCCTCGAAGGGGGTGGTGAGTGCTCCGATCGGTGATCGGGACCGCTTCGTGGGAAGGAGCGTTGCTTCGCCTGCGGGTGGCTACTTCCGGCTGGAAGGGTCTGCAGGAACAGGCCCGAGCCCAACGGTTTGTCCTTCAATGCATTACTACCGCATAAATGTTGTTCATGGTGAACAGTTTTCGCGGAATCAGGGGGCTTATTCGTGATTTCTCAAGTGATGTTCTGCGGTCGTGGCGGTCAGGTCGGGTTTTAAGGTCTTCACAAACCGTTGTGTCGCTTCACGCTCATGAGTGCATCCTCCGCGGAGACCACCCGCACACCTCTCTATGGGGAGCGGGCCATCGCCGAGGCCGAGTTGATCTGTTTTGACAACCCACGCCCGGGCCGTGCCTATGAGGTCTCGATCGAGCTACCGGAATTCACCTGTCTCTGTCCCTTCTCCGGTTACCCCGATTTCGCTGTGCTGAGGCTTCTCTATCAACCGGGGCCTCGGGTTGTCGAGCTCAAGGCCATCAAGCTCTACGTGAACAGTTACAGGGACCGCACCATCTCCCATGAGGAGGTCGCCAACCGGATCCTCGATGATCTGGTTGAAGCCTGTGATCCCGTCTGGATGGAATTGGAGGCCGATTTTCATCCCCGCGGCAACGTGCACACCGTGGTGCGCGTCAGCCATGGAGAGCGACAACCCTGTTGATCAGCTGGGGAAGCTCCGTTGCAAAGCCTGCAAGGTTTCGGTTGCAAAGCCCGCCCACGTGCAGCTTGGCCTGATGTGTTTCGGCAACAGCCCAGAGCTGACGGGTGGCCACCATGCTCAGCCCGCCTCCCAGCAGAGTGATCGCAAAGCCCGCGTACACAAGCGGCACGCCGGGATCGCGTTTCAGCAGCAGTCCGCTGGCCGGCATGATTTCGGCCACTCTCAAGGGCAGGCCCTGCACCTCAGCTCCGGCTCCGCCGGGTCTGAGGTTCGTGATCAGAGTCCCGTCGGCATCAAACACTTGCACCGGCCCCTGTTCACTGCCGGTGCTGAGGAAGACCGGTTGACTCCCATCCGGACGTGTAGGGAGCACGAGTCCCCAGATCTGATCGCCCAGCTCAGGAAAATTGCTCAGTGGAAGTTGAAGCAACGGGCTTCGACCGATCTGCACGGTGATGGTCGCCAAAGACCAGTCGGCCTGGTAGACGGTGATGCCCTGGTACCGCAACGGATGATTGACACTGATTCTGCGTTCCTCCTGCGGATTGCCCGGTGGGCTGAGCAGCAGGGTGGAACTGAACTGTTCCGGCCGACCGGCAGGATCCCTCTCAATCGCAAAATCCTGCAGGGTGAGACTGAGTCTGTTCTCGCCAGCCGGACTCAGCAGATCGAGTGAGCGTCCAGGGGCGAGAAAGCGCTCAAGCCGCTGTCCTGCCAGGGCACCCCAGGCTGCGCCGATGAGGAGCAGCACCAGGCCTGTATGCACCAGCAGAGGGCCCACGCGTCCAATCACCCCTCGACGTGCGGCAAGACGTCCGCTCTGCTCTCTCACGTTCCAGCCTTGCCCTCTGAGTTCTGAGGCCAGGTCATTCAGTGCGGCGCTGCTGTCGGAGCAGGCGACGGTCTCCGCCAGGGCCAGTTTGCTCAGTTGGCGTGGTCGGGAGTAATCGGTCCAGCGCACTGCCGCCTTCAATGTCGGCCACTGACGCCTCCAGCTGCACAGTGTGAGTGCCAGGCCAAGCAGGGCCAGAAGAGAGAGAAACCAGACACTGGAATAAACCTGATTCAGCTGCATCTGCAGCATCAGGTTGCCGTTGATCAATCCCAGCCATGGGTCAGCATTGAAGCGTTCCAGGTAAAGCTCAGGCGCTTCCTGCTGAGGGATGATCGTTCCCACAGCGCTGGCCAGCGCAATCAGCAGCAGCAGCAGGATGGCCAGCCGCAGGCTCGAGAGCAGTGCCAGCAGTCGCTTGAAAAGCCGCATGCTCAGACCAATCTTGTCAGCAGGGTGAGCGTGCCGATCGTGAGCAGCACGACACCGCTGATGCTGGGGATCCAGCGACTGATCGAGCGCATGGCCATCAGCTTGGGAAGAGATGCCGCCATGCTTCCCGCAAGCAGTAACGGCAGCACCTGGCCAATGCCGAAGCTGCTGAGATAAATCAGCCCAGTGAACGCATTGCCACTGGCAGCGATCCAGCCCAACAGAACTGCCAGGACAGGCGTGGTGCAGGGAGACGCCGCAAGGCCGAATGCCAGGCCGGCCGCAATGGGAGCCAGTGGTGCTGGCACCCTTCGGCTCCAGGCATTGGGATCCGGCCCTGTCGGCAGCGGTAATCGCACAACACCAAGCAGGTTGAGCCCCATCACCACAGCAAGGACTGCCACCAAGGTTGGAATCAGTCCTGGGACCTGTCCGTAAATGCCACCAAGCAGTCCACTCAGACTGCCCAGCATCACCAGCGCTCCAACGATGCCGCTGCAGAAGGCGAGGCTGCGTTGCCACGCCGGTTGATCGCTTTCAAATCCGGCGAGGTAGGCCAGCGTGACCGGCAGCAGAGACAGTGAGCAGGGCCCAAGACTGGTCAGGGCTCCCACGACCAGCACAGCGCCAAGGCTCAATGGCCCGGGTTGCTGAAGAGCATGGTTCAGCAGGTCTTCACCGCTTCGGGCCAGATCGGACAGTGCCAGGTCAAGGAAGGCGATGGTGAAGCCGGTTCGGCAAAACTCGAAGTTCAGCCTATCGATCAGGACGTTGACGGCGTCGATCAGAAGCCAGTCGATGAGCCTGTCCGCGCCCACCGATCAACCCTGTGGATTCCAGAGAGCAGCGGATCAGAAGTCCCACAATCATCAGACTCGAGAGCAGTGAGTTGCCTCCGTAGCTCACCAGCGGCAGTGGCAGACCTGTCGTGGGCATGGCCCCCGATGCCACGGCGACGTTCATCACGGATTGCCCCACCAGAAGCGCTGCACAGCCAATGGCAACGAGTCGTGATTGATTGCTTCGGCAGCGAAGGGCAACGCGTAGTCCCAGATAGCCGATCAACATCAGAAACAGGAGCAACAGCAGCGACCCCACCAGTCCGAATTCCTCGGCGTAAACAGCAAAGATGAAATCGGTGCTCTGAATCGGCAGATATTGAAGTTTCTGGGTGGAGAGACCAAATCCCTGGCCGAAAACACCGCCGGAGCCGATCGCCAGCAAGCTCTGAATGAGTTGGTATCCATCACCCTGAGGATCCTTCCAGGGATTCAGAAACGAGATCACACGCAGCCGCTGATATTCATTGATCAGGATGCTGGCGGTGCCCAGCATTGCGCCTCCGATCGCCGTTCCGAACAGCTGGAACAGTGGCAGTCCTGCTGAAAAGGCCATCAGCCAGATCAGAAGGCCGGTCAAAGCTGCTGTGCTGAGATTGGGCTGCTTGAGAATGAGCAGCACCAGCACTCCGAAACTGCCAAGCCACAGAAGCTTCTGATCCAGTCCTGTGCGTTTCCAGTGCGCGAACAGGTTGGCTGCTTGCAGCACAACGAACGGTTTCACCAGTTCGGAGGGTTGGATCTGGATCGGACCGATGACCAGCCAGCGGCTGGCTCCGTTCACGGTCGTTCCCATCACCAGGGTGGCTGCGATCAACAGGCAGCCAATCCAGAGGGCCGGCCCCGCCAGTTTCAGCCAGCGCCGGAGATTGATCGATGCCGTCAGTGACATCAGACTCCAGCTGGCCGTCATCCACACCAGCTGACGCTTGAGGTAGTAGGCCCCTTCGCCCTGCTCACGGGCAGCCACCCACCAGCTGGCCGAAGCCAGAACCAGCAGGCCAGCCAGGCTCCAGATGGCCGTGAGCGTCAGTAGAAGTCGTGCCTCGGCCGGCCAGAGTGACCAGTCAAGTGGGAGATAACGCTGCCAGAAAGGCCTGGATTCAGGCGCAGCACGATCCTGTTTCCGCAGGCTGCCCTGACGTGAGGATCGACTCCTTCTGGAGGTCACGGTTGGGCTGCTCAAAACGATCGAAGGTGTTGCATGTATTGAGCCGTCCTGGGGACGATTTGCCAAGGGCGCTCAAAAAAAAACCCGACCAAAGGCCGGGTCTGAGCAGTCTTTTGAGGGTGAATTCAGTTGCCAACGTTGACCTGGCGACCGCCGGTGCAGAGTTCAACCTTGATGATGCGTCCGCCCTGCTTCTGGATTCGCTGTTGTTCAGCGAACCAGCTGTCGTAGGGCACCCACTTGGTGAAGAAGGTGTTCTGTAATTCGCGCTGCGTCCGCACCTTTTCAGGACTGGGGATGCAGGCGGTGACTTTGAACAACCGCATGGAGATCAGTTGCCGAGACCGGAACAGATGTAGTCGAAGTAGACACCCATTTCCTTGCCGGCATCAGGCCCGACGAGGGAAGCGGTGACTTCCTTCATGGCTTGGATGGCCTGCACCGTGGCTCCGATGGGCACGCCCAGAGAGTTGTAGGTCTCCTTGAGGCCGTTGAGGACGCGCTCATCAAGGATGGAGGTATCACCGGCCAGCATGGCGTAGGTGGAATAACGCAGGTAGTAATCCAGATCGCGGATGCAGGCTGCGTACCGACGGGTCGTGTACATGTTGCCGCCCGGACGGGTGATGTCCGAGTAGAGCAGAGCCTTGGCGACCGCGTCGCGGATGATGGCGGAAGCGTTCGCACTGATGGTCGCGGCAGCCTTCACGCGCAGCTCACCACTGGCGAAATAGCTCTCGAGGTTGCTCATGGATGCCGTGTCCAGGTAGAGACCTTGGACATCGGACTTGTTGATGACGTTGGTGATCGCGTCTTGCATGGACTCAGGAGTGACGTGAAGGGGCGTTGGTTCCGGTGATCAGGCGAGAGCGCCCACCACGTAGTCGAAGTAGAAGCCGGCTTCCTCGGCATCAGCACCACTGAGGATGCCCATTGCCACGGTTTTCATCTCGCGAACGGCTTCCGCCATCGCTTCGAGAGGGGTGCCGAGTGACCGGTAGAGCTCACGGGCCCCGATCACGCCGATCTCTTCGATCGGAGTCACGTCACCGGCGACGACGCCGTAGGTGACGAGACGGAGGTAATAGTCCATGTCGCGAAGACATGTGGCGGTCATGGCTTCACCGTAGGCATTGCCTCCGGGAGAGATGACGTCGGGACGCTTCTGGAAGAGTTGTCCGCCTGCAGTCTTGACAATGCGCTCACGGCTCTCGCTGAGAACCTGAGCGACTCGCAGGCGACGTTGGCCTCCGCTGACGAACGCCTTGATCTGGTCCAGTTCTCCTGGACTCAGATAGCGGGCTTCGGCGTCCGCGTTGATGATCGAGTTGGAGACGATGCTCATGCAGTTCTACCTCGAAGCAAGCGGCCGCCCGTAGGAGACCGATATCCGGTGAGTGGTGTGGTGATCTCGGTGGAGATCGAGATGCAGCTTAAGGGCCGCAGGGCCTCGAATCGCTGAGATTCGAGTGGGAAGGCCTCCAGATGTTGTATCTGTTGATCTTCCGTTGTGGAATTTGTGATCCTCGCGGGGCCAGGAGCACACAAACCTCCCGGATTCTCAGCCAGCAGCCTGGAGAGTATGTGCCCCGGTAACAGATCTTCATTGCCAGTGTGGGCCGCTCAGTTTGATTTTCCCGCTGGTGATTGGCAGTTGTTTTTTATAAACAAACAGCAAAAAGCCGGAGGTCCTGATAACTCCGGCTAAAACGTTAGTTAATGACAATTGGCTGTGAATCTCTCTCCCTAAAGGGGTGTTCAGAGAGCTTCATCCGGACGCGGTGTCAGTCCGGCATTGCCGCTGTACAGACTTGCCGTGCGGGTGAGCGTTGACTGCGGCACGCCGCTGCGGGAGTTGAGCGTGCTGAGTCCGGGCACGTCGGAGGGCTCCGTGCCGATCTCGGCACGGAGTTCCAGCAGGTTGCGCACAGCAGTCGGCTGACCGGAGGCCGCTCTGACCTGAAGGAAGCGGCTGGTTTCCGAAGGGGTTGAGGCTCTGCCCAGAATTGCAAGGCTTGCGGCGGTGGCCGCCCGCAGCGGTGCCATCCTGGACAGGCGATCCTGGAAAGGCTCGCTCAGTGCAACGGATTCCACGAAGCCATCGAGATCAATCTGGCCATCTCTCAGCAGTGACTCTGCTGAGGTGAGGCGCTCCGTTTCCAGAGGGACGCGATTGAGGAGTTGTCGATAGGTCGCATCGAGAATTTCGCGCAGTTCGGATTCGCTGGAGACCCGCGCCAGAGAAATTTGGCGGGGCAGACCTTCACGCCGTTTGTAACCGCTGGCATCGCCCAGGGGCAAAGCTGCCTGAACACCGGCTTGCGGCCGGCTTGATTGCGACGCGCGGGACAGCTGGTTCAGCGAGGCACCGGAACCTGATGATCGCCGCAGCATGAATGCGGCCAGCTGTTCAGGTGGAGTGAATCCCTTGATGTCAGCAGTCCACTTGCCGCCTGAGATTCTGCGTGGACTCTGATCAGGAATATTTCTCTTGGTGATGTCACCAGTTGTGCGCAGGGATTCGCCACGAATGGCTTCGGGCCTGGGTGCCGTCGACACGTTGACCGATGCTCCGATCGAAGGATCCAGGGCTCTGCGCAATGCAGGCGCACGACGGGTGTTCAGGTCTTTGGGAGTGATGAAACGCTCATAGGGAACGGTGTCATCGCCGAAGCAGTCGCTGTAGTCCTTGCTGTCGATCAGTGCGTCAACAAGGCCGTAAAACCCTCGTCTGGCAGCGGTGTCGAAGAGAGCATCGATCTCCCAGCGGCCAAACGTGGGCCTGCCCAGCAGGCGGCGGTGCATCACTTCGATCGACTTGGCGACATACAGCCCTTCCCAGTAACGACGACGGAAGGCATCAGAGCGGGCAACGCTGCGAATGAAGTCGCGGAGGCTGATATCTCCGTTTTCGAGCCGGGCTTCCTCGGATCCGAGACGTTCACCGTCGTATCCGGTGTTCCCGAGCACCTGGACATACACAGCTTTGATCACCGCCTGGGTGCTCGATTCGGTGTTGCGAACGCTTGGCTGGCCACTGCGGCGAGGAATGGCAGCACCGCCCGTCGCGATCTGCTGGAGTCGCATCACACGCGGACCGACCTTGCGTGGACGACTGCCGCGGAACTGAGGACTGTCCATTTGTCCCGGTTGCGCCATGCCATTGCTCACCAGCAGGCGGCGCGTGTCATAGCTGAAGGGAGCAGGACGCGTTGTCACCGATGCGGTGTCGGAAGGGAAAATCGCTCCGTATTGATTGCCGACCGGATCGTTGCCACCGCCATAAACGTGTTGATCAGCAAGCGGTTGGCGGTAGGAGGCATACAGCGTCACGTACTGAGGGGCGCCCTCGAACGGTGCGCTGAAGCGGAACAGTCGACGGTTGGATCCCCAGCCAGCACTCTCCTGTGCCTCTTCTCCGAGATCGCGCAGGTAGGGAACGGTTTCCTCCCCGAAAGTCTGTGCGTATTCGCTGCTGTTGACGATCACATCAACCAGGCCATTGAGGCCCTGGTCGCTCACGATCGAAAAGGCCTTGCGGAATTCTTCGAGCGAGCTGACACCCCGTCCGAGGAAGTGACGATAGGCCAGTTCCACGACACGGCTGTTCACGAACCGACCGTAAAACTGAGTTCGATATTCCTTGCTTCTGCCGAGAGCCCGAATGAATTCCCGCATGGAAATCTTGCCCTGCACCAGCTGACTGGCTTCTGCACGGCAGGGGGTCTGTGAATAGCCCTTGGCGATGTCGCGCTCGAACACCTGCCTGTACGCGGCTCGGATCACTTCCGATTTCTCGGCGCCGGAAAGACCGGGGCGCATCTCGAAACGCTGTGCGCTCTCAGATGCCAGGGCATAGATCGCAGGAAGCTGAAGCCCCTGGCTGACGCGGCTGCCGAGTTTCTGCTTTGTGGAGGGCGTGGCGACGGCGAGCTCTTTCAACAGCACGTTGAAACAGTCGATGGTGAGCCGGCGAGCTTCGGGGCGATCGCGCAGCAGCTCCGCACAGGCCCCTCGCATTTCCTGCAAGGCCACATTGGTGGCCGCAAGAGAACAGTTCTTCAGCAAGATGTCGCGCAGCCCGCGCGTATTCACCGCAAGGATGCTCGGATCTCCGGCCACGAGTGCGTAGCCCACATAGCGAAGAAACCACCCCAGGTCGCGCACGGATTTGCGCATGAATGCCGGGCCGTACTTGGCCACACTGATGGCTGTGAAACCGGTAGGCAGAACGACCCTGACATCAGCATCACCACCGCCGACATCGAGGAGTCGGCTGAAGAAATTGCCTCGCTTGGTGATGCCGCTGTCACCTGTGAAGGTGCGCACGGATTGTTCGAAGGCGGCCTGGTCAGCAGCGAGCGGAGCGGCATCGACGACCTGGGCCCGGGACACCTCGCCTGTGCTGAGGGGGGCCTCGAGGAATGAAAGGGGAGTGCCTCCGACGAAAATCCTGTTGGCTGCTCGGGCAACGATGGCCTCAGCATTGCTGGCAATGATCTTTGAAGCTTCCAGCCGGTCATTGCCGCTGCGGAAGAACGTGATCAGGGTGTCGAGTTCACCCCCGTCAGGAAAACGGTCCTGCTGTTCCGCCTGGCGAACGCTGGAGAGCGGCAGGGTGTCGAACAGCTGGGGGGAAACCCTGGGGCTGCCGCTGCTGGCGGTCACGGTCATGAACGGGAGCAAGCCGGATTGGGCCACGTTACGGCTCGTTCTCGAGGCTCCCGAACAGGCATGAACAAATGTTTGCAGGGGTTGCTCCATTGAGCCTGTTTTCGCGGGCCACCGTGAAATGCTCCAGATCCATCCATTGCACCTGAGAACCGACGCGCAGATGAACCCCATTCCCTCGGATGCCGCCACACCCGTGGTGAGCAATTTCTACGACCGGTTCCCGTATCCGGGGGACCCTCTTCAGGACGGACCGCCTCCCGGTTACAACTGGCGCTGGTGCCATGAAAGCGTTCAGGCAGCCGTGCATGGTGCCGTGCTCTCGCCTGCTGATGAAGCCGCTCCTCTGCGAATTCTGGATGCCGGATGCGGGACGGGTGTCAGTACCGATTACCTCTGCCATCTCAATCCAGGAGCTGAGGTTCTGGCGGTGGATATCAGCGCCGGCGCTCTTGAGATCGCCCGTGAACGCCTGCGCCGATCCGGTGGAGCGGATCAGGTGCGCGAGCTGCGCCAGGAGCAGCGAAGTCTGCTTGATCTCAGCGGAGAGGGTCCCTTCGACTACATCAACTCTGTTGGTGTTCTCCATCACCTGAGCGAGCCGCTGGCCGGCCTGAAGGCGTTGGCTTCAGTGCTGGCCGATGGAGGGTTGATCCATCTTTTCCTTTATGCCGATGGCGGACGCTGGGAAATTCACCGAACGCAGCGTGCTCTGTTGGGCCTGGGGGCTGGCAATGGGGCAGAAGGTCTGCGTCTTGGACGCGAACTGTTCCAGGTTTTGCCGGAGGGGAATCGTCTGCGTCAGAACCATGAGCAGCGTTGGCTCATCGACACCGCTGCCGATTCCAACTTCGCCGATATGTATCTGCATCCGCAGGAAACCAGCTACGACCTCACACGGCTGTTCAGCTTGATCGAAGCAGCCGGCCTGCAGTTCGCTGGTTTCTCAAACCCATCCGTATGGGATCTGTCCCGTTTGCTTTCGGGTGAACTGCTGGAACGGGCCCAATCGCTTTCCCAGAGGGACCAGTGGCGACTTGTGGAAGACCTCGATCCCGACATCAGCCATTTCGAGTTCTTTGTGGCGAGCGGTTCAGTTCAGGCTGAGCGCTGGGAGGAGGATGCTGCGCTGCTTCAGGCCACTGGACGAAGGCAGCCCTGTCTCTGGGGATGGCCTTCATCCAGCCTGTTGGGTCCTGATCTCGAGCCGATCACGCTCTCGGAATCCGAGCTGGCACTTCTGGAAGCCGTGGAGCGCCAGCCGAAAACCTGCCTGGCTGAACTGGGTCTCGGCTCTGAGACCGTCTCGGTTGCAAGAGCTCTCTGGGCTCGCAGGCTGCTGCTTCTGGAGGCCTGCAGCACCTGAGCCTGAGAAAACGCGTGATAGATTCCGCGCGCTTCCTCAGGCACTGTTTGCTGGCTAA
>CAJXFG010000017.1 GCA_913052185.1 uncultured Synechococcus sp. | reverse complement strand
TCGAATACGTGGCCTGCCCGAGCTGCGGTCGCACTTTGTTTAATCTCGAGGAAGTCCTGAATCAGGTGCGGGATGCGACCTGTCATTTGTCTGGACTGGACATCGCCGTGATGGGTTGCATCGTCAACGGGCCCGGCGAGATGGCTGATGCTGACTACGGTTACGTCGGCAAAGGGCCTGGCACAATTGCGCTATACCGAGGCCGTGAAGAGATTCGCAAGGTGCCCGAAGCCCAGGGTGTTCAGGCTCTGATTCAGCTGATCAAAGACGACGGACGCTGGGTGGATCCTGCTTGAACTCGTTAATCTGAGGATCCGGGCTGGCAAGACATCAATGACCACCAAGAGTCCTCGTGATTCACAGCACAACGGACTGCTGCTGATCCTGGGGGCAGGTGGTCTGACCGCAGCAATCGCGGTTGCGGCACCAGGCCTCGGGCTCCCCAGCACCAATTCCTCGTCGATCACCAACAGCCCCAAAGAGGTGATCGATCAGGTCTGGCAGATCGTCTACAGAGATTTTCTCGACTCCTCAGGCAAATACTCCCCTGAAACCTGGACAAGCCTCAGACGGGATCTGCTGGCCAAAAGCTACGCCGGCACCGATGAGTCTTATGAGGCGATCCGAGGCATGCTCGCCAGCCTCGACGACCCCTACACCCGCTTCCTGGACCCGAAAGAGTTCAAGGAGATGCAGATCGACACCTCCGGGGAACTCACAGGGGTTGGCATCCAGATCACCCTGGACAAGGACACCAAGGAAATCCTTGTGGTGTCACCGATTGAGGGAACTCCGGCTTCCAGAGCTGGTGTGCAGCCCAAGGATGTGATCGTCTCGATCGACGGCCAGTCCACCAAAGGAATGACCACGGAAGATGCGGTGAAGCTGATCCGAGGTCAGGAAGGCACCCAGGTCACCCTTGGCCTACGCCGCAAAGGGGAGGTGGTGACGGTGCCTCTCAAACGGGCGCGCATCGAGATCCACGCTGTTGAAAGCCGGCTCAACACGACCGGCAATGGAAAGAAGGTCGGCTATATCCGCCTCAAACAGTTCAATGCCAATGCAGCTCGTGAGATGCGGTCTGCCATCCGTGAGCTCGAAACAGAGGGTGCCGAGGGCTATGTGCTCGACCTGCGCAGCAATCCTGGAGGGCTGCTGGAAGCCAGCATCGACATTGCTCGGCAATGGCTGGACGAGGGAACCATCGTCAGCACCAAGACCCGCGACGGCATTCAGGATGTGCGCCGCGCAACCGGCAGTGCGCTGACCAGCAGCCCTGTTGTGGTGCTGGTGAACGAAGGTTCGGCCAGTGCCAGCGAAATTCTCTCCGGTGCACTTCAGGACAACAACCGAGCTGTGCTCGTTGGTCAGAAGACGTTCGGCAAGGGGTTGGTCCAGTCCGTACGTGGCCTCTCGGATGGATCGGGCCTGACGGTCACCATCGCCAAGTACCTCACACCCAAAGGCACCGATATCCACAAAAACGGCATCCGCCCGGATGTCGATGTGAAGCTGAGCGATGAAGAGATCCAATCGCTCACCGTTGAACAGCTCGGCACCGGCAAAGACAGTCAGTACCGAGCTGCAGAAACCACATTGATCAAAGCGCTGCGGTCACCCAATCGCGGTCAGGCCTATCGCCCCGGATCCGCAAACCTCCAGTCCGCGCTTCAGCGGTAGGGGAACAGCCCGAATCCTTCGCTTTGGCTGCGACTCCCTGTCCGAGCTGGGGTGCGATGCACCGGCAGCGTCGCCATCGGTGAGATGGCTACAGGACTGTTTTGAATCCTGCGCACCATGCTTCTGCAGCCGCCAGCGGCCTTGATGGCTCGATCCACGCTGGCCAGCTGAATGCGTTGTCCCCAGCGTGACTCCCAACCCCAGATCTGCGCCTGGCGATCAAGAAGAGCAACAGCCTGAGCACGGGTCAGCTGTTGTTCTCGCATCAGGCAGGTGGCTGTGGCCAGAGAAGCGAGCTGAAGAGATGAGCTACGACCGAGCTGTGGAGCCGTGGGATATCGGGACATCGGCCGTGCAACAGGACTCACGGGAAGCCTGCCGCCTGAGACGAGACCTCCCAGCGGCACACTCCCGATGGGCATGGGGCCCTGACCAGCGAACTGACCGAGCGCAGCCAGAGCCAGTTGCATCAGCATTGAATTCATGATCGATCTCTCGGTCTTTGTTGGTCGGTGGGTGTGAAAGGTTCTTTGTGGGCGAGATTCAGACGCTCACCTGCCCTCCGCAGTAGCGATCGAACAGCTTCAGAACGTCTTGAGGCGGAAGCTTTGCGGTGTATCTGGCCTCCAGTTCAGACAACTGCTGCTGGCGGGGGTAACTCCGGATGGAACGCACCTCTGCCGGATGGCTGCGAGCCAGCGCCGAATACATGGCGCGATGGTGCTGACGCTCCGAGATGGGCCCTCCGGCGCAGCGCTGCATGCGATGGGTCGCCTCATGGGCAAGCGTGTCCCAAACCTGAGCAGACGACCTGTGCGAACGACAAACCACAAGTGTGTCGCTGCGTGGGTGGTACAGGCCTTGCAGTCCTCGTCGAGAGCAATCTCTCTGAACGACACGAACGCCAGCCCGCGTGAGCCTGTCACGCAGAACATCAATGGCCTCCCAGGACGCAGCCCGTGCCGGGTTGGCGACGAGCAGCAGCAGGCCGATGCCGGGAAGCCAACGCCTGCATCGTCGGGTTAACGACTGGTTCAAAGCTGATGAGCAGCGTGGTGCCGCTCCACGCTCTTATGCGAACACAAAAAAACCATCACCCAATTGGGTGATGGTTGTGTGTGGATATGACTGAATCAGGCGACAGGCTGCATCAGACCACCACCGGGAGTGGAGTCATCATCGTCATTGTTCTGTGAATCGTCCTGCCAGAGGGCATAAACCCCGAGGGCGGCTGCTCCGATCAGGCTGGAGAAAAGACCCATGGAACCTGCACTGCTGATCGGATCGATGAGTTCGCCCACGTGATTCCAAAATCTGGACGCAGTGTAACGAAGAATTGCGCATTGTGTACGAATCTTCTCATTTTCGGAGGCCCCGCGCTGAGGGGGCCGACAGCTAAACGCTGAGAACAGCCTCGTTACGGGCGGTTTGCAGCTTGTCGCGTTCATCAGCCGTGAGTCCCTCAGCATCAGGAATCTGAGCCGCCATCTGCTCAAGCCAGCTCTTCAACTCCTCAAGCTGCTTCTCCATCGGCAACACACCGAGGCCCCTGGCCATCACCTTGGCGGTGACCCCTGAACCGGCCTGGTACACAAGCCGGCCATGCAGATGCTGAGGCAATCCCTGACGCAACAGTCGGAAGGCCGGTTCCTCCATGGGTGTTTCCAGGGCAATGTTCGGCTTCTCCGGCCGGATGCGGGAAAAACCGCAGCGCTTGGCCAGAAGCTTCAGATCCATCAGCTGAAGCAGCGACTGAACAGGACCCGGCAGAGCGCCGTAGCGATCAGCCCAAATCGCTGCAAGTTCGACCAGAGACTCGCTGCTGACACACTCAGCGGCCGATCGATAGGCCGCCATCTTCTCGTCGGCATCGGTGATCCAGTCGGCGGGAATGAAGGCGGTGACCTGCAGATCAACCTGGGTGTCGTCAACCGCAGGGATGTCCTGGCCCTGAATCTCGGCCAGGGACTCCTGGAGCATCTCCATGTAGAGATCGAAGCCGATGGCCTCCATCTGGCCGCTCTGCTCAACACCCAGAAGATTGCCGACTCCACGGATCTCCATATCCCGCATCGCCAGCTGGTAACCGCTGCCCAGCTGAGCAAACTCCTGAATGGCGCGCAGCCGCTGCCGGGCCGCTTCACTGAGTGAGGCCTGACCTGGGTAGAACAACCAGGCATGGGCCTGAATGCCACTGCGGCCAACACGACCGCGCAGCTGATAGAGCTGCGCCAGACCGAATCGGTGGGCGTCCTCAATCAGGATCGTGTTGACCCTGGGAATATCCAGCCCGCTTTCCACGATCGTGGTGCAGAGCATCACATCGGCTTCCCCGCCGTTGAAGGCCACCATGGCGCTCTCCAGCTCGCCCTCGGCCATCTGGCCGTGCGCGACCAGCAGACGCAGTCCCGGGAGCATCTGACGCAGCTGACCAGCGACATCCTCAATGCCCTCAACCCTGGGCACCACATAGAAGACCTGACCGCCCCGATCGAGCTCCTGACGGATGGCACTGCGAACCGCCTCTTCATCAAGGGCGGCCAGGTGCGTTTTGATCGGTCGGCGTAACGGCGGAGGTGTTGTGATCAGACTCATCTCCCGCACTCCAGAAAGGCTCATGTAGAGCGTGCGCGGGATGGGGGTCGCCGACAGCGTGAGAACGTCAACGTCTTTGCGCAGCGCTTTGATCTTCTCCTTCTGATTCACTCCGAAGCGCTGTTCCTCATCCACCACCAGCAGACCAAGCTTGTCGAACACCGTGCTCTTGCTGAGCAGCTGATGGGTGCCCACAACGGCATCGATGGTTCCTTTCTTGAGGCCTTCCAGAATCGACTTCCGCTCGCTGGTGGTCCGGAAGCGATTGAGGAGCGCCACCTTGATGGGATAAGGCGCGAAACGTTCTGAAAGCGTTCGCCAGTGCTGCTGAGCAAGCACGGTTGTGGGAGCCAGCATGGCCACCTGCTTACCGGCCGTGATCGCCTTGAAGATGGCCCGGATCGCCACCTCGGTTTTGCCGAAGCCCACATCGCCGCAAACCAGGCGATCCATCGGTTGCGACTTCTCCATATCCCGCTTCACCTCGGCCGTGGCCTTCAACTGATCCGGAGTCGGTTCATAGGGGAATGATTCCTCCAGCTCGTTCTGCCAGGGACCATCCACCGGGAATGCAAAACCAGGGGCCTGATGGCGCTCGGCATAGAGCTTGACCAGATCAAGCGCCACCTTGCGCAATGCCTTGCTGGCCCGCTCCTTGGCCTTGACCCAGGCCGTACCGCCCATCTTGCTGAGCTGCGGAGGAGAGTCACTGTTGGCGCGATATCGACCAAGGCTGCCCAGCTGATCGGCCGCCACACGCAGGATGCCGTCGGCATACTTCACCACCAGGTAGTCCCGCACCTCGCCGCTGATTGCCAGCTTCTCCAGCTTCTGGAAACGACCGATGCCGTGATTGCGATGCACCACGTAATCCCCGGGTTGCATCTTGTTGGGGTCCACTGTGCGACTGGCCGCCTTGCGGCGACGGCGCACATAGCCCGTGCTCGTGAGCGTCTGCTGTCCGAAAAACTCCCGGTCGGTGATGAGCACGACCTTCCAGGCGGGTAACTGCAGCCCCTCGAGGTCGGCGGTGCCGCGGGTCTTGAGCGCGACAGGTGTCCCCTGCTCAATCAATCGCTCGATCGCCGGCGCGTCCGCTGCATTGGGCACGAAACGACTGATGCAGTCATGTTCCTCCAGCAGAGCGACAGCTCTGCTGGGCTGCGCAGACAGCAGCCAGACGGCCTGTTTCTCCTTGCTGTAGCCCTTGATCAGCTCACCGAGTTTGCCGAACTGATTGGGATAAGCCGGCACAGGACGGCTGTTGAGATCAAAGGCATTGGGATGGTCATCGCTCTCGCGCAGCTCGGCCAGATCGAATCCGGGGAACGCTTCCGCCAACCCCATCGCCGCCTCAATCTCGCGATGCAGGATCGGCAAGGGCAAAGCCAGTTCCTCGAAATGCTCGCGGGCGTGGTCCAGCCACTGGTCACCATGAGAGCGGCCGTGACGACGCTCATCAATCGCCACACAGCTGTCAGCCGGGAGGTAGTCGAGCAGGGATGCGGGCTCAGCCCAGGCCAGACCAAGCAGGCGACGCATGCCTTCGGGCGTGCCCCCCTCCAGCAATTCAGACAGGCTTTCTTCGCTCAGCAGCTGCTCCAGGCCATCGGGCATGGCATCGCGCAGCTGCTCGGCGATCAAGGGACTGAATCCTGTCGGGGTCAGCCGCAGGCTTTCGATCGGATCCAGCGAACGCTGGCTGGCGGGATCGAATTCACGCAGCTTGTCGAGCTCATCACCGAAGAACTCCAGACGCACCGGCAGCTCACTGCTGACAGGAAAGACATCAACGATGTCGCCACGTCGACTCCAGGTCCCCTCCTGATCGATGGTGGAGACCCGCTCGTAACCGAGCTTGGTCAGGTTGGTGGCCAGCTCCTCAAGATCGAGGCTGTCACCTTTGCGCAGGGTGCAGCAGCGATCAAACAGGGCCTGCGGCGGCGGCAGATGCGGTTGAAGACAGCGTTCCGTGGCCACGATCGCCAGATCACGGCTCTGCCGATCCAACTGCAACTCACTGAGAACCTGCAGCTGTCCCCAGGTGATCTCACTGGTGGGATCAAACGGTTCATAGGGCGAACCCTCACTGGTGGGGTAAAGCTGGGCGCTGCGCCAGCCCATCAGCTCCAGAAGAGCCGTCCAGCGGCCGGCCTCCTCCAGGGTGGGAACAACCACAAGCAGAGGCCGATCCTGCTGGCGGGCCAGGGCACTGGCCACAAGCGCCCGGGTGCCACGCCCACCACCGCGGACCAGCAGCCGATCGGGCCGATCGATGCGTTCGCTGAGCTCACCCGTCAGCGCTGAGCACTGCAGCAGACGCACCAGGGAGCTGAGGGGCATGGCAGGACCACTGACGGCAACGCATGATTGTCGCAATCAATTGATCGCCACTGCGTGCGACGCGACGTGCTCTTCGTCCATGCCTCGATTCCGCTGCCCTGAATGTTGTTGTGGTCCCGCGATCGTGCTGCGCCCACCGAAAGGGGCACTGCCTGTGTGCTCCCGATGCGGCACCGTGATGGAACGCCAGCCTGTGGTCAGGCCGCTGCCTCTTGCTGTGTTTCTGGCCGTGAGCTCTGCGCTTGTTGGACTGTCCATCCCTGCTCTGATGGGTCCTCCAGCTCCTCCCAGACCGCCGTCATCCGAGAACCTCGCCTAGGTCATCGCCTCGCATCGGAACGACTCCAGACAACACACCACCATGAACAAACCGAGCATGAACCGAGCAAGACGACTGGAACACCGATTTGAAGGGCTGATCTGGAAATTCCGTCTGATCACGCTCGTTCCCGTTGTGATGAGCCTGCTGGGGAGCATCAGCTGCTTTGCCATCGGGACCTATGCCGAGCTCAGTGTTCTGAAAAGGGTTCTCAGGGGTGACTTCACCCATGACAACAGCACGCTGCTGATTGGCAAAGTGGTGGGCGGCATCGACTACTACCTGATCGGCATCGCCCTGCTGATCTTCGGGTACGGCATCTACGAGCTGGTGATTTCCGACATCGACCCGCGACAGACCGATCAATCCTCATCGAGACGCAATCTGCTGAACATCGAAGACCTCGATGGCCTGAAGCAGAAGCTCACCAAAGTGATCATCGTTGCCCTGATCGTGACCGCGTTCAAGGTGATGGTGAGCTTTGAGGTGACCTCCATCACCGAACTGATTCAGTACTGCGCAGGCGTGCTGATGCTGGCGTTCAGCTCCTACCTGATCGGACGCACGGGCAAACACTGATCAGGCGCTGCTGCCTCCCCCCTGAGGACCAACCCAATCACCCTGAAGAGTGAGGTGAGCCGAACCTGAACCGGCGGAACTTGAAAGGGTTCCTGCCTGAAGGAGGCCATGACCAACAGCTCTCAACCGGCGGCAATTCAGCGGCAACTCGAGCGCCAACGACGCCATGAACGCCGCCGTCCAATCCCCCCTCACATCCTGCAGCGGAATGACACGGTGCTGAAACACCTGGGGCTGGCTCATCTCGGCGCCAACCGTCAGCTGCACAACGGATCCGGCGAACGCGACGATCTCGTGCAGGAAGGCCGCTACGGGTTGATCCGCGCTCTTGAGCGTTTTGAAGCCTGCCGCGGCCATCGGCTCAGCAGCTACGCAATGCCGAGAATCGTTGGCCAGATCAGGCATTTTCGTAGGGACCGCCTGCATACCTTGCGGATTCCCTGGCGATTGGGAGATCTGCACGCCCGGGGGATGAAGGTTCAGAACAACCGGCTGCATGCTGGGCTGCTGCAGTTCAGCGAAGAGCAGCTCGCAGAACAACTCGGAGTGACAGCCGAGCGCTGGCGAGAAGCCTGCGTGGCACACCGGGATCGTCGGTTGCAATCACTCCACCTTCAGCGCAGCAGTGGTGACGGGTGTTCTGCAGAAGACGCCTTGATCGATCGTCTTCCGGATCCCGGAAGCCTGGAGACGGATCCGCAGCGCGAATGGCTGATCCAGATGCTGAAGACACTGGACCCGAACCAGTGCCGCTGGCTCTGTGCCTTCTGGATCAACGGACTGTCCCTCACGGAGATTGCCCGACGCGAAGGGATCGACCGGCACATGCTGCGCAAAACACTGAAGAGGAGCCTGCACAGCCTGCGTGACCAAGCGGAGCTTGATTTCAGCCCGACACCCCCAGAAGCCAGGCCGCAGCCATGGCCAGACCTGCCGCCCAACCGGTCTGCAGACCATTGACCAACTCATTGCTCAGCCAGGGCCAACGGCCCTGGCCCACGGCTCCAAGAAGACTTTCCAGCAGTGTGGCGATGAAACCCACCACCAGCACCAGCGCACAAGCAGAGCCGGATGGGAGCAAGCCCAGAGCGGCCATCACCAGTGTCATCAGCAGGCTGCCAAAGGCACTGGCGAGCGTGCCCTCAACACTCACTGCGCCCTCCGTACCCGCAGGCACGGGGCGCAGGTTGGTGATCAGCAGGGTGGTGCGCCCCCAGCGCTTGCCGATCTCACTGCCGAACGTGTCGGCCAGCTTGGCCGCAAAACTGGCTGAAAAACCAATCAGCAACAACGTCGGCGAGCCGATGCGGGCTGCGATCAGCAAGGCCAGCACCAGACCGGTGAAGGCCGATCCCCAGACATTTTCAGGGCCACGGCGACCCCCACGCCCTTCAGCAAGCCCCAGCTCCTGCTTTCTGGCGAAGCCCAGCTTGGTCACCAGGGATCCGAGCACGAGGTAGGCCACCACAGCCAGCCAGCCGCGCCAGGCCATCGCCCCCCAGAGCACGGTGCCCAGGATGCCCGCATGACACCAACCAGACCGTGTGAGCAGCGGAAAACGCTGAGCCAGTGCGATCAAAACCGTGTTCAGCACAAGCGCGGTGAGCCAAAGCGAAGCGGTCTGTGACGGGAGCTCCAGCGGCACGAAAAACATCAGGCTGTGTTGCACTGCCCTAAGCATCAACGCTGAAGGGAACTTGGGCACGGATAATCACGGAGACGATTTCCCCGCTCCGGCATGGTGCTCAACAGAAAGGGTTTCTTCCTTGAGCTGGGAGACCAGGAACCTGAGGCAACGGCCACCAAACCTCAACCCAAGAAGGCGGAGACCAAGAGCGCCCCGGAGTCGTCCCAGCCCGCAGCGGCTCCAGCGCCTGTTGCAGAGGCCGTCCCGGCTGCTCCTGCTGCTGATCCAGCTCCTGCTCCAGTGGCCGTGGTGGCTGAAAACAAAGCTGAACGCAAAGCGGCAAGCAAAGCCGGCACCACGGCAAAGATCACTGAGGTCACACCCAAAGCCGAGCCTTCCAAAACCACGGCGGAAGCCATCGCCGCTGAACTGGCCGCTGCAGAAGCTGCAAAGCCAGAGGTTCAGCTCGTCACCTTTGCGCCTGAGGCCCTTCAGCCTGGCAACTCGATCCGACCCGGCAAGCGTCGCCCCGGCAACAACCTCGCGGGATTCCGCAGCATGGCCAGCGATCTGTTCAAGAGCTGAAGGATCGGCAGGATCACCGTCAGGCACAATCCGGAAGTGATCCATTCCTGCGTTGAGCCGTTGATTCCTCTGTGGAAGGGCAAAGGCGATGACGCTTCTTCTCCCTTGACGGCCATGCCCCTCCCCAAGTCGCCTTTGAAAGCCTTCAAAGACCGACTCAGTCAGCTGCTCAGACACACCTCTGCAGATCAGGCTCAGCCTTCCTGGCAAGCGGCACCTGACCGCAGGGGAGAGATCCCCGCAGCGGGGAACCAGCCACGGGCCCGAACGGCTGTGCAATCACCATCCGCTGTTCAGATCGCGCTGATGCAACGGATGGGTGTGACTGGGCGGCCATTGATGGATGCCTGCAAGCGCCGCACGCTCAGCTCCTGAGCCTGCGCCAGCTGCTCAGAGTGGTCACTCCGGCCACAGCGGCGGTTGAGCTGCGCAGGATGGTGTCGCCCAGGGAAACGGGCACCCACCCTGCAGCTGCTGCGGCAGCAAGCTCCTGATCGGTCCATCCACCTTCTGGACCGATCGCCAGCCAGATGGATGAATGCACGGAGGTCCTTGTTGCAAGCAGGTCGGCCAGGTGCGGCACTGCCGTCTCGCGAGGCACAGCGAGCAAGCGCAGGTCGCTCTGATCCGGCGTCTCCCACCAATCCGCTGCAGCACACACTCCGGTCAACTCTGGTGCCCAAAGCCGTTCGCACTGTTCCATGGCCTCACGCAGGATCGACTGCCAACGCTCCGGGCGATGCTCAGCCTGTGGAACACAGCGTTGCCCCTGAAGCGGCTGCAGCCGATCAACACCCAGCTCACAGGTCATCCGCATCACGTCATCCATCCCCCGACGGATGAGCGCAATCGCCAGGCCAAGTTTCGGCCGTGGTGCGACCACGCTCTGACTTGGCGATTCGATCTCAGTGCACAACGCAAGGCGATGTCCATCCAGCAGACGGGCCATCCAGAGATGGCCGCAGCCATCAATCACATCCACCAGATCGCCCTGCTTCAGGCGCAGAACTCTGCGCAGGTAGCGCGATTCATCCTCCTGTAGCGGAAATCGGCGCTGGTCATCCGCGCACTGCAACCTGCGGGAGTCGATCAACAGGCGACGTCGTTCCGCCACAACAACGGTCAGTCCATGCCGGGGAAGACACTGTCGGGATGGTCTTCCACGGGCCAGTCTTCATTGACGCCACCGATCAGCAGTTCCTCGAGCTGAACCACATCCGAATCGAGCTGGCGCAGAGCGTTGATCAGAACATCGAGGGCAATCCCATCACTGGTGCCCAGATCAACCCAGCACCGGGCCCACTCCTGCTGGTACTCCATCTGACCCATGTTGTGCATCAGGGCAGGCATGACCGCTGTGGCCTCCTCGTTTTCGTAGCTCATCCAGCTGAGTTCCTCGCCCTCCTCATGCACCTGCAGGCTCTCGGCATTGAAACCACCAAGCCTGCCCAGCACGTACCAACTGTCAAAGATGCCATCGACATAGTTGCGTTCTCCCTGACTGGGAATCTCGCTGAATCGCAACCAGACCCAGCAATTGAAGGGATCAACCTCTCGGAAGCGAACGCGCATGACCCACCGGTGACATCGTCATCATCGCCGCCGATGGATCGATCGACCATGCTGGGGAGCCATGGCAGCCCAGACGCGGGCATTCGAGCGGAATGCTGGAACTCACGGATATCCACTACAGGCCTGCAACCGCCGAACAGTTGGTCTTGAACAGCATTCAGCTGAAAGCAAGTCTGGGACGTCCCCTGCTGATCTCCGGCGACAGCGGCAGTGGCAAAACCAGTCTTCTGGAAGTGATCAGCGGCATGGCGGGGGCTGACAGCGGCAGCATCCGCTGGAAAGGTCAACCGCTGAATCAGCGCCAGCGACGCTGGCTGTGCGGGGTGGTGTTTCAGTTTCCGGAACGACATTTCCTCGGCCTCAGCGTGAACCAGGAGCTGAAGCTGGGTCACCGCCGATTGAGCAGCGAGGAGATGATGTCGGCACTTCGCAAGGTGGGGCTCAGCGGTGTCGACGGGCGTCAGGCCCCTGAGCGACTCAGCGGCGGACAGCAGCGACGTCTGGCCTTGGCGGTGCAGCTGCTGCGCAAACCGGACGTGCTGCTGCTTGATGAGCCCACAGCAGGACTCGACTGGTCCGTGCGCACCGAGGTCCTCGAACTGCTGGACCGGCTCAGCCAGGACCGTCTTCTCATCGTGGTCACCCATGAGCCGGAACTGTTCCAGGGCTGGAGCTGCGAGCACCTGCGCCTGCGCGATGGACGACTGCATGCTCTGTCACCATGACGCCTGGGTTGTTGAAGAGCCATGGCTGATCGGCTGGTCCGTGCCACTGCAGCGGGCGGGGGAATCAGGCTGGTCGCGGTGACCACGGGCGAAACATCGCGTACAGCCCAGTCACGCCACGGCCTCTCCTATCTCACAACCGTGATGCTGAGCAGGGCCATGGCTGCAGGCCTGCTCCTGGCCAGCTCCATGAAGGTGAGGCACGGTCGCGTCAATCTCCGACTGGGATCCGATGGTCCCCTCAGGGGCCTGACCGTGGATGCCGGCCGTGACGGCACGGTGCGTGGTTATGTCGGCAACCCATCGCTTGAGCTTGACCCGATCCGCCATGCGGAAGGACAGGCCGGCTTTGATTTCAGCTCAGCAGCGGGAACGGGTTACCTGCATGTGGTGAGAGATGACGGCAAAGGCGAACCCTTCAGCAGCACCGTGGAACTGGTCAGCGGTGGCATCGGCGAAGATGTCGCGTCCTATCTGCTCCACTCCGAACAGACGCCATCGGCTGTGTTCGTGGGAGAAACGATCAACAGCGAGGGGTTGCAGAGCAGCGGGGGGCTTCTGGTGCAGGTGCTACCCAAGGCCGCGGAAGAGCCTGCTTTGGTGGCTCTCCTTGAGGAACGCTGCCGCGAGATCCAGGACTTCAGCCAGAAACTGCACAACTGCGGTGACCATCCGGAACAGTTGCTGCATGACGTGTTCCCGGATCTCGACCCTCAACCCATTCCCAGCAGCGAACCGATGCAACCGGTTCGTTTCCACTGCCCCTGCAGCCGTGAACGCAGCCTGGGGGCCCTGACCTTGCTCGGCCCGAATGAATTGCACACCATGCTCAAGGAAGACAAGGGAGCCGAACTCACCTGTCATTTCTGCAGTGAGGTTTATCAGTTCAACGAAATGGAACTGGAGGGGCTGATTGACGAGCTGATCAAATCAGGCCAGTAGGAGAGCACCGGCCAGCAAGAGAAGCAGCGTCGGCAGAGCCTGCCATTGCTCAACACCCAGAGGCAGACCTGTCTGCAGGGTGAAAGCACTGAGAACGGCCCCGAGAGTCAGACCGACAATCAGAAGCAGCAGGGTCCAGCCCAGTGAGCCCAGGGGGCGACGGCCGCGTTTCACCTGACTGATGAACACGCCGATCGTTGACAACGCAAGCAGCAGATCAACGGTTTGCGGAGCCAGCAGCAGCAGCAGCAAGGCCAGCGCTCCCGCGATCGAACGCACGATCAGACCCTGACCTTGCACCAGCTGCAGATCGGGTACGAAACCGGATCCATTCAGTGATGGAGCCGGCAGTGACATGCTGCGCAGGCGGGTCAGCAAAGCGGCAGGTCCGTTGCCGCTGCTGGTCGCTCCCGAAGAAACCTGTTGACGCTCCATCTGTGAAGCGGAGGCAGCTGCTGAACTCAGGCGACCGGATTGACGGTCGCGCAGGCGTTCCATCAACACGGCGTCGTAAGCAGCCTCCACGCGAGCGCGGGCGACCGCATCGTCACCACAGGATGCAACGACTCGATCCCTGGCCTTCTGCACATCATCAAATCCGGCATCAGGACTCACACCGAGCAAGGTGTACGGATCTTTGGAATCCGAATCCGAACCTGGGTCCAGCCCTGCAGCCATTGATGTATCGAGATCTGCTTAGAGATTATCGAGAGACTCGCCTTGGCGGGCACCATCGCCGGTTTCGGACGCGACTCAGAACAAAGGCGGACCGTGACGAAATCCATGCTGGCGCTCAAAACGATGCCGAAAACTGGGCACATCCGAACTGAGCAACACCTGACGATGCTTAATCAGAGGCATCTGAGGCGGCAGGTGGTAACCCTCGAGAACTTCAACGTGATCCCGATGGTCACGAAAACAGACGTAATCAGTCCCGCCATCATCAGAGGGACGGTGCAGCCAGAGGGTGTCCACAGCAGACCGCTTCAGGAGCAACATTCTGGCGATTGCGTTGCTTGGCCGTGACTGAAAATCCCTCATGGTTGACTCCCAGCATCAGGGCAAACAATGTTTTTGCTTCTCTCAGAGCAAGACTCAACTTCAAAAAGTCAGACACACGGCAGAGAAAGCACACCGGAACAAGCTCTCAGCCTTCTGTGATCAACCATCAACCATGACGTTGCGGGATCCAGGCAAGCAGCGAAGACTTTTCGATGGTTAGCGATCACATCCGAGTCAATGAATCCAAGGATCAGCAGAACAACGATTGGCTGCGGTGAAGCATCTTCGAGTCTTCAGAGGGGAAGCAACACTCTGGAGGAGGCCCGCCGCTGAAAGAACGCCTGCCATGGACACTGGAAGTCGACTCAAGGCCAATCCCGCAGGAGTGCTGACCGGGACACACAGCTCGCGTCAACCCACCATTCGTCTCTGCTGAGTGCGTCAACCGCTCCGACCCTTAACTTGACAACTTGCATTGAGGGCGGTGTTCAGCGGGCCTGGGCTGGGTGCAGCGATTGCACAAAAGAAATCGCCCAGCGCGAGGAAATCGCTTTGAGCAGCATCCGTTCTTCCCACATCGTTCCGCAGAGAAGCCAAAACAGCGCAGATGAGCTTTCTGAAGCCGCTTTTGAGCGATAATCCGCACGCCTACATCCCACACTGAGAGCCGCGAGCACCGTTCTCAACCTGAATCAACAGCGTCGCATAGATAAAAACGATCAATCCGCTGATTCAAGCGATCAACAGCACTGACTCCCCTAAAAACTGCTCCACCTAGAAAACCGGATTGAACAGTTGACGAACTGCTGGATGTAATGCATAAATGAACACAGATGGGGCTTATCAATGCTTACTGGTTCAGATCTTCTGGCCAAGGTCAAAGAACTTGGCGATGTTTCCAAGACTGATCTGGCAACAGCCTGTGGTTATGTCACCGACAAAAAAGACGGTGGACAACGGGTCAATTTCACCGCTTTTTATGAAGCGCTGCTGAGCGCCAAAGGCGTGGAACTTGGCAGTGGTTCTGCGGGCATCGGCAAGGGCGGCCGCAAGCTCAGCTACACCGCCAAGGTTCAGGGCAACGGCAACCTGCTTGTGGGCAAGGCCTACACCGCCATGCTTGATCTCAACCCAGGCGATGAATTCGAAATCAAGCTGGGTCGCAAAGCCATCCGCCTGATTCCTGTTGGCGGTACGGACGAAGACGGCGAGGAGTGATCAGCTGAATTCATCAGTTGAATGAAGCGGTCGCACCGACTGAAACTTGCCCTCCTGCCAGCAGGAGGGTTTTTTAATGTCTGCACAACAGCTGCCAGCAGACATCAGAGGCTGATCGGCTCAACTCCACTGACAACAGGCGCCACGGCATTGAGGTCCAGATCGGGATGCTCTTCATGTAACTGATTGAGATTCCAGTCGTTCTTGAATAGAAGAACCGGTCGATTCCAGGCATCACGCACGGTCTTGCAATTGAAGATCCGACCCACCTTTTCCAGAGACGACCATCCACCCGTCACCCAGCGAGCCACCTGGTACCCCAGAGGCTCCAAGCGGGTTTCAACGCCGTATTCGTTCTGCAGCCGATGCTGCACCACCTCGAGCTGGAGCTGTCCAACAGCAGCAAGGATTGGATCCCGCTTGCTTTCATCAGTGTCGTAAAGGATCTGGACAGCCCCCTCCTCGCGCAGTTCATTGACCCCCTTGCGGAAGTTCTTGAAGGCTGAGGGATTGGGATTGCGCAGCCAACTGAAAATCTCAGGACTGAAACAGGGAATGCCCTCGTATTCCACTTTGGATCCGGTGTAGAGCGTGTCGCCGATTGAGAACATCCCTGGATTGTTCAGGCCAATCACATCGCCTGGAAATGCATCCTCAACAACCGCACGATCCTGGCCGAACAATTTCTGAGGCCGCGACAACCGGATGGCCTTGCCCGTACGGGCATGGCGGACTGTCATGTCTTTTTCAAAACGCCCGCTGCAGACGCGCACAAAGGCGACCCGGTCTCGGTGACGCGGATCCATGTTGGCCTGCAGCTTGAACACGAAACCACTGAATTCAGGCCGCAAGGGATCCACCGGACCGTCCTGCCCCTGACGTGCGACTGGTTTCTGAGCCATCTCCAGAAAGGCATTCAGGAACGGACGCACACCGAAATTGGTCATCGCCGAACCGAAGAACACAGGTGTCAGTTCACCGGCATGCACCAGCTCCAGATCCAGTTCAGCGCCGGCAGCTTCCAGCAGCTCCAGCTCCTCCACCGCCTGCTCCAGCAGCTCAGGCTCCACCAGCTCTTTGAGCTCAGGGTCATCCAAGGAGAGATGACGTTCTTCCGATTGACGACCACGTTCAGCTCGACTGAACAAAATCACCTCATGGGAGCGGCGATCAATCACCCCACGGAACTGCTCACCACTTCCGATCGGCCAGTTCACCGCCCACGGGGTTAATTCCAGCTCTGATTCGATTTCATCGAGCAGGGCGAGAGGTTCCCGACCCGGACGATCCATCTTGTTGATGAACGTGAAGATGGGAATTTCACGCATGCGGCAAACCTCAAAGAGTTTGCGGGTCTGCGGCTCGAGCCCCTTGGCGGCATCTTCAAGCATCACGGCGTTATCCGCCGCTGCCAGCGTCCGGTAGGTGTCTTCGGAAAAATCCTGGTGACCGGGCGTATCCAACAGATTGATGGTGTTGCCGGTGTAATCGAACTGGAGAACGGTGGAGGTGATCGAGATCCCCCGCTGCTTTTCAAGCTCCATCCAGTCGGAGGTGACCTTGCGCTGCTCACCCCGGGCTTTCACCGCACCAGCCTGCTGGATTGCTCCGCCATAGAGCAGCAATTTCTCGGTGAGCGTGGTTTTGCCCGCGTCAGGGTGGGAAATAATCGCGAAGTTGCGGCGCCTCGCCACCGCATCCAGCAGCTCACGTCCGTCCTGCAGTGCTGAATCGGTGCTCATGGTCTGGATACATCGGACCCAGCCTGACAGCCCGCGATCCAGCCGCTCACCTCCAGGTAGCGATCCTCAACGGCATCCACCTGCAGATGCCCCAGGCCGGCAAGCAGCAGCTGCGCTTTGACCTCCTCCACGGTGAAGGACGCATGCAGTGATGCTCTGTAATCACGTTGAAGCACCGATGGCGCATCGGCCACATGGCATTGGCAGAGACGATCGATGCTTGCTTCGCTGTCGGGGCGCCGAAGGTCGCGATGCAGCACAAGACAGCGAGCCGAAGCCAATGGAATCAGTGATGACCAGAGCTGTTGCGGATCATGGAGATGGTGCAGCAAGCTGTTGCTGACGATCAGATCTGCCGGCTGGCCTGCCTGCCGAAGTGGCAGCGGGGCTTTGCCGTAACTAAGCCGCTCGCTGGAAACCCCCGCGGCACGTCGGCGTTCATCAGCCACGGCGATCATCCGATCAGCCGCATCGAGGCCAAGCACGGAACAGTGCGGCCATCGCTGAGCCAGTAGCGCAGTGATATTTCCAGGCCCACAGCCCAGATCAAGCAATCGCGCCTGATCGGGGAAGGAGGCCGCGGACGCCTGAAGCAACATGGCAACCCTCTCCACCACTGTCTGATCCGTGCTGCTGAAATCGGCGGCTGCATAGGCATCGACCTGCAGCGGGTCATTCATCACTTCCGGTTCAGGAATGCGCAGCATCATTGATTCAGTGGATTGGAATGCAGCTCCAGGGTCTGCGTGGGGAAGGGAATCTCGATCTGATGCTGTGCGAGCACTTCCAGGATCCTTCGATTGAGGCGGTGCACGCTGTTCTCAAAGGCGTCATGGGTGTCGTGGGACGAGCGGATCTCCAGCTCGTGGTCGTAGCTGAAGGCTGAAATGCGCACGAGCCGACAGGCCTCAAAACCCAGCTGAGGATCCTCTGCAATCACCGCACGCATGAGCTCTGGGATGCGCTCCAACTGTTGAGGTGTTGTGCTGTAGGCCACACCCACCACCACTTCACTGAGCGACACGCGTTCCAGCAATTCTTCCAATGCCAACAGCAGTGTTTCGCGCACTTTGAGGAAAGGGGCCCAGCCGTGCAGTTCCACCATCACAAACACAATCAGCTGATTGGTGCCGTCCTCGAGCGATTCAAGGCTGACCAGTGGTTCGCGCAGCTCCACCGCCAGCTGAAGTGATTGAGGCGTGGCCAGCAATCGCCTTGCCTGACGCATCAACTCCTCCAATTGGAAGGGTGAAAGCGGATCGCTGATCGGCAGGCGCAACTCAAGGCCCTGCATGGGCTGGCGCTCCCAGCTGACACCCCGCCTGGAGTAGTTGACGATCGTGGCTTCATCGGCAACGGAATTGGGAATCGTCACGCGGCTTTCCAGCGTTTGCAGTTCCATCGAACGCAGACCGATCTTGGTCACGAAGCCGAGATTGCCGCCAACCTCACAAAATTCACCAACCCGCAGCGGACGATCGGTCTGGATCGACAATCCGGCAAAGAGATTGCCCAGCAGCTTGGACGCGCCCAGACCGATGGCAAGACCGGGGACGGCCGAGAAGGCGAGCACGGTGCTGGAGGGGAGGCCCAGCAAAAGCAGCAACCGATAAATCAGAACCACTGAGACCAAGGCACCAACAGCTCGGCTGATCGGCATCACCAGACTGGTGATGCGGCGCAATTGGATGGGTGACTCACCACCACGAACACGTGCCAGAAATTCTGAGCTGCTTCGACCAACCGCCTCAAACAGAAAGAAGACGAGAACACTGGCCGAGAAATACCAGATCACATAAAAGGAATAAATGGCCACCACGAGTGGCAAACCTGTGAAGTTGAGGATGTTGTCGATCAGTTGTTCGGTCACATAAGTGAGAGGCAGCGCAGGCAGCACAATCAGCACCCGCTTCCAGGCCAGTGAATCGAGCTGAAAGATCTGCTGATCGTTCTCAAAGCGTCTGGCGCCTGGGCTGTAAGTGGAGAACAACATCCGCAGCAGGCGCAGATAAATGAACCCGTAAACACCAATCAACAGCGCTGCACACAGAACCTGAAACAGTGTCTGATCGCCGATGGGCCATTCAAAGAAGCCACGCCAGCTCCCGGGGAGAGCCAGGTACCAGTCGGGGGGAACCAGATAACCGGGTGTGTAGATGAAATCCGAGTAAAAACGAGGAGTGGCGAACGGTTGCTGAATTTGAGGAATCGCCCTGATCTCGTCATACATCGAGCGGATCGACGACACCGTTGACGCCGAAAAATAAAAACTTTCATTCTCTGGATCGTCCTCAAGATCCGAGGTGAGGGTGACCGCTGTTCCAGGAATGCGCCATGAATTCGTTGGCGTTGAGCGTCGGTCGTTGAGCTGTTTCATCCCTTCCACATCGGGGATGTCAATCGGCTGTCGGCTGTGGGTCAGCACGTAATCGAGCACATGCTTCAACTGAATCGCTGCCTCATCCGCCATGTCCTCGCGGACGCTCTTGGGAATCGAGCTGGCATCAAGCGCCTTGACGGCCAGTCCGAACAACAGATTGGTGTCATCAATCTGTTCCTGGCGGGAGACATCCCTGGTCGAAGCTCCATGACCAAGCCGATCAGCCCGAAGACCAACATCAGCCATCACGGCATAAAAGTTGAGCAATGTGGAGCGTGGGCTGTCGCCGACCACCTGATCGAGCACCACATCACTCCAGGTCTCTGAAGACGTCACCAGCTGTGGATAAAACGGCTGATCTTCAATTGGAATCAGAGGTGCGGAGTTGCTGGGTTGCGCGGGTGAGGCCTGGCTCGCCGGGAGATCCAGCAGCGCCGGGCCAATGCTCAACACCAGCGTCACCAGACCGACCAGCAGAAATCGCACCGGCCGCCTGAACAGTGGTCCCGCCAGACCCTGAGAGCGAATCATGTCCCTGCGCGAGCTCAACCAACGAAATGGTGGCAGCCTCTGCAACTTTCTGACCAGCGACACTGCGGATAGTGCCACCAACCACTTGCTACCCCCATTGCTGGCGTTAGGGTGCCGACACTGACCCGTCTGACACCGTGACCCTGTCTCCAAGCCGCAGTGACACCAAGGACACCCCCGAAACCGTGTCCAGCAACGGCGATTTCCCCGCCACAGCACCCGCTGCCAATCCGGTTTTCTACCGGACCTACAGCCGTCGCAGCAGCGCCGGACGCGAAAGCTGGAGTGAGGTCGGATCCCGCAACCTCGGAGGCTTGCAAAAGCTGGGCGAGCTGACCGAAGAGGAGGTGTCGCTGCTGGCAAGGATGCAGGCGGAAAAAAAAGCGCTGCCCTCGGGCCGCTGGCTGTGGATTGGCGGGACACCCTGGATTGAGCGGCAGGAAAACTTTTCCGGGGCCTACAACTGCACCTCCACCAACCTTGTCGACTGGGAAGCCTTCGGTCTGATGATGGACCTGGCGATGATGGGCTGCGGGACAGGCGCCATCATCGAGCCTCACCTGATCGATCGATTGCCTGTCGTCACCAACCCGATCGAGGTGATCAAAGTCACCAACATCGGTGTGACCCCTGCCGGTGAGCGACAGGACACAACCAGCCACACGATCGAGGGCGACACGGTTTCGATCCGCGTGGGCGACACGCGTCGTGGCTGGGTTGACAGCTACCAATTGCTGCTCGAGCTGAGCAGCGACGAGCGCTTCGCTGGACGCACCGTCAAGGTGGAGGTTGACCTCTCCGACGTGCGGCCAGTGGGTGAAACCCTGAAGGGGTTCGGTGGGATGGCCAACCCAGTGAAGCTGAAGGATCTCTACGGTCGTGTCGCCCGGCTGCTGGGCAAAGCCGTCGGTCGCAGGCTCACATCAGTTGAATGCTGCCTGCTGATTGATGAGGCTGCCGTCACCATCGTGGCCGGCAACATCCGCCGCAGCGCAGGCATGCGCCAGTTCGCCTCCAACGACACCAGTGCAGCCGGAGCCAAGGACAACCTCTGGCAACAGGATGCGGAAGGGAACTGGCGCATCGACCCTGAGCGCGATGCCTTGCGCATGGCCAACCACACCCGCGTTTATCACACCCGGCCAAGCCGCGAGGTGCTGCTGGAAGCAGTCACCCGCCAGTTCCACAGCGGCGAGGGCGCTATCCAGTTCGCGCCTGAGGCAATTGCTCGCTCCAATGCCGATCTGCTCTCAACACCGGAACTGCGTCGTGAATTCATCGACATCTACTGCGACCAGGGCAAGGAAGAAGCAGGCCGCTGGCTGAACCTGAATCACGGCCCGATCGCTGAAGCTGAACTCGAGCACCGCCTGGGGCGTTACGGCCTTAATCCCTGCGGCGAGATTCTCGGCGCTGATTTCCACTGCAACCTCGCAGAGGTGCATCTCAACCAGATCGACCCCAGCGATGATGAGGGGCAACGCGATGCCTTCAGGGCCGGTGCCCTCTCAGTGGCCTGCCTGCTGAACCATCAGTTCGAAGTGGAGCGCTACCGCCAGAGCCGCGCCTGGGACCCGATCGTTGGCGTGAGTTTCACGGGCCTGTTCGATTTCTTTGTTCACGCCTTTGGGACCCCCTGGCTGAAATGGTGGGAAGCCGGCCGTCCCGATACCGATGAGGGCCGCGAATTCAAGCGTCAGGAAGCCGAGTACCTCAGTCGCTGGAAGGCGACAGTGAATGAGGCGGTTTGGGAATACTGCGACCGCCACGGCTTGCGTCGCCCCAATCGCTGCACAACAGTGCAGCCCGCCGGCACCAAAAGCCTGCTGACCGGGGCCGCTCCTGGCTGGCACCCGCCCAAGGCACAGCGCTTCATCCGCCGCATCACCTTCGGCAAAAACGACCCGGTCGCCATGGCTTGCATGGATTACGGCTACACGGTGGTGCCTTCCCAGTCCGACAAGGACGAGCAGGGCCGGCTGCTGGATGATCCGTTCGATCCTCGCTGCACCGAATGGCTGGTGGAAATTCCAACCGAGGTGAGCTGGGCGAACCTGCCCGGAGCCGATGCAGTTGACATCAACTCCTTCTCGGCGATGGCCCAGTTCGATTTCTACATGCAGGTTCAGACCTACTACACCGCTCACAACACATCGGCCACGATCGAATTCCGTGAGCATGAAATCGATGCTCTCGTCGATGCTTTGCACGGCACCATTGACCGAGGTGAGGGCTACATCTCGGCAGCATTGCTGGCACGTTTCGATGCCAACGCCACCTTCCCGCGGCTGCCGTTTGAGCCCATCGACGCTGAGACCTATGAGCGGATGCAAGCCGATGTGATCCAGCGTCGCGTCAGCACTGACTTCTTCGAAGCACTGCAGCGCTATGACATGGGTGAGATCAGCGAAGCGGGGCCTGCCGGTTGTGATTCAGACAAGTGCCTGCTGCCTTTGGCAAAGCCAAAGAGCTGAAACAAGGCAAGGGGTCATCCCGAGGTGGCTCCTCTAAAGTGGCTCTGCGGATGTCATCGATGTCACGCAGCATGGAGAGGTGGTCGAGTGGTTTATGGCTCTGGTCTTGAAAACCAGCGTGTCTTCA
>CAJXFG010000016.1 GCA_913052185.1 uncultured Synechococcus sp. | reverse complement strand
TTTCCAGTCGCTCAACGCGCAGATTTCCCTGCTCGTCAAAGATGACTTCCATCAGTTTTTCCCGCATCTCTCTGGTGTCGCCTGCCAGCAATCTCTTGGCGACATAGGGGTAAGCCACCGCGATGATGCGAAAGCCCGGGTCGAGCCTCAGGGCAAGGCCCTCCTGGCTGACCACCGCCCGGATGATCAGGGCAAAACGTGCCGGGACCCGGAAGGGATAGTCGTACATCAACTCCGAGAAGCGGTCCGTGATCGCCTTGAAGTTGAAGGAACCGACGGAATCGCCCAGGCTTCCTCCGAGGGCATCTTCCAACGCAGGAATGATGGGCGTCAGATCAGCGCTGGGTGAAAGAAAGCCCAGTTCCTGGAAATCCTTGGCAACCGCTTCGAAATCCCGATTGATCAGATGCACGACCGCGCCTGTGAGCGTCAGTCGATCCTGGTCACTGATCGAGTCCATCATTCCGAAATCCACGTAGGCCACGTGTCCGAGATCGCCGCTGCGCCCGGGGAGCGCGAAGAGGTTGCCGGGATGGGGATCGGCATGGAAGTAGCCGAACTCCAGAAGTTGCTGGAGCCCGCTGATCACTCCGGTTCGGATGAGGGCGGAGGGATCGAGGCGCTGGGCCTTGAGTTCCTGAGGGTCGCGAAGCTTGGTGCCTTGGATCCAGCTGGTGGTGAGTACGCGGCGACTCGACAGCGCGTCATCAACCTCCGGAATGGTGACGGCGGGATTGTCTGCGAACAGTCTTGAGAAGTGTTTGGCGTTGGCCGCTTCGCAGCAGTAATCGATTTCCTCAAAGAGGCTGCGACCGAATTCATCGATGATTTCGCCGAGACCGAAGCCCAGATTCAGGGGCAGAAACGGCGCTGCCAGAATGCCCAGACTGCGGATGAGCACCATGTCTCTTCGCAGAATGAAGGTGAGGTTCGGACGCTGAACTTTGACCGCGACCCATCGCTGTGACCCGACCCGGGCCTTGTAGACCTGCCCGAGACTCGCCGCAGCAACAGGGGTGTCGGGGAACTCCTCAAACAGCTGATCAACCGGGGCACCCAGTTCCGTTTCGATCGTTTTCAGGGCGATCGCATGGTCGAAGGAAGGCAGATCGTCTTGCAGCCGCGTCAGCTCATCCAGCCAGTCGCGGCGGATCAGGTCCGGACGGGTCGACAGGGCCTGTCCAACCTTGATGAAGCAGGGCCCGAGGTTCGTGAGGGTGCGCAGCAGGGTGCGAGCCAGATTGCGCTGAACGCGTGGATCCTTGCTGCCGCCTTTCAGCAGCAAGCTCAGGATCAGGCCCAGCAGGGCCCAGAAAATCTGAATCAGGCGTGGCACACCGATCCAGGGGCGCAACAGCAGCCATCGGACATCACGGCCCGGGTTGTAGCGAAGCGAATCCACGCCCAGCAGCGCTAGGGAGTGTGGATCCTAGAGAGTCCGCAAGGTTTCACGATGCCGCTGCAATGTCCAGCCAATCTGAATGAACATGATTCTGTGATTCATCACCCATGAATGGATGAGGTTCTGAAGCGATTGCCGAGCTGCTTCCGCGGGGTCCGGATGCAATCTCCGGACTGCCGCCGCCGCTTTCTGTCGTCTGTGGCCTGAGCTTGATGTCGTCGCTTCTCAAGCTGCTGCGACCGGATCGCCGTCTGGCATTGCATCTCCCTGTTCACGGTCGTGGTGCTGCCCTACCGCCTGCTCTGCGGCGGTTGCTGCGGCAATCGCCGGGTAGCTGGGATCTGCCTGAGCTGCCGGAGATCGGAGGGCCGCTGGAATCACAGGGTGCGGTGACTGCCAGCCAGGAGCGGCTGGCTGACCTGCTGGGTGTTGATCACTGCTGGTTTGGTGTGAACGGTGCCACGGGGCTCCTCCAGGCCGGTTTGCTGGCGATGGCTCAACCCGGCGAAGCTGTGCTGCTGCCGCGCAATGCCCATCGTTCTCTGATCGCCGCCTGTGAACTGGGTGGCGTGATGCCGGTCTTTCTGCCCGTACCGTTTCTCAGCGAACGCGGTCACGCGGGGGCGATGACTGCTGAGGGTCTGCGCCAGAGCCTTGAGCCCTGGCCTGATCCAGGTCGCCGCATTGCCGGTGCGGTTCTTGTTCATCCCACGTATCACGGTTATGCCGCTGAGATCCACGAGCTGATCAGGCTGCTTCATGACAAGGGCCTGCCGGTGATGGTGGATGAAGCCCATGGCACGCATCTGGCCTTTCACGCAGAGCATGACCGTCCGGCATCCGCTCTGGCCGCCGGTGCCGATCTGGTCGTGCATTCCCTGCATAAATCAGCCCCAGGACTGGCGCAGACAGCGGTGCTGTGGCTTCGTGCTGAACGGCTGGATCCAGAGCGGCTGCGTCGCTCGCTGGGACGACTTCAGACAACCAGTCCCAGTGCTTTGCTGCTCGCCTCCTGTGAGACAACCCTGGATTGGATGTTGTCCAGCCGCTGGTCCTCCTGGTATGCGGCTCGCAGAGGCGAAGCCATCCGGCTCATCGCTGATCTGCGGAGGCTCGGAGTGTCCATCCACTCCGGAGATGACCCCTTCCGACTGATCCTTGCCACGGGTCAGATCGGTCTGAACGGACTCGATGCGGATGAGTCCTGCATGCGTCAGGGGGTGATCGCAGAGTTGCCCGAACCTCTCTGTCTCACCCTTTGTCTTGGATTTGCCAGGCATCGGGGATTGGCGCAGCGGCTGGGGCTGATCTGGCAACAGCTGGCGCGTGAGGGTGATGGTGTGCCGCTGCCAGCCATTCCGGAACCGCCGCTTTTCAGCACGTCGATTCCTGAACTCACCCCGGATGAAGCGCAGCGCCTTCCTTCTGTCATCTGTCCGTTGGCGGATTGCGCTGATCAGATTGCTGCGGAGCTGATCTGTCCCTATCCACCAGGGGTTCCCCTGCTTGTGCCTGGAGAGAGAATCTCTTCAGATCGCAGCCAGTGGCTCCTGCTCCAGCATCAGAGATGGCCTGATCAGGTGCCCGGTAAGGTGAAGGTTCTGGCCTGAAGGGCCGTGGGATCTGACAGGTGATTTCAGACGCCACAACCGGCAAGGCCTTGAGCAAGCGGCGCGCCGCCGATCACAAACGTCTTGTCAGCGGCTTGCTGGTTGGTTTGTTCGGTCTGGTGGTCGTGGGGCTGGGCGGTTGGTGGTTCACCATCGCTCTGGGGGTGATCGTGCACCTGGGATTGCTGGAGTTCTTCCGCATGGCCCAGTTCAAAGGCATGCGCCCCGCCACAAAAACCACATTGGTGGCCTGCCAGTTGTTGCTGATCAGTACTCAGTGGTCCATCAATGGAGGCATCGCCTCCTCGCTTGCCGACGCGGTCTTGCCTCTCTCGGGTGCCGCCATCTGTGGCTGGTTGCTGCTGCAGCCGATCACCGGCTCGATCGCTGACATTGCCGCCTCGATCTTCGGGCTGTTCTATCTCGGGTTTCTGCCCAGCCACTGGCTGCGTCTGCGCAACCTTCAGGCTGTGGACATCGCACCTCTGGTCAATCACATTCCTTGGGACTGGGTGAGCTCCGGTCTGCTGATCACCCTGATGGCCTGTTTGATGGTGGTGGCCAGTGACATCGGCTCATACGCCATCGGCCGCCGTTTCGGTCACCACCCCCTGTCTCCCATTTCCCCTGCCAAGACCATTGAAGGTGCTTATGGAGGGCTGGCTTCGGCTGTGCTGCTCGGTGCCGTGGCGGGTGCACTCCTGGAGTGGCCTTATGGTCCGATCACCGGCGGCTGTCTGGGCGCACTTGTGGCGCTCTTCGCACTGGTGGGAGATCTCACCGAATCAATGATGAAACGGGATGCAGGCGTGAAGGACTCCGGCGATGCCCTGCCAGGGCATGGAGGCATTCTGGATCGGATTGACAGCTATCTGTTCACACCAGCTGTGGTGTTTTACGTCGTGACGCTGGTCATGCCGGTGCTGGCACAGGGATCCCCTTAGGGGTGATCGCTTTTAGGGATGAACCGTGGCGTGGCCCTTGATCATCAGCTGGCCGCCTTGAAGCCGAGCTTCGAGGATCCTGATGGAGGGGTCCATCGGCAGGAAAAACTGTCCCTCCGCATCGCAATGGTTCAGCCTGATCGTCCCTTGATCTGCGCACAGACGGAAGCTTCGCTGCACAGGGTCTTTGCCGGTGATCACATCCGCGGTGAGCACCAGCCGGTCGTTATCGATCACCAGCGACCGCAATGGAGTCAGGCCCATCAGTTGTTCGGCCAGCAGATCCGCCAACCATCGCCAGCGATCGCAGGCGAGAGCCTTGTTCAGATCATTCCCGTTCAGCACCACCTCACCCTCGATCGCGAAGGGATCCTTGAGTTGCACCGGTTGGTTGGGTTGCCCCGGGCGAAACAGGGTCTTCAACTCGCCGGATTGCAGTTCGGCGCGCATCAGGGGCAACTGCTCGAAACTCACCCTTCGAGCCTCAAGTGAGACTCCTCTTAAACGACCTCGCAGCAGCTCAATTGCTGAACCCTGAAGGGCCAGATTCAACTCCTCAACGGAATCACATTGGTTGCGAACCCAGCGTTGAAGACCGCTTGCCAGGAGCTGAAGAACGGGACCGGAGCTGGTCTGGGGCATGAAAGCTGAGCACCACGACGGCGGATCAGAACCTCATCATCCGATGTGGTCCGACGGTTGAATGCTGGACGCTGAGGATTGGAACCAGTTGAGACAGCGCTCGGCGACGCGATCGGGTTGATCGATGTGCGGAAGATGTCCACAGGCCTCGAACTCCTCAACTCCGTCCTTGAGGATGAGAGCCGCTGCTTTCTTCTGCGGTTCCCTGAGGATCCTGTCGTTGGCTCCCCAGATCACATGGAGAGGCTGGTCAGGGAGCGGTGTTCCACACCCTGAAAACCCCCCGCTGCGGGCAAAGGCTGCCAGTGCCTCCGCCCAGCCAGGGCACTGCAGATGCAGTGAAGCGATTTGTTCTTCCGCTGCACCCACATTGGCGTCGGGGTCCGCAAAGGCCTGACGGCAGAGACCGCGACGAACGCCGGGCCGGCTGAGGAACCACGCGCCAAAGCGATCCAGTAAAGGCGGAACGGGCATCGGCTTGCCTGTGAGACCTGCCGGGGCAAGCAGCATCAGAGCGTTGATGCGCTGTGGATGTCGGCGGGCCATTTCCACGGCGACGGAGCCTCCCATGGACGCTCCGATCAGGCCACAGGGACTCTTGTCCGGGATCTGTTCAAGCAGGGCATCCAGATGACTCAGAACCGCCTCAGGTCCGTAGTTCGCATCTCGGGGACGTGGTGAGAAGCCGAAGCCGAACAAATCAGGAATGAACAGTTGAAAGCGTTGGCTCAACAGCGGCGCCAGCCGGCGATACTCCAGGAAACTGCTGTCAAATCCATGCAGCAGGATCAGGGGGGGGCCCTGCCCCAGAACAGCAACAGGGAAAGGATCATTCACCCCGAGTTTGGGCAGTTCCATCCACTCGAGATGCTCAGCCAGTGATCTGGCTTTTGGATCCAGCAGCTCGCCTTTGATCGAGTTCAGTAGTGCTTTCAAGGCAGCACTGGACTCGTTTCAGCGGCTCCCACAAGCGCTTCGATCAAGGCGCCTGGTGTGACCTCGAATGGGAGATGGTGCAGATCGGATCCCTCCCGGCAGGCGAACGTGCAGACCTGTTGCAGTTGGTTGAGGCTGGCCTGACCCAGGCCAAGGTCATCCAGGCAGACCGGCAGACCCAGCTCGCGCAGCAAGGGCAGCAGCTGGCGATGTGCCTGCGCAGCCAGGCGATTGCCTCCGAGACGCTCTTCAAGGCGCAACTGGACCAGGATGCCGAATCCCACCTTCTCTCCATGGAGAACGGAATGGCAGGCTTCCAGCTGGGTCAGGCCGTTGTGAACGGCATGGGCAGCGACTGTTCGACAGCGCGCCCCCCCAAGGCCTCCGATGACCCCCGCGGTGAGGCCGCAGGCATCCACAACTCGCCTCCAGGCTTCGCCTCCTGGCTCCTGGATGGCATCAAGGCTGTCGATCAGCAGTTGGTCACGAAGAACTCTGGCCATCTGAACTGCCTGCTGAATCACCCCGTCGCTGCTGGATCCGCTGCTCACGGAGGCTTCGTACCACTTGGCCAGAGCGTCGGCGATGCCGCTCGCCAGGGTTCGAGTCGGTGCCTCAAGAAGCAGGTCATGATCGAAGACCAGCAGATCAGGGCAGCGCTTGAGAGCCTGATCACGCTCAAAGGCACCATCAGGGCTGTACAGATTCGAGAGGGCAGTCCAACCGGCGCAGGTGGCAGCGCTCAATGGAACCGTGACACAGGGAACGTCAAGTCTGTCGGCCAGCAGTTTGCCGCTGTCGAGAACTTTGCCTCCCCCCGCGGCGATCACACCATCACAGGATTGGCGGATGAAGTCTTTCTGAAGCCGCTGAAGATCGAGTTCGCAGCAATCGTGCTCGAGGTTTTGCTGATAAACCGTCAGCCCGCTGACATTCAGGCCACAGCAAAGCTTCGAACGGAGAGAATCAGTGGACTGACTCCGTCCAAGCAGCAGCGGCGAGTGACAGAGTTTCGAGATGGATGTCTGTGCTTCCACCCAGGCTCCTGACCCACGGATGACCTGGGCAGGAGCAATGGAATGAGTGGAGACCGGACTGTTGCTTGAGGCTGTGGGGATCATCCAGGTCAGAGACCGGCGCCAGCGAGTGCAGGTGTTTCGCTGGGTGCAGCGGTGAGATGCTTCACCACCACCTTGCCATCCTCAACATCCACTTCCGCGGAGTCGCCGTCTTTGATGCGACCTGACAGGACCTCCTCGGCAAGGCTGTCTTCCAGCAGACGCATCACAGCTCTGCGCAGAGGACGAGCGCCGTAGGCGGGGTTGTAACCCTCTTCGACGAGACGCTCCTTGAACGCGTTGGAAACAGACAAGGTGATTCCTTTCTCACCAATCCGATTGAAGACTTCCCGAAGCATGATTTCGGCAATCTCCTTGACTTCCTCGCGATTCAGTTGCCTGAACACGATGATTTCGTCGAGTCGGTTAAGGAATTCAGGGCGGAAATACTGCTTGAGCTCTTCGTTCACGAGAGAGCGGATGCGGTTGTACTGATTCTCTTCGGCGTTCTCACCGGAGAATTCGAAGCCAAGCCCACCGCCACCTTTTTCAATGACCTTCGAACCGATGTTCGAGGTCATGATGATCAGGGTGTTCTTGAAGTCGACAGTCCGGCCTTTGGAATCCGTCAGACGGCCGTCTTCAAGCAACTGCAGGAGAAGATTGAACACATCGGGGTGAGCCTTCTCGATCTCGTCGAACAGAACAACGGTGTAGGGCCGGCGCCTGACAGCTTCCGTGAGCTGACCACCCTCGTTGAAACCCACGTAGCCAGGAGGTGAACCGATCAATTTGCTGACCGTGTGCCTCTCCATGAATTCCGACATGTCAAGGCGGATCATGGCTTCTTCACTGCCGAAGAAATAGGCAGCAAGTGCTTTCGTGAGTTCTGTCTTGCCGACACCTGTGGGTCCGGAGAAAATGAAACTCGCAATTGGGCGATTGGGGTTCTTGAGACCGACACGTGCCCTGCGGATCGCTTTCGAGACCGCTTTCACAGCCTCGTCCTGACCGATCAGACGCTTGTGCAGCGTCTCCTCCATGTTGAGCAGTTTCACGGACTCACTTTCCGTGAGCTTCTGCACGGGGACACCCGTCCAGGACGCCACGATCTGGGCGATGTCCTCTTCACTCACCACAGGCGTGGTGGTTTCAGCGACTGCGCCTGATGCGGGACTCTGATCGGCACTGACAGCAACCGTTTCGGAAGGTGCCTGGCCGGCTGCTGTGACTTCTGCAGAATCCGTCGTTGGGGAGTCCTGACGACTGCTTTGAAGCAGGGTTCGGATTTTTTCACGCAGTTCGACTTCCTTGTCACGGAGTTCGCCGGCTCGCGAGAAATCCTGTTCACGGACTGCGTCTTCTTTGTCTTTCTGCACGGCTCGCAGTTCTTTGTCGACCTCCTTGGCTTCGGGGGGAAGTTTGGAGTTCAGCAGACGAACTCGGCTGCCAGCCTCATCGATCAGGTCGATGGCCTTGTCGGGAAGGAAGCGATCGGAGATGTAACGGTCGCCCAGTGTGGCCGCGGCTTCCAGGGCTTCATCGGTGATCCGCAGGCGGTGGTGCTGCTCGTAACGCTCGCGCAGTCCGCGCAGAATTTCGATGGTGTCCTCAATGGATGGCTCGCCAACGTTCACAGGTTGGAAGCGTCGTTCGAGCGCAGCATCCCGCTCGATGTGCTTTCGGTATTCATCCAGAGTGGTGGCGCCGATGCACTGCAGCTCACCGCGAGCGAGGGCCGGCTTGAGGATGTTGGCAGCGTCGATGGCACCTTCTGCTGCTCCAGCTCCGATCAGGGTGTGGACCTCGTCAATCACCAGGATCACGTTGCCTGCGCCTTTGATCTCCTCCATGATTTTTTTGAGGCGCTCTTCGAATTCACCGCGATATTTGGTGCCGGCCACGAGCAGGCCGATATCGAGTGTGAGAACGCGCTTGTCTTCGAGGATGTCGGGAATATCACCCTGCTGAATGCGTTGGGCCAGACCTTCTGCAATAGCGGTCTTGCCGACACCCGGTTCGCCAATCAGCACCGGGTTGTTCTTGGTGCGGCGGCCGAGAATCTGAATGACGCGATCGATTTCGTTGTGGCGCCCCACCACGGGATCCAGCTTGGCTTCGCTGGCCAGTTGGGTGAGGTTGCTGCCGAATTCATCCAGCGTGGGAGTTTTGGTTGATCCCTTGGCGCCGGAACCACCGCCACCACCTGCGCCGACTTCAGCCGTTTCTCCCAGCATCCTGATGACCTGGGTGCGCACCTTGGCCAGATCAACGCCGAGGTTTTCGAGCACTCGAGCGGCGACACCTTCACCTTCACGGATCAGACCGAGTAGCAGGTGTTCCGTACCGATGTAGTTGTGACCCAGCTGACGTGCTTCTTCCAGAGAAAGCTCAAGCACACGCTTCGCTCTGGGCGTGAACGGGATTTCAACCGCGACGAAACCAGAGCCGCGTCCGATGATTTTCTCAACTTCAACGCGGGCGTCCTTGAGGTTGACACCCATGGACTTCAGCACCTTGGCGGCGACACCCGTTCCCTCACCGATCAGTCCGAGCAGAATCTGCTCTGTCCCGACGAAATTGTGACCAAGACGTCTCGCCTCTTCCTGGGCAAGCATGATCACCTTGATGGCCTTCTCGGTAAACCTCTCGAACATTGTTCAGGCCGACAGCTGTTCGACCCAACCTATCAGGGCTGAATGGGATGTTGTGGATGGATAGTCCACAAGGCACATCCCAGTGTTGTTGCGGGTTGATTGCCCCAGAAAGTATTAATCAATGCGGAAATATGTTCCTTTATTCGGTTTGATCAGTGCGGGTATCCCTACCCGTCTCGAGTGTTCGTGACAGAAGCAGGGCATCGTCGCCGTTGGCGTAGTAACCGGCTCGTCGACCTGTGGTGAAAAATCCGCAGTGGGCATAGAACCCCCGAGCGGCTGCATTCATGGATGCGACCTCAAGGCTTGCCGACAGCGCCCCACGTGCTGCCCCCTGCTTGATCAAGGCCTGGAGCACCCTCGCGCCGATACCGCAGCGTTGGTGGATCGGATCCACCGCCACGGCTGTGATCTGCAGTTCATCCACGACCAGCCAGGCCGAGGCAAAAGCGATCAGAGCCCCACCCTCTGCGTCGACCCCCATCACCACTCTGCTCTCGTCGGAAAGTTCCCTCTCCCACTGCTCTCTGGTCCAGAGTCCCTTCAAGGCAAGGCGATCCAGCTGCAGGCAGGCAGGCAGGTCGTCGACGCCCAGTTTTCTTGAGGTGATCGCGGCCTCACCAACCAAAACAGAACTGCAGGGTGACGCGCCTCCTTACATTGCCTGTCCGACCGACCCGACGCTCCATGCCACAGCCCTACGAATCAGGGTGTGATCTGAACAGCCCGAATCGCAATCTCGCGCCGATCACCGCGGAGCTCGACGATCAGGGCCGTCTGGCTGTCGGGGGCTGTGCTTTGAGCGAGCTGGCCAACCGGTATGGAACACCTCTCTACGTGCTGGATGAAGTCAGCATCCGCAAGGCCTGCCAGGCTTACCGCGAGGCTTTGACTCGTCATTACCCAGGTCCCTCACTGGCGATCTATGCGTCGAAGGCCAATAGCTCACTGGCCCTGACCGCTCTGGTGGCGTCTGAAGGGCTGGGGCTGGATGCCGTTTCGGCCGGTGAACTGATGACCGCCCTTGATGGCGGCATGCCGGCTGATCGGATCGTGCTTCACGGCAATAACAAGTCGATCGATGAGCTCACGCTGGCCTATCGCCACGGCGTGATGGTGGTTGCAGACAACCAGCACGACCTCGATTGTCTTCAGAAGATTGTTCCTGAGGGCGGTGAGCCTGCTCGTCTGATGCTTCGGTTCACACCCGGCATCGAATGCCACACCCACGAGTACATCCGTACAGGGCATCTCGACAGCAAGTTTGGCTTTGATCCCGATCAGCTGGAGCCTGTGCTTCGCCGGCTCCAGGGTTGTTCATGGGCCAGGGTTGAAGGCCTGCATGCCCATATCGGATCACAGATTTTTGAGTTGGAGCCCCATCGCGACCTGGCCGCTGTGATGGCCGATGCTCTGCGTCTGGCCCTGGATCTGGGGCATCCCGTTCGGGATCTCAATGTCGGAGGGGGTCTGGGAATTCGCTACGTGGAGAGTGATGACCCGCCGACCATCGACGCCTGGGTGAAAGTGGTGGCCGAAGCCGTGGTCGCGGCTTGCAAAGACCGCGGCCTTGACTTGCCTCGCTTGCTTTGCGAGCCCGGACGCTCTCTGGTGGCGCCTGCGGGTGTGACGGTCTACACGGTCGGCTCCCGCAAAGTGGTTCCTGGGATCCGCACTTATCTTTCCGTCGATGGCGGCATGAGCGACAACCCCAGGCCGATCACCTACCAGTCCCTGTACACCACCTGCCTTGCGGACCGCCCACTGGCAGAGGCCGAAGAGACCGTGACTCTCGCTGGCAAGCACTGTGAGTCAGGAGATGTGCTGCTGAAGGATCTCGCCTTCCCCGCTTGCGGCAGTGGAGAAATTCTGGCGATCTTCGCCACCGGGGCCTACAACGCTTCGATGAGCTCCAACTACAACCGCATCCCAAGACCGGCTGCGGTGCTTGTGCACGGTGGAGACGCTGAGCTTGTGCAGCGTCGGGAGCAACCCGAGGATCTTCTGCGTTACGACCTGATGCCTGAACGGTTGCGCTCTGTAAACTGAGGAGACCAAGGGGCGAAGGCGAACGTGTTGGAGGTGTTGCAACTACGCCTTCTCGTTGATGTTCTTTGCGCCTCTCTCGTCGGTTTTCTGCTCTTCACCAGGGTCAACGAGCAACGCACCCTCTGGCTGTTGCGGGGATACCTCTTCCTCGTGGCGCTGGGCTGGTCCGTCAGGACGTTTTTCGATAAAGACGCTTACGTTCCGCTCCCCCTCACATCAGCGCTCATTGACGCGTTGGTGCTCGCCTGCTCACTTTCCCTGGCCATCCTCTGGCAGGGGGAACTGCGTCGGCTGATGGAACTGCTCGGCACGGGCCGTCTTGCCGTGCTGCTTGGTAACCCTCAGAGCAAGATGAGGGCCACCGCCAGCACCGTGGCCCAGCTCACCGATGCGGCAGGTCGACTCTCCAAGAGTCGTCGCGGCGCGCTGATCGTTGTTGATCTGGGCAGTGATCTCAGGCCGGAGGATTTTCTCAATCCGGGGATCACCATCGATGCGCAGCTGAGCAGCGAGCTCCTGCTCAACCTGTTCGCATCCGATACCCCTCTTCACGACGGTGCTGTTGTGATCAAGGGCAGTCGAATCATTTCAGCTGGAGTGATTCTGCCTTTGTCGCGTCAGGGCATCAGCCGCTACGGCACCCGTCATCTGGCAGCTCTCGGTATCACTGAACGGTTTGATCGCTGCATCTGCGTGGTGATTTCAGAGGAGACCGGCACCCTGTCTCTGGCCAACCAGGGCCGCCTGGAGCGCCCCATCACCAGTTCACGACTGCAGGATCTGCTGACCGACCTGATCGCCGCGTCTGTGTCGTCCACGCCAGTTAAATCACCATCCCCGCGTAGCGTGGCCGCGGGTACTCAGGATCCCTTGCCTTGAGCCGAAGACTGGCCGTCAGTACCGATCAAGCTGCACCACGGTGCTGTCCAGAAGGACTGGATCCACTCAGGATTCCTGCTCACGTCGCCGTGATCATGGACGGCAATGGACGCTGGGCCAAAGCTCGTGGTCTGCCGCGGGTCATGGGTCACAGGGCTGGCGTCGAAGCGCTGAAATCCACCCTGAGATCCTGCAGTGACTGGGGTGTTGAGGCACTCACCGCCTATGCCTTCTCCACGGAGAACTGGTCCCGGCCAGGTGATGAGGTGAATTTCCTGATGACCCTGTTCGAAAGCGTGCTTCAGCGCGAGTTGCAGGCGCTTGAAGAGGAACAGGTGCGGATTCGCTTTCTGGGAGATCTGGATGCACTGCCGGCCAAGCTGCAATCGCTGATCGCCGAGGCCACGCAACGCACCTCAGGCAACACCGGAATTCACTTCAACGTGTGCACCAACTACGGAGGCCGTCGAGAGTTGGTGCGTGCCAGCCAGCGCTTGGCGGAACGGGTTGCACGTGGAGAGCTTCAACCTTCCGAGATCGATGAACAGACCCTTGCGGCCGAGTTGTTCACTGCAGGGGAGCGTGATCCGGATCTGCTGATCCGAACCAGCGGAGAGCGGCGGATCAGCAATTTCCTGCTCTGGCAGCTGGCTTACGCCGAGATTCATGTCACGGACCTGTGCTGGCCTGATTTTGATGCTGAGGCACTCGAGCGCGCTCTGCAGGATTACCAGAGCCGTCAGCGACGTTTTGGAGGTCTTCAGTCCATGGAGACCCGCGCTCTGGGATCCTGAAGGCAGCAGCGATGGTGGCTGGTTCTATGACGGACACGGTGGAGCTACGCCACGACTGGAGTCTTGAGGAGATCCAAGCCCTTCTCGATCTTCCCCTGATGGATCTTCTCTGGCGCGCCCAGGGTGTCCATCGAGCCGCCAATCCCGGCTATCGGGTTCAGCTGGCGTCCTTGCTGAGCGTCAAGACCGGCGGCTGTGAGGAAGATTGCGCTTACTGCTCCCAGTCGATGTATCACAGCAGCGATGTTGCTGGGCAGGCAGACCTTGAGGTGAAAGCTGTCCTTGATCGGGCCCGTGCGGCTGCCGATGCCGGTGCGGATCGCTTCTGCATGGGGTGGGCCTGGAGGGAAATCCGTGAGGGCCCTGCCTTTGAGTCGATGCTCAAGATGGTTCGCGGCGTGCGTGAGCTGGGCCTTGAAGCCTGCGTCACCGCAGGCATGCTCACCGATACACAGGCGGAGCGGCTGGCTGAGGCCGGGCTCACGGCGTACAACCACAACCTGGACACCAGTCCGGAGCACTACGACCGGATCATCACCACCCGAACCTACGAAGAGCGGCTGGAAACACTGCAACGCGTGCGTCGTGCCGGAGTCACGCTTTGCTGCGGTGGAATCATTGGCATGGGAGAAACCCTCCGCGACCGTGCCTCGATGCTTCAGGTGCTGGCCTGCATCGAGCCGCATCCAGAAAGTGTTCCGATCAACGGTCTGGTGGCTGTTGAGGGAACCCCGTTGGAAGGCCTGCCAACGGTTGACCCACTGGAGCTGGTGCGAATGGTGGCTGTTGCCAGGATCCTGATGCCCTTCAGCCGCGTGCGTCTGAGCGCTGGTCGGGAACAGCTCAATCGTGAGGCTCAGATCCTCTGTCTTCAGGCGGGTGCCGATTCAATTTTCTACGGCGACACGTTGCTCACCACAGGCAATCCCGCCGTGGATGCCGACCGAGCTCTGCTGGAAGCGGCCGGTGTCCAGGCCAGCTGGCAGGAGCAGACCGTTGAGCAGGCGCACCACCAGGAGAAAGCGGCGGCATGACGGCTGCTCAGGCCGACAGTCCGGGTTTTCTGGTGGCGGCGTTCTACGCCTTCACACCGGTCTCTGCATCTGATCTGGAGTCTTTGCTGCGAGACCTGCCGGGTCTGGCATCCAGCGAACAGGTGGTTGGGTCGGTGTTGCTGGCTCCAGAGGGGGTGAATGGCACGATCAGCGGTCCTGATCAGGGCGTGAAGGCGATCCTGGAGTGTCTGCGGGCCAGGATCACGCTCGGGAGTGCCCACTTCGAGCGTCTTCAGATCAAGCGAAGTCGCTGCAGGCGACCAGCTTTTCGTCGTTTCAAGGCTCGCCGCAAACGCGAGATTGTCAGTTTGGGTCAGCCGTGTGCAGATCCCCGCCGCAATGTGGGGATCTATGTGGACCCCTGCAACTGGAATGAGCTCGTGGATGATCCCGACACGCTGGTGATTGACACGCGCAATGCCTACGAGGTGGCAGTCGGCAGCTTCGTTGGCTCGGTGGACCCAGAAACAGAGAGTTTCCGCGAGTTCCCTGACTGGGTGGAACAGCATCTCCGCCCACTGGTGGAGCGCACTGCACCGGCACGCATCGCCATGTTCTGCACCGGCGGCATTCGCTGCGAGAAAGCGAGCAGCTTTCTGCAGCAGCGTGGCTTCCCCCAGGTGCATCACCTTCAGGGCGGCATTCTCAACTATCTGGAACAGGTTCCTGAGGAGCAGAGTCGTTGGAAGGGTGAGTGCTTCGTGTTTGATCAGCGAGTGGCTCTCAACCATCAGCTCGAGCCTGGCCAACACAAGCTGTGTCATGCCTGTGGTCTGCCATTGACACCACAACAGAGGGAACTGGAGAGTTACATCCCCGGTGTGCAGTGTCTGCACTGCAAGGACCGCTTCAGCGATGCCGACAGGGCACGCTTCGCGATGCGCCAGAGCCAGCTCAGGCAAGGGCTTTCGATGGCATCGTCCGGCTCTCAATCCATGCCTGATCGTCAGGGATGAACGATCGGCCTGTTCTCTACAGCTTCCGTCGCTGTCCCTATGCCATGCGCGCCCGCTGGGCCCTGCTGCAGGCAGGCCTGCTTGTGAGCTGGAGGGAAATTGAACTCAGGGATAAGCCTGAGCAGATGCTCGAGGTGTCCCCGAAAGGAACGGTTCCGGTTCTTGTTCTTGGTGACGACACCGTGATCGATGAAAGTCTGGCGGTGATGCACTGGGCACTCAGCCAGGCGGATCCGCGCAATCTCCGCAGGCTGGGCTCGGGCGACCAGCAGACCTGCATCCAGCAGCTGATCGAGCTCAACGACACAACCTTCAAGCACCATCTCGATCGCTTCAAATACACCGACCGCTACCCGGGGGAGTCGAAAGAGGAGCATCGCCGGGCAGGACTGACCTTGCTGCGCACCTGGACTCAACGCATTGATGACTGCGGCGGTTGGCTTGTGGATTCGCGCTGCTCTTTGGCTGATGGAGCGATCTGGCCGTTTGTGCGCCAGTGGCGGATCGCTGATCCACAAGGGTTTGATTCTGATGATGCACTCAGGCCTTTGCGTGATTGGTTGTCGCGCTTTCTTGATGCTCCGGACTTTGAGCGCCTGATGCAGCGCGCAGATCCCTGGCATCCCGGTGGTCTTCAACCCCGTTTCCCTGCTGATGCCGTCGACGTGCCCACTGATCAGCCTCTCTTCCATCTGGCGCTGGCGGAAGACTGGACAGCCGCATGCCAGTCAGGCGACTACGGCATCTCCACACGAGGTCTGCGTCTTGATCAGGTGGGATTCATCCATCTGTCCTGGCAGGAACAGGTGGCGGCAACCTTTGAACGGTTTTATGCCGATGCAGGCAGGGTGGTGATGCTCACCATCGATCCGACACTTCTGACCTCGCCTCTGCGTGCCGATGCAAGTCCAAGCGGTGAGCTGTTCCCACACCTGTATGGACGTTTGCCCATCAAGGCAGTGATCGATGCGAGTTCTTACCCCGGACTGGAGCCATGATCCTGGATCAACTGGAACAGGAGGCCCGTCAGCGGGACCTGCTGCTGAGACTTCAGGTCGGCCGCCCACTGGGCCTGTGGAGTCTGCGGCTTGTGGTGGCCCGTTCGCAGTCGGAACGGCTGCAGCTGCTGGGGGAGATGAAGGCCTGGGCTTACAGCGGTCCCCGTGGATTGCAGCTCGACACCATGCGCGTGTTGCCTGGAGCTCCCACAGCATGCGGCGATCTCATCTGGGCGGCAACAATGGCCTGGGCGATGGAGAACACTCCTTGCCGAAAGGCAAGACTGCTGGCCATTCGTGATGATGAACGACAGCATCAACGCCTGGTGCGTTACTTCAGATGGCGCGGATTTGAACCGGTGCGCGAGGTGCAGGCCGCACTCTGGGATCTGCCGCTGCGCATGGTCTGGGGAGGTGCAGGGGAACTGATGCTCGGAGACTGCGAGCAGGTTCAGCGACGTTCACTGAAGCGCTGGCGTCAGTCCGCTGCGTGATAGCTGCTGCGCACAAGAGGGCCACTTCTCACCACAGAAAACCCAAGGTCGCGGGCGACGGATCCAAGCTCCTCGAATTCATCGGGGTGCCAGTAGCGGGAGACGGGAATGTGGGCCAGCGACGGGCGCAGGTACTGCCCGATGGTGAGCCGCTGGCAGTCAACGGCTCTCAGATCGTGCATGGTCTGGATCACTTCGTCCCGGCTTTCCCCCAGCCCCAGCATCAGCCCGCTTTTGGTGGGAATCTCCGGTGCGAGTGTGCGCGCTGCAGCCAGAAGTCCCAGCGATCGCTCATAGGTGGCTCCTCGGCGAACCTCCCGCTGCAACCGCTGCACCGTCTCGAGATTGTGGTTGAAGCAAACCGGTCCAGCATTCAGCACAGTCGCCAATCGCTGCCGTTGGGCGACCACGGCGTGCTCTGAGTCGGAATACCCTCCCCAGAAATCCGGGGTCAACACCTCGATGGCGATCAGGGGATTTCTGGCCCTGATCGACTCCATGGCCGAGGTGAACAGGCTGGCCCCATGGTCATCGAGGTCATCGCGCGCCACAGCGGTGAGCACGACGTAGCGCAGCCCCATCGCATCAACGGCATCGGCCACCCTCTCCGACTCCAGGGGGTTAACGGCCTGAGCGCGACCTTTCTCCACCTGGCAGAACGCGCAGCTGCGGGTGCAGATCGAACCCCCAAGCAGGAAGGTGGCGGTCCCTGCGGCATAACACTCACCTCTGTTCGGGCAGCGGCCCTCCTCGCAGATGGTGTGCAGGGCATTCGACTTCACGAGCCCTTGCACCCGTGCGATCGCAGAGGCTTCGCCAAGAGGGCGACGCAGCCATTCGGGCAACCGCTCCTGCGGCTGGATCGATGAAAAGCGGCTGGTCTTGCGCACGCTTTGGAACGGGACTGCTTTCAGGGTGGCCCCATTTCCTCAAAGGGAGAACCTGATGGCCGACTCCACACCAGTGATTGATCGCATTGCCGGGGATCAGTCCACGTCGCGTCGTCCTTCAAGGGCACGGCTGAGGGTGACGTCATCGGCGTACTCGAGTTCACTGCCGACCGGGAGTCCGTAGGCAATGCGGCTGACTCTGGTGAATGGTTTGAGCAATCTGGCCACGTAGAGGCTTGTGGTGTCGCCTTCCACGCTGGGTGTCAGAGCCAGAATCACTTCTTCAACGTTGTCGGCGGCCACGCGCTTGACCAGGCTGCTGATCTGCAGCAGATCCGGTCCGATTCCATCCATGGGGGAGATCAGCCCTCCCAACACGTGATAACGACCGCTGAATTCCCGGGTGCGTTCCAGAGCCAGCAGGTCCCGGGAATCAGCAACCACGCAGATCTGGCCATTCGATCGTTCCTGATTGCGGCAGATCTCACAGGTGGGTTCGGCACTCAGGTGAAAGCATGTCTGGCATTGCCCCACCTGTGTCCGTGCCGCCAGCAGGGCATCGGCAAAACTGCGGATCTGCTCTTCGGGCTGGCGGAGCAGATGCAGGGCCAGTCGTTGTGCGGTGCGGGGACCAATCCCCGGAAGTCGCTCGAACTGGTCGATCAGCCGAGCTAGGGGTCGGGTGAATCCGCTCAGAGCACTGGGGCGATTGGCGAAAATCTAAGCAGGGGATGGGGCGGGCAGAATGGCGCGCATCTGGTCACCATCAATCCAACTTCCTCAATGCGCTCATTGCTGCGTCAACCGCTCCGGTCACTGCTCGTTCTGCTCTGTGTGCTGATGCTCAGCGCCTGCGGTGGTGCCAGCGCCGGTCTCAACTCCTTCAAGAGTCCCGATGGCCGTTATGCCTTCCTCTACCCGACCGGCTGGACCAGAGTCGCCGTGACCGGGGGGCCTGCCGTGGTCTTTCACGACCTGATCAACAGTGATGAAACGGTGAGCCTGGTCGTCTCCGATGTTGACGCTGACGATGACCTGCAGACGCTCGGCAGTGCAGTGGCAGTCGGTGAGCGGTTACGGCGTGAGGTGATCGCTCCGGATGGCAGTGGCAGGGATGCCGAGCTGATCGAAGCACGTGAGCGTGACTCCGATGGCCATGTCTTCTACGACCTCGAATACGCCGTCCATCTTCAGGACCGTGATCGCCATGAGCTGGCCACGGTGGTGGTTGATCGCGGTCGGCTCTACACCCTGGCAACCAGCACCAATGAAGATCGTTGGCCGAAGGTGAAGGGTCTGTTCGAATCTGTGATCAGTTCATTCACGCTGTTGATCTGACGCTTCGGACGTTGCTCGGAACTGTCCTCTCGACACCGACAGTGCCTGCCCATCGCCAGCAAGATGGCGGGCATGACCACCTCTTCCCGGGTTGAGCGTCTTCGGGGCCGTTGGAACGGCCTCACCGACCATCAGCAGCTCGGTGCTTGCCTGGGCGGCGTGGGTGCCCTGTTTGGAGCCTGGATGCTGTTCTGGCCCGTGCCCACTGAAGTGGAGGGACGCGGTGTTCTGATCTATCCCGACAATGCCGGGATTCTCAATGCCAGGGCGGGAGGTCAGGTGCTGAGCATTGAGACCAAGGTCGGTGAACGCGTCCGCAAGGACCAGGTTCTGATGACGTTGTATCTGCCTGTGCTGGAGCGAAAGCTCGATCAGCAGAAGGGCAATCTGCGTCAATTGGAGCGTCAGAACGACGAACTTGATGCGCGAGATGCGCTGCGCATCCGCACAGCGAAACTCGCTCTGGATACAGCGCTCGCCAAGCTGGATGACGATGAAAAGCGTCTGGCCAGACTTCAGGCCACCTACACCAGCAAGGTCGACAACCTGAACTGGCTGGCGAGACGCGAGGTGGTGGCCCCTTTGGCGCAGGAGGTGGTGGCTGCGGAACAGGGCCTGACCACCACCAGTGTTCAGCTGGACGACATCAAGATCCAGCGCAGGGACCAGATCACCAATTTCCAGCAGATCAAGCTGAACATCGAGTCTGAACAGCTGGATCGACGCTTTCAGATCGACGATCTCAGGAGGGAGATCAAGGTGATGGAGGCCAGGATCGCTTTCGATGGCAACGTCACCGCTGTGCGCAATGGCACGGTGCTGGATCTGCAGGTCATTCAGGGGCAGACAGTGAAGACCGGTGATCGCCTCGGCACGATCGGCCGCAATTCCAGCCCCCCGAAGGATTCGAACAAAACCGGGGGTGATCTGATCGCTGTGTCGTACTTCCCTCCGGCAGATGCCCGTCGACTTCCTGTCGGTCTGCCGGTGGAGGTTGTGCCTCTCTGGAATCAGCGTGGACGTTTCGGTGGGATCGTTGGCAGGGTCCGCAGTGTGCTCACACTGCCTGCCACTCAGGAAGACATCTCCACCACAATCGGCAACAACCAGTTGGCCGAAGCACTGGTGAAACACGGTCCAGTGATGCGCGCTGAAATTGAGTTGGACCGGCACCCGCGCACTGACGATGGCTACCGATGGACGCTGTCGCAGGGCAGTGGAGTCTTCCCGATCCGCGAGGGGCTCACTGTGGATACCTTCGCTTACGTGGAGTGGCGTTCACCGGTCACCTACATCGTCCCGGGCCTTCGCTCTCTCACCGGTGGCTTCAGGACGTTCCGTATTGATCGTCTCTGGGATCTGCCGTTCCTGCGGCAACCGGGGACTCCTCCGTGATGGTCTGACTACTGCATGGCACTGCGTCCTCTTCTGCGTCAGGAACTGCCCTGGCTGGTCTCGGAACTTGTTCTGTTGATCGTTCTGCTCAATGCCAATCCGCCCGAGCTCTGGTTCTGGTTGGTGGTGTTTCTGGTGATCTTCGGTTACCGGATCGAACGTTGGTGGTCGTCCAGGCCGACCAAGAGCTCGAGAGGAGATTGACTCAGCGACAGGTCTTCTTGGTGGAGGGCGTTTGAGTGTCTTTTTGATCTGTGATCAAGATCACAGGGGGCAATGCTTTCGGTCATTGGGTCGCTCGGGGATTGCCGCGATGGTGAATGAGTCGGAGGGATGACCTCCGCAACAACTCACACCAACAAAAGATCATGACTTACGACAACGAACTGAGCCTCAATCAACTTCAGCAAATCAGCGGTGGAGATCTCAAAAATCCATACGCAAAGTTCCTGAAGCCGAAAGCTCAGAAAAAACTCAAGCCCCTCAAGCCTCTTACTCTGAAAGACTTGATGAATGGAGGTGCATGTCCTGGTCCTTATCTTCCGGGCCCTAACTATCTCAATCAACAGATGATGTATTCACCCAATCAATGGATGTGATGATCGGATGAACGGTGCCGGGGAGCCTGATGCCAAAAGGCTGAAAGCCATACAAGACCCTTCCTGGGAAAAGCAGGGCGGTCGATGAGGTGTGCGGCTGATCGATCCCCCGGCACAGCGATCAAGAGCCTTGATGAACTTGTCTTGGTGAAAGGTGTTATTTGCAGGCGAAATTAATCCACATATTCCATACAGAATTGGATTGTGGTTTCTTCCAGTCTTTGCTCTGTTTCACCATCCTTTCGCGGCACTTGATGCCATTGGTGATGACATAGTCTTTGCTTTCAGACTCCGGGTCGTCAACAATTCGGATCCTCAGCACCACTTGATTTCCAAGTTTTGTTTTGACCTCTCCGAAATAGGTCGTGCCGTCATTGGCAACCCCTATGTAGTCCCAGTTTCCGCTTAAGCCATCCTGCGCGATGCCCATCGCTGGTACGGCAAGGGTCAGTGCCAGAGCGGAAAAGAATGCAATTTTCATCGTTTGGGCAACACTGTCCAACTGGTAGCCAGTGTTGATACATCCGTCATTTGATCTCCTTTTTGCTGACTGCCTCTCTGTCTTTCGCGGCTTCTCGTCTCAGGTCCTGATATCAGGGCTGCGTCAGTTCGCGGATCGAGAAGCCTTGCAGAGTGAGCTCTGTGGGCACGGTGGTGTCGGGATCCCGTGGCATGGGAAGCAGTTCGCGCAGCAGCTGGGCGTAAGTCACATTCACATCCACCGTGGCAATCAGGCGATTCACCAGCGAATCCACCAGCTGCGTCTGCGTCACCGAAAGATCCACTTCGTTCGTGAGACCTGTCTTGTAGCGGAGTGTGCTGTCGCGGAAGGCTTCCTTGCTTGCGCCCACCGCACGACGCGCAGAAACCAGCTTGGCCAGGCTCGCTTCATGGTTCAGGAAAGCCCGTTCGAGTCGAAGCCGAATGCTGTTGCGCGTGGCGGCATAGGACTGGCTTGCTGCCTGCTCCTGCAGGGACAGGGCTTTCACGGCATTGGCGGTTGCGCCGGCATTGAAGATCATCCAGTTGAACGCGAGTCCCACCGACCAGTCGTATCCCGCCACCTGTTCCAGAGGCAGAAAGGTCGCACCGCAGCATCCTCCCCCGAGTAACGAGAAGTTGAACGTGCGTTCAACCGATGCCATGCCTCCGACGGAGGCGAACAGGCTCAGCTTGGGCAGCAGCTGGGCTGCCGTTTCGTCCTGCTGCAGGGCCAGCGCCCGGCGGGTCGCGAGGATCGCATCCAGCTCGGGGTTGCTGTCGTAAGCCGCCAGCAAGGACTGCTCAAGACTCAGTGGCCAGGCGGGAGCCAGGGTGATCGAATCGCCTGCGCTGGGTACCACTTCGGCTGGCAGGTTCAACAGGGCCCACAGTTCCCTTCTTGAAACAGCACGATCGGCGAGGGCCTGGATCAGTTCCTCCTGATCCGTGGCGAGGGTTGCACTGCGACGCAGCAGATCCACCCGCGGGACCAGCCCTGCCTGTTTGAGATTGAGTGTGTCCTCCAGAACAATGAGGTCGGTGCGGACCACCGCATCGCGAATGCGCACCAACTGCTCATTCAGCTGAAGCTGGTAGTAGGCCTCACTGACCTCGAGTTGCAGCGCTCTGAGCTGATTGGCGTATTGCTGTTCGAACTGCTGAAGCTTCGCATCGGCGGAGCGAACCCTTGGCGTGCGGGCAAAGTCGATCAGCGCGTAGTTGAGTTGCAGTCCAGCGAGTGAGTCAATCCCGTTGGAGTCGGCATACAAGCCGCCTCCGGCAGGTACATAGAAAGGACCGGCGCTGCTGTCGCTCACCTTGTTGCCGTTGTTGGTGAGAGCGAAATTGGGTGTCTGGCCGTCCTTGGCAAACAGGGGGCCAAACCCGTAGGTGTTGTTGCCGTAGGGCGAAAAGGTGGTGCTGCCGTTCTGGAAACCCTCCACATCGGCGAACACACTGATCGTGGGCCAGTAGCTGCCTGACAGTGAGGCGACGGTGGCACCCTGCGCCGCAATGCGTTCGCGCTGAATCTGCAGCTCTGGGTTGTTGCGGAAGGCGATGGCGATGGCCTGTTTCAGGCTGACGGATTTCACTTCGGTGCCCTGGTCAGCCGAAACGGGAAGGCTCAGGGGTGCATCGGGAAGGCTGTCCTCCTGGCTGAGTGCTTCATCAGCAGGACGGTTGGCGTCCATGAGGTTGGCCGGCAGTTGCGGTGCCCTGAGGTCGTCTGACGGATCCAGGTCTGGAGCAGGACCCAACAGTGTGTCCAGGTTGTTGAGCTGCCGGTTCAGCTCGTCCCAGCTGCGCTCAAGTTGATAGGTGTTGCCCCCATAGTTCAGGCGCGCTG
>CAJXFG010000015.1 GCA_913052185.1 uncultured Synechococcus sp. | reverse complement strand
TCATTCCGATCAGCTTCGGGTAGTAGCGCAGCCCCAGATCACCCGCCAGGCGAGCAAAGGACTGATCGAAGATGAATTCGCCATAGCTGTGACCCTTGAGATAAAGCGGCGCCACTGCAACAAGCCTGTCCTCGCCCCTCCAGAGCGACAGGTGCAGTGGCTGCCATCCCTGATCAGGAGCGACACTGCCGGAATCCTCGAGGGCTGCAAGCCAGGCCCATCGGTAAAAAGGACTCGCATCCTCGGCGAGCAACCCTTCCCATTGCGACTGAGGGATCTCGTGGATGCTGCGATGCCAACGAGCCGTGAGCGATGCCATCCAGGGCCAATTGAAACGCCTCGGCAAAGACACTAACCAGCGAAACCACAACGGGAGAAAATGAACTCGCGTTTTGGCTGAGGTCATGTGCGGATGGTCTCCGCGAAGCCTGAAATGGCTCCCAGGTTTGTTGCTGACCCCTCTGCTGATTGCCGTGAGCGCAAGGGAGCCAACCGCCAGGGCGGGATTGTTGAAACCCTTGATTCAGCTGCTGCAACCGAAGATTGAACATCAGCTGGTCAGCGAATGCCGCCAGCTGGCTGAACAGGCACTCGAGGGCTATGCATCCGCTCTTGTTCCTGAAGGCTTGTTGAAAAGCACAGTGGAGCAGCCCTGCCAGAGGCTGGCCCGCCCCGTGAGTGAGTGTCTGATCCGTGAGACCAGCCGCAGCGGCAGGGAGCTGGGCGTACTGACGGAACTGCTGGGAAGCAGGATCGGCGACGACGCCAGTGTGGTGATTCGGCGTTGCCTGGCCTCTCTGACCGGCCTCCCCAACTCCAGCCTTGAAACACTTCCCGTTCAGGAGCTCATGGAGCGATTACGGCGGTAATGCACCAGGAATTCATCGCCTCCGAGAGGGCGGGCTTCCAACAGTGACCAGGCCTGTTCAGAGGCAAGAGCAGCAGGCAGAGGAGTCTCCGTCTGCTGCAGCCAGGTGAAGGGCCCTCCCAGAATCCTGGGACTCAGAGTCAGTTGCAGTTCATCGACAGCGTCCTGCGCCAGCAATGCGTGGATCAGAACAGCACCACCAAGCAGTACGAGCCTTGACCAGCCCTGAGAGGACAGGCTGGTCAGCGTCTCATTCCAACGACGCGACAGACGCAACCCTTGCTGAAAACCAGGGGCTGGGAGACCGCTTTCGCAGAGCAGATATCGATCAAACGGTTGCTGAAAGAAAGGCCATTCCTGAGGAAATCGGCCGCAACGACTGATGACCAGCGCTGCTGGCTGAGGCGAGCGCCCTGCCACTCGACGCTCCTCCAGCAGATCCTGATCACGGATCAGGCAACTGCAGCGGTGCGCCCTGAGAGTGCCAGCTCCGATCAGTGCGGCATCACTCCAGGCCAGAGCTTCCTCGAGAACACGACGATCACCGGATCCCCCCAGCTGGGCTGCTCCCCCGGAAGGCGGGGCGAGACGACCGTCAAGACTGACGGCCAGCACCAGACGAACACGGGGTTGTTCTGTCAATGAGCAGGAGTCAGACAGGAAGCGCCGCTTCGAGGGAGGAAGGGGTCATTTCCAGCTGCGGAACCTCGGCATAGACCTCAGCAGCGTTGTTGGGACTTTCCTGAAGGCGCACCTTGTGGAGATTGGCGCCGATGGCCTTGATGGGAGACGAAAGACGGTCGGCGATGTGCAGCGCGATGTTCTCAGCGGTGGGAACGCATTCCTCGAAGAAGGGCACATCCTTGTTCAGGAAGGTGTGATCAAACGGCTCAACGACAAGGTCGTCGACGAGTCGTTGGAGGGCAGACAGATCGCAGACCATGCCGGAGCGCGGATCGATGGGGCCGCGCACGGTGACGTCCACCAGATAGTTGTGGCCGTGGCCGTGGGGACGTGCACATTTGCCGTAGATGCGCTCGTTCTCTTCCTGACTGAGCTCCGGCCTGGCCAGGCGGTGAGCAGCAGCGAAATGGGTGCGAATGGTGAGGAAGGCGTCCATGGGATGTCCGAGATAGTCGGCCCAGAGGCCCGGTTGTTCGTAGAGGCGCAATGCCGTGATCGGCAGATGCGGGCTCAGGCGAGCCCAGATCTGACGAACGATGGCCTCAGTGGTGGGCAGGCAGCCCTCCGGCTTCGACACATCAAACTCCGGCCACGCATCGTTGAGAAAACGAAAATCAAGCTGACCAGTCACCTCACTGCGGATGGCGTGCTTCACCTCGGAAAGGTTGAGCACCATGCCATTCGGGTCGAGACCACCGGCCATCGAAACGATCAGCTCGTAGTTGTGACCATGCCCTGGAGCAAGAGCGCAGGGCCCGAAGCGCGCTGCATTGTCATCAGCGGACAACTCAGGCAGCCAGTAACGATGGCTGGCACTGAAACAGGCACGCCGTGTAATGACGCAGCCACGTCCGCGGCCATGACGTTCAGTTGACTTCATTTCAGTCATGTGACGGTCCGGCCGGAAGGCATCCTAATGAGCTAACGGCAATTCCGAGTCATGGCGGAGTCCACTCCAACCCTGCGGCAGCGTCTTGGAGGACGCAGTCTCTACCTGGTGGGAATGATGGGAAGCGGCAAAAGCACGACCGGAAGGCCTTTGGCGGAGAGGCTGGGTTACGGATTCGTGGATGCCGATGCAGTGATCGAGCAGGTGGCCGGCTGCAGCATCTCCGAGATTTTTGAACGTGACGGCGAGGAGGAATTCCGCAACCTGGAAACGCAGGTGCTCAGATCCATCAGCGAACGCCATTCCCTTGTGGTGGCGACTGGTGGAGGGATTGTGACCCGTTCCCAGAACTGGGGAATGATGCATCAGGGCATCGTGATCTGGCTGGATGTCGAACGCGGTCAGCTGCTGCAGAGACTGCAAAAGGATGCCTCTCAGCGCCCGCTGCTGATGGGCAGCGATCCTGCCGAAACCGTTGACGCGATTCTCGAAGAGCGTCGACCTCTCTACGACGAGGCGGATCTCACAGTGGTGATCGAATCCGAAACACCCGAGGTCGTTGCCGACGGCATCATTCAGCTGCTGCCGAAGTTGATCAAGGATCCACCGAAGGAACGCCCGGAGTGACGATCAGGAACCGGGTGGCTCGAGTCGCACCGCATACCACTGCAGGCAGATCCCAGGAGAAATCTCCAGCTCACAGGCTGTATCCAGCAAGCGAAGTGCCGCCTGTTCAGGGCTCTGGCAAGTGATGAGATCAGCAGGCCATGGGTCAAGATCCTGCAGTCGGCCTGTAAGCCATGTCATGGTGTCGGCCGCTGTCAGCAGCTGTTCGGGCTCACCCGGCACCAGCACCACGTAGTGATCAAGTGATCGAATCAGAGGGTCGGACATGGCAAAACAGTTGTTGACACTGCTGATCACCATGCTGCTGCAGGTTGTGTCAGTCCAGCCCGTTGCGGCGGAGAGTGATCGCGGAGTCACCTTTCTCCAGCAGCGCTTCGACAGCTGGCCGCAATGGTCACTGCCGGCACCACTGCCTCGTCCACGAGCGCAGCAGGACCTGATCTATCCCGACTGGTTCGCCGGTGAATGGCAAGTGACCAGTGAGGCACTGGATGAATCAGGCGAACGCATTCCTGATGATCTCCCCCTCATCTATGAGGTCCGTTTTGTGGCGAACCGTCGCAACGCACTGATCGGCGACCGCCCCTTCAATGCTGCATCTGTCGGAAGAGCACTGCTGGGGGAGACGTTGCTGTCGGTTGAACAGAATCCCGATCAGGTGAATCGCCAGCTGGCGAGATTTCGAGACGATGTTGTGCTCGAAACCACCGTGATCGGCCGCCGGGAGACGACGCCGAAAGCAGATTCCGACTTTTTCAGCGACGAACTGGTGCTGCAGATCCTGCACGGCCCTGGGGCTCCTCGCCTGAGCAGGATTGAAACGCTCACGCACTATGTGCGCTGTGGTGATGACATCTGCGCCGATCAGCGACAGGTGAGCCATGCAGGCCCTGGACTTCAGACCGATCAAACGCTGGAGGGGCGCAGCAGCCGTTTCAAGCTGACCCTCAAACCGCTGTCGCTGGATCAAGGTTGATCAGTCGGGTTTCCAACTGATCACGCCAGCGAAACAACTCCTGGAGACGAGGATGATCACTGATTCCTGGAACTCCACGCCCGGCGAGCGCATCGCCAGCGGACGCAGGAAAACGCAGCAGAGACAACTGCGCTCCAACGGCGATGTCGGCCAGAGTGATGGCATTGCCAACCAGGCAGCCATTGAGGTCCAGCCCGTCGGCGATGGCGCACAGACTGCTGAGCATGGAGGATCGCTGCTCCTGGCCAAGCAATTCACCAAGACCGCTGAGCCAGCCACCCGGAAGACCTGACATCACCTGGCGCACCGGCGAGGGGACGTCATCGGGGAGCAGCACGTTCCGCAGCTGGGGATCGTCTGCAGCCGCTTGAAGCAGGGCAGCTCTGACCGCTGCGGCAAGCGTGGTGTCTGCCCAGTCTTCAATCAGATGCATCTGAGCTCGCTGTCGGGCATCAGCAGGAATCAAGGCAGGGTCAGGCCGCAATGCCTCGAGGTGCCGACAAATGGCGCTGGAATCAGCAACCACGTCATCGCCGTCAACCAGAACGGGCACCTGACGCTGACCTGAAAGACGGAACAGAGCGATCTGACCGATGCCGGGAGTGACCTCAACCTCTCGAAAACTCAGTCCCTTGGCTTGCAATGTCATCCGCACCTTGAGACAGAAGGCTGAATGACGAAACTGATGAAGCTCCAGCATGTGGACGCCGGGTCAGGAGCCGGAAGGGTAGCCATCCCGTTCCACGCCTCGCCATCTCCTTGAACGAAGTGAAGTGCATGGACTCTGAGTGAGCGATCAACACTGACTCAGGCCTCGATCAGAACCCCCTTGGCATGATTCGACCACTCGACAGGGAGACATTCCTCTGAGGTGCCTGAGACCGGACAGGCTGCTTCGTTGCCACCGCCTCGGGTCGTCCAGACGTGCCTGCTGCAAGAGGAGTGGCGATCACATTGAACGCAATCGACCAACGCTCGCCATCTCCCCGGAAGGGAGCAACGGAGTGGGGTTGCCAGGCAGGGAAGACATAGAACTCGCCCGGCACGGGCAGCACGTAATGCGCCATGCCGGTGCGAAACGACTGCAGATGCCAATCCTCGGGACCGTGAAAACAGAGCTGACCGTCAAAGCAATGCCCCTTGATCTGAGGCGGCACCTTCAGAAAAATCACCCCTGAAAAACTGCCGCCGTGGGTATGGGTGGGGTTGTAATCGCCAGCTCGCTGACAGTTGAGCCACAGATCCACCATCTGCAGCCTGTAACGGCCAGGCACCCACGGGCCTCGGCCTTGCGGAGGCTGACGCTCCATCACATGACCGATCCAGCGGTCACAGGCTGGAAGAACATGCTCAGCACAGAGCTGCTGGATCGCTGCATGCCCGGGCCTGAGTTCTCTCTGCTGACTGAGCTGACCGGCCAGCTTTGCTGAAGCATCCGGACTGGACCCCGGATTCGCCAGGACATCGGCACTGATGCAGAGCAACTGATTCAGCAGCGGCCCTGGAAGGCTGCCCTTGAAAATGGATCTTGGGAACAGATCGAGGATCTCCAAGGGTCCAGGCCAAAACTGCGGCGAATGGTGCCAGCGACTCACCCTGGCGACTGTTCACGACGATGAAAAGTCCCTGATCCAGGGCCAAGCGAACCGCAAGGTTGCGCAGCGGCAGCGGTCAACTGTTCCCTCATGAGGTGAACCACAAAAAAAGGAGACCCGCTCCCGGCTCTCCTCTCCTTGGTGTGACTTGAAGGCGCTGAGCCCTCAGGACAATTGGAGCAACAAAAGACACTCGTTGATGTAGCCAATGATGCGCTCAGGTCCTGAACCAGCTTCAGCCGGAGAGTTGTCCGAAGCGACCTGGGCCGGTTTTGCCCCAGATAGACTGAATTGTGTCAACAAGATCTCTTTATTGAGAATTTGCTGCCTGTTCTTTCAGTGCGCTCTCCCGTACAGCAGGTTCCAGCAATTCCGGGAATGCCGGAATCCTCAAGACACCCTGCAATAACTGGCCATGAAAGAATTTTTCATCAACGTGACGCGCTACCCGCGCTACCTGATCGCTTTCAGCCTTGGGGTGATTAATTCGGTGGCGGAGCCGCTGGCCCGTCGCCGCAGCAACCCCGTGACCGCCGTCGCCCTGATCGGGGCTCTGGTCAGTGGCTTCCTCAGCCTGAGCTTCGTGTTGCGTGCCATGGTGTCTTCAGCACCGCAGAGCTGACATGGCCCCGGGACGTCGGGTTGAACGTGTGGCGGCCCTCATCCGACGGGAGATCAGTGAACTGCTGATCAATGGAATCCGTGATGAGCGCGTTCACCAGGGGATGGTGAGCATCACCAATGTTGAGGTCAGCGGCGACCTTCAGCACTGCAAAATTTTTGTCAGCGTCCTCTCGGATCCTGAAGTTCGCACGGAAGTGATGGAGGGTCTCCAGGCCGCCAGTGGCTATCTGAGAGGAGAACTTGGTCGACGACTTCAGATGCGAAGGGCTCCGGAAGTGGTGTTTCAGCTTGACCGCGGGCTCGAGAAAGGAACCTCGGTTCTGCACCTTCTCGGAGAGCTTGAGCGCGAGCGAGAGGTGAAAGGCAGCATCCCCCCCGGCAGCGACGAAGCCGGCGACCCAGACGGCAATGACTGACGCTGAGCGTCGCCGGGCCGTCGCCCAACTTCTGGTCATCCGTGCCAGCGGCCATGCCGAAGACGGGCAACGCCGATATCCGCAATGGGAACACTGCAACCGAGACCTGGAGAGACTGCTGAGGTCAGGCGTTGGAGGAGTGATCCTTCTGGGTGGTTCAGCCACGGAGCTGCAGCAGCGGTGCCGAACCCTGCGCAGCTGGAGCGACAGCGGCGATCTGCTGCTCTGTGCAGACGTGGAAGAGGGCATCGGCCAGAGATTCGAAGGAGCCACCTGGCTGGCACCACCGATGACTCTGGGCAGGCTCCATCGCAGAAACCCGCAACGGGCACTGAACCTGGCGGAGCGCTACGGCAGAACCACCGGCGATCAAGCGAAACGGTGTGGCCTCAACTGGGTTCTCGCACCGGTCTGCGATGTGAACAGCAATCCAGACAACCCGGTGATCAATGTGAGGGCATGGGGCGATCGACCTCAGACCGTTGCGGATCTCGTTGCAGCGTTTGAACGGGGCCTGAACGCCGCCGGCGTGTTGGGCTGCGCCAAACATTTTCCCGGTCACGGGGATACCGACCGGGATTCTCACCTTGAGCTTCCCCTGATCAGCCACGACCGGAGTCGACTCGAGCAGGTGGAACTGGTGCCTTTCCGGCGACTGATCGCGTCAGGGATCGCCAGCGTGATGACTGCACATCTGCTGATACCAGCCCTGGATGAAGACCAGCCGGCGACCTTGTCGAAGGCGGTGCTGACAGACCTGCTGCGAACGGAACTTGACTTTGCAGGCCTCGTCGTGACCGACGCCCTGGTGATGGAAGCGATCAGCCGAAGGATGGGGCCGCAGGAAGCCGCGGTTCAGGCCTTCGCAGCAGGCGCGGATCTGATCCTGATGCCTGCAGATGCCGATGCAGCCATTGATGGAATCTGCGCGGCCCTGGCCGAGGGAAGGATCCCTGAATCTCGCCTCAACGAGTCCCTGAGAAGACGAGCAGACGCCCTGCAACGCTCTGAGAGAAATCCCGTGGATGAAGCGGCACCCATCCTGGAAACGGAAGGAGACCGTGACCTGTCCATGGAGCTGGTGGAGAGCTCGCTGGAGATTCAGGGCACTGGAGCAGCAAGCCACCCTGAGCGAAAAGGGGTGAACTTGATCCGGGTGGATGGAGTGCTGCCATGCGCTTTTCTGCGTTCCGGTGCAGCAGCGATCAGCACACTGGAACGCCATGGATACCGGACTCTGATCTGCCACGACAGAGGCATTGAGCCCTGGAACGCAAACCCGGACCGCGCAGCCCCACTTGACCTGGGACGTCTGGGACCTGGGCCCGTCTTCCTGCAGCTGTTCCTGAGGGGGAATCCATTCCGCGCTGGACAGCAGCGCCCTGAACCCTGGGCTGAAGCCATCCAGCAATTGATCCGTGCTCAACGGCTGTCCGGTTTGGCGGTCTACGGATGCCCTTACCGCTGGGACACTCTGCGCAGGCTCATTCCAGACAACATTCCTGCCGGCTACTCCCCCGGGCAGATGCCTGAGGCTCAGCAGCAGCTGTTGGAGAAGCTGATCAGCGGACCCAGAGCAGCAAACCAACAGCGGGATTTCACCGACTGAACCAGCAAAGCCTGTGGGAGCCGCACCGTTGGAACCGCCTTAGCCTCACCGGCAGTGCTCATCACCAACATGCTCAGCCTCTCGATGATCGTGCGCGATGAGGAAGCACGGATCGAGGCCTGCCTCAAGTCGGTGCAGGGCTTCGTGGATGAGATGGTTGTTGTCGACACAGGGTCGGTGGATCACACCATCGCGTTGGCAGAAGCCTGTGGAGCACGGGTCGAACGAATGGACTGGCCGGGGGACTTCGCGCCCGCACGCAATGCGGCCCTTGAATTCGTGAAGGGTGACTGGGTGCTGGTGCTCGATGCCGACGAAGAGCTCCGCTCGGAAGCGATCCCGCAGCTCAAGGCCCTGATGGCCCAACCGGATGTGCTGGTGATCAATCTGCTGCGACACGAACTGGGCGCAGCCATGGCGCCCTATTCCAATGTGAGCCGTCTGTTTCGCCGGCATCCTCGAATCCGATGGAGCAAGCCTTACCACTCGATGGTCGACGAAAGCGTGGCTGACCTGATCAAGGAAGAGCCGGGCTGGCGAATTGCCAACTGCACCGAACCAGCGCTGCTGCATGAGGGTTACCGGCCGGATCTGCTGGCTGGATCGGATAAGGCGGACAGGCTGCGGCAATCCATGGAGAGCTGGCTGAAGGAGCAGCCCAATGACCCTTATGCCTGCGCCAAGCTCGGTGCTCTGGAGGTCAGCGATGGCAACCGCGAACGGGGCCTCAGTCTTCTTCGCCGCGGCCTGGAGCAGTTGCCTGAAGGTGATGACTGCAGCGCTGAACGCTATGAACTGCTGCTGAATCTCGGGATCGCTCTGGCCTCCGAAGACGGTGATGCCGCTGTGCAGTGCTACCGGGAGGCGCTGAAGCTTCCTCTGGAGACCCGCCTGAGCCTCGGTGCACGGTTGAACCTGGCGGCCTTGCTGATGCAGCGCAATGAACTGGAGGAAGCCATTCAGCTCACCACCACCGCCTGCCAACGCGCACCCGAGGTGGCGCTCGCCTGGTACAACCTTGGCCTGATGGAACGCCGGCGCGGCGACCTGCTGGCAGCGATCAAGGCCTACGAACGATCCCTGAGCATCAACCCTTCGCACGCGGAAAGTCATCAGAACCTTGCCGTGGCCAGGCTGATGGGCGGAGATATCGATGGAGCCCGGACGGGCTTCCGCCAGGCCATCACGCTGCTGCGCTCCCAGGAGCGGCAGGACGAGGCCACCGCTTTGCATGCCCAGGTGCACGGCCTGGTGAAACTTGATGATGAGGCCAGCGCATGAGCCCCGATCAGGCGAAACCGCTTCAGGGACACACGGTGGTGATCACGCGGGCCCGTGAACAACAGAGCGAGGGACGCCGCCTGCTGCAGGCGCTTGGTGCCAGGGTGCTCGACCTGCCCGCACTCGAAATCGGACCACCTGACAGCTGGGCCCCCCTCGATGATGCCCTCGCCGATCTGGAGAACTTTCACTGGTTGATTGTCTCCAGCAGCAATGGTGTGGAGGCGGTGGAATCACGACTCCAGCTCAGAGGGCAAGGGCTGGCTCACCGACCGGAGAGCCTCAAAATCGCTGCAGTGGGTCGGAAGACCGCGCAGCGACTGGAGGAGCTGGGAGCACCTGCTGATTTTGTGCCACCCACGTTCGTTGCCGACAGCCTGATCGACCATTTCCCGGTGTCTGGCTGGGGATTGAGAATTCTGCTGCCCAGAGTGCAGAGCGGCGGACGCACCGTGCTGGCCGAAGCCTTCGGAGAGGCGGGCTCGCGAGTGGTGGAAGTGGCGGCTTACGAATCCCGCTGCCCAAGGTCCATCCCGGACGACACCCTGCAGGCACTGAAGCATGGGGAGGTGGATGTCATCAGCTTCAGCAGCGGCAAGACCGTGTCACACACGCTCCAGATGCTGGAAAGCGCCCTCGGCAGCGCGTCCACTGAACAGCTGTTCAGAAAGCCTGCGGTGGTGTCCATTGGTCCACAGACCAGCAAACGCTGCCTGGAGCTGCTGGGGAAGGTTGACCAGGAAGCGACACCGCATGACCTGGAGGGACTGGTGCAGGCCTGTGTTCAGGTGATGCAGCGACGCTGAGACTCCCCGGAGACCGACAGGTTCAGACAACCTCGGCCCAGATCAATGCTCTGCACGGCCCATCCCATCGGCAGCAGAGCCGCTGCATCTCCGGGACAACGGCCACGCGGACCGACGCAGACCGTCCCGGATGCCTCAGAGATGCTGACCAGCGCACGCAGCTCAGCGCCGACCGCCATCACGCCCCTGACCTTGAACTCCGTTGACGCAGAGGTACCAGGATCGATCTGACCAGCGCCAAGAATGGGTGCGAAGGGGTCTGCCCGACCCTCCGGCACCGATGACAAGACCTGCTCTCGAGTCGGCAGGGGGGTCAGACCATTCGCAGATGAGGACGAACCTGGGGAGGGGAGTTCTGGGACAGGCTGGACGGACGACTGGGTGTCAGCCATTGGCATGGTGGGCTCATCCTTGCCACATCCACTGAGGCCAGCAAGCGCTACAAGCAGAAGCAATGCAACACAGGAAGCTGAGGCTGGCATGGAAGGGGCCATCAGCTCAGCCGGGCGGCGCGTAGCCGCTTTCCACCAGATCCCTGAATCGGTCAAGGTTCGCCTGAAGTTCCTTCGTCACGATTCCACCAAGGATGCTCGGTTCCATCAAGGGAGCCAGCACACCCGGCAATTCGTAGGTGACACTCAGCTTCACAGCCGTGCGCTCGGGCTGTTCCGCGTAGAACCTCACCCCGCCTTTGGTGGGCAGGCCTCCCACCGATTCCCAGTGGAGCTGCTGAGCCTCAACCCTCTGCGTGATGCGAGCCTTCCAGTGAAAGCGGAATCCCTGGGCTGCCAGGGTCCAGTCGGTGAGATCGGGATCGTCGAGGGTTTTCACGGATTCGATCCAGCGCATCCACTTGGGCATCGCCTCCAGATCGCTCCAGACAGCCCAGACCTGATTGACGGGGGCCTTGACCTCAGTGGTTACGGAATGTTCGAGCCAGCGTCCCATCGGTTCAGGCAACTGCGTTGTTGACGGCGAGTCGAGCCGGTTGCCCCAGGATGGCGGCAGCGGCGAGATGCCCGCTCATGGTGGCCCCTTCCATCGAGTCGATGTAATCCTGGCGGGTGTAGCTGCCTGCCAGGTAGAAATTGCTGACCGGGGTGCTCTGGTCGGGGCGATAAGGCTCCATGCCTGGGGCTTCCCTGTAGAGAGACTGGGCCAGCTTGACCACGTTGCTCCAGGTGAGCTTGAGATTGGCTGCGGAAGGGAACAGCTCTCTTACCTGCCTGTCGGTGTGCTCAACGATGTCCTTGACGGACTTTCGAATCCAGGGATCTCCAGGTGTCAGAACGCACTGCAACAACGAGCCCTCCCCGTCCTTGCGGTAATCCTCCGGGCTCGCCAAGGCGAGATCCGCAAAACAACTGAAATCGGCATCCGCCGTGTACAGCAGATTGTTGAGACCGGCAGGCTGACTCAGATCAGCACGACTCGCATCATTGCCCTCGCCGAGTTCGGTCACCCAACCGTCGTAGCGCAGCTGAACCGTGGCAACCGGGACCGCCTCGAGTTTGTGGATGGCATCGAATTGGGGAAAGCGACGCCATTCCTTGGGCAGCAGTCGCTGAATGCCCGGCACATCGCAAGCCGCCAGATAGGCATCCGCAACGACATGCTGCTCTCCATCGGGAGTCCCCAGCTTCAGGCCGGTGACCTGGGGATCGTCGCCTTCGCTGAACTCGATCTGCTTCACCGGATGGCGGAGGTGCAGCTTGCCGCCACGCTGCTGGATGTAGTCGAGGATCGGACCGGTCAGCCAGCGATGGGGGGAACCCTTGAGCAGGTTGAGCTTGGAGGCCTCGGTTTTGGCCGCGAACATCATGAAGATGGTCAGCATGCAGCGGGCCGAAATCGTCTCGCAATCGATGAAACCAAGCGCGTAGGCGATCGGATTCCACATCCTGCGAATGCTCTCCGGGCTGCCGCCGTGCCCGACGAACCAGTCTTTGAAGCTGACGGAATCCAGCGCTCGGATGGTGCGCATTGCACCCTCGTAATCCACCAGGCCTCGAACAATCGGACTGGTGCCGAGAGCGAGAGCGTTGCGCAGTTTGTCGATCCAACCCAGCTGGGGGGTGGTGAAAAACGCTTTGAGACCGTTGAAAGGTGCGCCGATTGGGAATCGGAAGTCCAGTTCGCGCAGATCACCGCCCTGGTTCACGAACAGATGGGTGTGATCCTTGGGGAGCAGATTGTCGAAGGCGCCCACCTTGCGCATCAAGGCAAACAGATTGGCGTAGTTGAAAAAGAAGACATGCAATCCCATCTCGATGTGATTGCCCTCCGGGTCTTCCCAGCTGCCCACCTTGCCGCCCATGAAAGGACGGGCCTCATAGAGGTTCACCTCATGGCCAGCATCCACCAGATCCACAGCAGCGGAGAGGCCGGCAAGACCAGAACCCACAATCGCGACCCGCACCGTCATTAGTGCAACTGGGATGACTCTATGAATTGGCCAGGCAGAACTGCTTTCAGCAGAAGAAGCGAGGGATCCATAAAGTGAAGGCAGGACCCAGTGCCCCTGCCTCCGATGTCCAGCTCCGACACCACCGCAGAGACTGCAACCTCAGGTCAGTCTCACACCGCCAGAGACGGTAAAGGCATCCTGATTACAGGCCCAGCCATGCAGCAGCTGGCCAGACTTTGCACCGACCAGGGGAGTCATCAGGTGCTGAGGGTGGGCGTGCGCTCAGGTGGCTGCAGCGGCATGAGTTACACGATGGATTTCGTGCCTGCGACTGAGATCCAGAACGATGATGAGCGCTATCAATACGAAGCCCCCGATGGAGCTTCTTTTGAAGTGATCTGTGATCCCAAAAGCCTGCTTTACATCTACGGAATGCAACTGGACTTCAGCACCGCATTGATCGGCGGCGGCTTCAATTTCACCAATCCCAACGCCACCCAGACCTGCGGCTGCGGCAGCTCCTTCGCCGTCTGATCCATCAGAACCGATCTGGCTGCTGTGGGAATCTGAAGGCATTGCCCGACCGATCAGCGCTCCATGGAGTCCAGCCAGGAAAGTCTCTTCCAGCAGGCGATGAACCGTTACCAGCAGGGAGCTCCGGCCCAGGAGTTGCTGGCTGATTTTGAGGCCATCACCGCAGCGGCACCACGTCAGTCAGCGGGCTGGACCTGCCTGGCCTGGCTGCAGTTACTCAGTGATCAATCCGACGAAGCCCTGCGTTCCGCTCGGATGGCGGTCAAACTCAACAACCAGGATCCGCAGGCTCGCATCAATCTCTGTCTGGCAATGCTGGAGACCAAAGCCAAAGGCGTGAGAGATCAGATTGAAGTGGTTCAGCAGGTGCTGGCGCTCGCGCCTGATGTGGGGGAGGAGCTGCGGGAATCCATCGAAGACGGTCTCAAGCGCCGGCCGGAATGGCCGGCACTGCTCAAAGTGAAGGCCTGGCTGGAGCTCTGAAGTGAGCCGACTGCTGTTGCTCAGCAACGGTCATGGGGAGGATCTCTCCGGCGCGTTGCTGGGACAAGCACTCCAGTGCGAGGGACATGTGGTGGATGCCCTTCCCCTCGTGGGCAAGGGACAGCCCTATCGGGAGGCAGGAATCGCACTGATCGGCGGCACCCAGGAATTCAGCACTGGCGGCCTTGGTTACACCAGCCTGCGCGGACGACTGACCGAACTGTTGCAGGGACAGGTGGTCTACCTGCTACGCCGCCTGCTGAGGTTGCTGCGCATCGCCAACCGTTACGACCAAGTGGTTGTGATTGGCGATGTGATTCCGGTGATGGCGGCCTGGCTGAGCAGACGGCCCGTCAGCACCTACCTCGTGGCCTACTCGAGTCACTATGAAGGACGTCTGCGCCTGCCCTGGCCATGCGCTGAGTGCTTGCGAAGCCCTCGCTTTCAGGCCGTGTTCAGCCGGGACCAGCTCAGCGCAGACGATCTGAGTTCACAGCTGCGCAAACCGGTCAGGTTCGTCGGTAATCCGTTCATGGATCCACTCCTGCAGGAGTGTCAGCGCCTGCCAAAGGCTCGCCGACGCCTGGGACTGCTGCCGGGGAGCAGGCGACCTGAACTCGAGCAGAACCTGATTCTGCTGCTGAACGTGGTCGAACAACTCCCGTCACCATTGCTGAGCAGTGGCGAGCTGAAGCTTGAACTGGCATTGGTCTCCTCCATGTCCGACGAGGCGTTGTCCGAGCTGGTCGGACCGCTTGGCTGGCAGCTTGAAGCGGGGGCTACCGCCTCAACAGCCATGCTGCGCAGAGACGCCCATCGGGTGCAGGTGCGCCGTGGGGCTTTTGCAGCGGTTCTGCACAGCTCGGACCTGCTGCTGTGCATGGCCGGAACGGCAGCGGAACAGGCTGTGGGCCTGGCCCGACCGGTCCTGCAGCTGGTAGGTCACGGCCCCCAGTTCACCCCAGGATTTGCAGAAGCCCAGCGTCGTCTGCTGGGCCCGACCGTGTTCTGCGCAGCTGGCGAAGCAGGTGCCGCGAGCACGCTTGAGCGCACAGCCGCGATGGCCCTCGAGCTCCTGGAGCGCAGTCACCATGATCATCAGCTGCAACACCGCTGTCAGCAGGAAGCTCTGAACCGCCTCGGCACGGCCGGTGGCGGAAGCAGGATGGCTGCATCGATCTCTCAGCTGCTGCGGTCATCCGAATGAGTGAACCGAGAACCGAACCCACATGGAAGATCTGGCTGGATCGCATCCTTGTCCTGAATGTCTTCCTTGTCATCGCTGGAGCGGGTTGGTTCGTACTCGCGGTGATTGGAAGCAGTCAGGGGCTGGAAGCACCGATGCGTTTGTTCATGCGGCTGTGGGAACCGCTGTTCACTCCAGCCATCGGTCTACTGATGGGAGCAGCCCTGCTCAGCGGTTGCTGGAGCTGGTGGCAACGTCGAGTGCAACGGGCAGAGTCGGACAGCGGAAATTGAACCCAAGAGCGTCCAGTCGATTCGAACTCACGAACTGCCCCTCCAGCACAACTTTGGCTCCATCTCCTAATAACAGGTGCAGCATGGGGCCTGGCACCGGCAGCAGACTTGGCCTGCCGAGACAGCGGCCAAGGCTTCCTGCAAAGACAGCCATGGTGACGGGGTTGGGAGCCACCGCATTGATGACGCCGGACCAGGATTCAGATTCCAGGGAGCTCTGGATGATGCGGCAGAGATCCCCACGTTCAATCCAGCTCATCCATTGCTGACCGGAGCCGATCGGACCACCGAAGCCTGCACGGAAGACAGGAAGCATTTTTGCGAGAGCCCCGCCCTCGGATGACAACACGATGCCGATGCGCAGCACCACCAGCCGGGTTGCTGAAGGCTTTTCGGCGGCAGCCTGCTCCCACTTCTGACAGAGACGCGCCAGAAAATCATCACCGGCGGGACTGCTTTCCTCGAAGCGATCGTCAAGACTGGTGCCGAAATAGCCAACAGCCGAAGCGTTCACCAGCACGGACGGAGGCTTGGCCAGCGATGCCAGGGCGGTCACGAGATAACTGGTTGTAGCCAGACGGCTGGCTTCGAGTGTCTCGAGGTGCTGAACGGACCAGCGCTGTTCCGCGATTGGTTCGCCTGCGAGATTCACAACGCCGTCACTGGCAGCCAGGGCATCATGCAGCGGCGTGGCTGGAGCCCAGCTCGACGCTGCAGCGGGATCCGCCTGAATCCATTCAAGGCTGGTTGCGACATCAGCCTTAAAGGCCGCCGGCGAGGGGCGACGACTGACCAAGGTGAGCTGATGACCGGCGGCCTGCAGAAGGGGAATCAGACCACGGCCGACCAAGCCTGTGCATCCGATCAGCAGAAGGCGCATGGCAATGGCGACATCACGCCGTCGAGGTTAGGAAGCGATGGAGGGATCGGTGTCCTCAACCGGCAGGGTGAGATTCATCTTGCGTGCCATGGGCACCAAAGCAAAGCCCTGGATGAAGAGGCCAAACAGCACCACGGCCAGAGCAAGCGAAGGCATGTCCACACCCCAGCCCACACCAGGGGTCGACCAGGCCTTGATGGCCATCGCAATCGGCACGGCGCCGCGCAGGCCGGCCCAGCACACGAAAATTCGTTCGCCATGGCTGAAGGACGTGCGCCAGAGAAGGATCTGCACCATCAGCAGACGCACGAGCTGCATCACCAGAAACAGCACAAATGCGAGCCCAGCGGCGTGCACCACATCCTGCGGGTTCACCACCAGCCCCATGCACAGAAACAACAGGAGCTCCGCCATTTTTGCGTAGCTGGAATGGGCTTCCTCCAGACAGTTCTGATCAAGGTCGGCGCTGTTTCCGAGCACCAGGCCCGCCACATAGGCCGCGAGCAACGGACTGCCACCGAGCAGTGACGTGCCTCCGCTCAACACCATCAGCAGCGCGAGACTGACCACCGGCAGCATCGAAGTCTGGTTCAGACCCATGCGTGTGCCGAGCAGCTGCACAGTGAGGCTGCCGCCGAGAAAACCGATCAGAATCCCAAGCAGGAACTGACGCATCAGATCCGTCACCAGCAACCCTGCGCCCACACCCTCACCACCTGCCAACGCCAGAGCCAGTCCGGCAAGCACCACGGCGATGGGATCGTTGAAACCCGACTCACACTCGATCAGATCCGTGAGCGGCTTGGGCAGACGGCCCTGAAGGGGACGCAGCAGAGCAAGAACAGCTGATGCGTCGGTACTGGCAACCATGGCCCCAACGAACAGACTGCGCGGCAGCAGGACGGAGACCTTGTCCGTTCCTTGCGCCAGACCGAATCCGAACACCACCAGCGTGATCAGAGCTGCCGTGATCAGCACACCAATGGTGGCCAGACGCGCCGCTGGACGAATCACACCACGCACCTGCTGCCAGTTGGTGGTGAGTCCCCCGAAAAACAGCACCAGCACCAGGGCCGCCTCGGTGATCTGCTTGGCCTGCTGAAGACTCAGCAGTGTGATTTCACGACTGCCGGAAACATTCACATGATTTTCAATCAGCAGTCCCAGCATCAGCACCATGAGGATTCCAGGAACCCTCACCCTTGCCGCCAGGTCATCCAGCAGAACAGCGACCAGCAGCAACCCGCCGAATGCGACCAGATAAAGCGAGAGGCCGTTGTCCAAACCAACTGCGGAAGTGGTCTTGAAGGGTTCTAGCCTGGCCGGTGAATAACGACCCGTGATGGCAGAGACAGAGTCGAGCCCTGCAGCAGCTGCCAAGCCCCCTGCACCACTGAAAAAAGGTGCGCTGGTGCGAGTCAATCGGGCGGCCTATGCCGGCAGCGTGGAAGCCGGAGCCAGCGATCCCTATCCACCGGCTTACATCTTCGATGGTCCCGGAGAGCTGTTGGTGGTGAAGGGCGATTACGGCCAGGTGCGTTGGCGACGTCCAGTGCCGGATGTGTGGTTGCGAATCGATCAGCTGGAGCCTTTCTCCTGAGGCTTCAGGGACTCTTCCACGCTCGAGACCGCTGCTGGTAGCGCCTGAACGGCTTCGGGGATTCGCCAGACTGCCCCACCCAGAACAGCTGAGAGCGATTCAAGGCTCTCCAGAAGGGGATTCGGTCCATGTCGGTCGGCTGCGGCGGAGGCCACCGACGAGGCAGACCAGGGATTCCAACCCGCCAGCAGCACCACACTGCGATAGGCACTGGGCCAGGGACTTTCAGGATGAGAGGTCTCCAGCAGGGCAAAGTGGTGGGCCGCCTCCGCGGGTCTGTTGCTGAGGACCGCCAGCAGCGCCAGGGTCCAGCGAGCGGAGTCGTCAGCTGGATTCCGCTCGAGATCCTCCAGCGCCTTTCTACGCAGTGGTTCCCGATAGCTGAAGTGGCCATCGAGCATGTGTTCAATCGCCACACTGCTGAAGATCGGATCAAGACCGGAAGGTCCCTTGGCCAGTCCTGTTGCGAGCTGGGGGAACCGTTGTTCAAATCCCACCGGGGAAGCTGAATCAATCCGTCGCTTCCAGAGCGAATAACTGCCTCCCTTGAGACGTGGGAATGTCTCCAGCTGCTCGAAAACCCCGCTCTCACGGACCGCCTGATCGAGGGAACGCGCAGACCTGCGCACCGACCCCTGGTCGCCTTCGGCAAGCAGGACCCATTGGGCATGGTCCAACACCGGCTGAATGTGATCACGGCTGCCACCGAGCTGGCGTCCCACCAGCTGGCCTCCCTTGCGGCGACCGTAATAACTCACATTGTGCTGATTGAGGTCCGGCGTACTGGGAACAACGATCAACGTGGCTGGATCGGCGTCTGGATCAGCTCCACCCGCTCTCGCAACGATGGCTTCCAGCGGGTCACCGTGACGAGATCTCTGACGAGCCGACTGCAGCGACCATGCCGGGGCGATGGCAACCAGAACGCCGGCGCTCAGAGCCAGTCCAGGCAGCCAGGACGACCGGGCGGGCCAGCGCTGGCGGACCCACAACCCCCACTGCCACCATCCACGGCTCAGCAACAACAGCAAGGGCGGCAGCAATGGGGCCATGTAGCGGGGATCCTTGTTGGGGCTGAGGTTGGTCACGAACCACCCCAGAAACAGGGTTCCCACCAGCCAGCGCCAGGCATCGCTGCAATCCCGGTGATCGAAGCCGCGTGCGACCGGAGACCTGAAACGGGTGAGGATCAGCAGCACAAGCCCGGCCAGCCCGATCCACAGCAACGCCCAGCCGATTTGCAGAGGCAGCTGTCGCAGATAAAAGAACCAACCCTCAAGGCTGAAAACGCCTGGATCGCCCTCACGAGCGGCAGATTCGATCACCGCACGATTGGTGCCACCCAGCGTGGTGATCCAATTGTGCCGAAGCCAAGGGAACACTGAGGCCATCACCAGAATCAGCCCCGCCAGCACCTGGAGGCGTCGGCCACGTCCGATGCGCTGGGCTGCAATCAGTGCCCAACCGAGGGCGGGCAGCAGCACCAGAAGAGCGCTCTGTTTCACCAGAAGAGACAACGCCACAGTCAGCGCTGCGAGCAGAGCCTGCCACCAACGCCCGCCGCGCTTGGGACTCCACCAGGCTCCGAGGCGCCAGAGTGCCAACGTGACCAGAGCGGTCAACGGCAGTTCCAGCACATAGTCGGTCCTCAACTCGAGAAGCATCGGCGCCAGGCCAACAGCCCCGGCAGCCAGCAAGGCGAAGCCCCGGGCCGCACCGTTCGGACGCAGAAGCTGGAGCGCCCAGCCAGCCGTTGAAAACAGCAGCAGTGCATGCCAGAGACTCAAGGACCATGCCGCCTGGGCCGGAGCATCCCCGGCGATGGCCATGACCGTGCCATTCACCAGCGAGGCAAGGGGGGGGATCTTGGGCGAGAGATCGAGAAGAGCGTTCCATCCCTGCCAGCCGCCACCTGCCAGAACGCCGAGAGCACGGCCATGGTCCAGGGCGCTGTTGAGATAGTCAGCCTGATCCCAGGACGGCACCCCCGTGTGATGGCTCCACCACAACCGATCAGCAACGGTGGCCAACAGCCAGATCAGGACCAGGCCGACACGGAACGGTCGTGCACCCATCAGCCAATCTCCAGCCTGCGCCGTTCCTGCTGAAGACGCTGGCGCCGGTGACGGGCCTCCCGCAGCATCTCCCGACCGTCATGGAGATAACTGTCGACGTACCCCATCGTGTAACGCTCCAGCTCCGTCACGGCATCCTCTACCTGGGAGAGGCAGTGATAAACGCTGAGCCCGAAGCCCTGGGCCGAGGGCGGAGTGGGCAACGACTGAAACAGGTCCTTGACCTTGTTCAACCGGTTTCGGCTTTGTTCGAGATAGGTGCAAAACGCCTCCATCAGGTCATCGTCGTAGGGATCGGCCGAAAGAGCTCGCAGTTCCGCCGCGAAAGGATTGATCACCTGACCGAGCTGACGATCAATCGGGGCGTAGACCTTCTGCAGCCAGTTGGCCAGTGCCTGATCCGCACTGGCTCCCTGGCCTGAGGCGCGGCGTGCCGCCTGACTGGCACGGGCATTGCGGACACCGCGGGCCCTGGCCTCCTCCCGACCGGACACTGAGAAGCCGGACTCGCGATCAAAGCATCGCCTGGTCTCAGGATCTCCGAGCTGCTCCCAGGCGGCGTTGAGCGCCAGGATTCGCTCTTCATCGCCTCCCGCATCCGGATGGTGCTGTTTGACCAGGCGTCGATACGCAGCCTTGAGCTCGGCCTGGGTGGCAGTCGAGGCGACCTCGAGCACTGCATAGGGATCCAGGCTCTGATCGGAATCGCTGGAGAACGCAGGGCTCAAAGCTGACCATCCCGGCGCGCCGGCAGAACGGCTGCAGCACTGAACATCGGTGTGGAGAGATAGCGCTCACCGAAACTGGCAAGAATCACCACGATTCGGCGACCGGCCATCTCTGGACGCTGGCCCAGCCGCAACGCCGCCGCAACGGCTGCTCCGCTGCTCACCCCGCAGAGCAGCCCTTCCTCTCTGGCCAGACGCCGGCCCAGTTCCATCGCCTCCTCATCTGCAACGGTGATGACCTCATCGATGAGTTGCTCTTCCAGGACCGGAGGCACAAAGCCTGCCCCGATTCCCTGGATGCGATGGGGACCCGCCGCTCCACCCGACAGCACCGGACTGGCAGCAGGTTCCACAGCAATCACTTGAAGATCCTGCTGGCGACTGCGCAGAACTCGGGCGCAACCTGTGATGGTCCCCCCCGTACCAACCCCCGCCACCAGGGCATCGAGACGCCCTTCCGTGTCCTGCCAGATTTCCTCCGCCGTTGACGCCGCGTGAACGGCGGGATTGGCAGGGTTATCGAACTGCTGAAGCAGATACGCGCCAGGGATCTCGTCCACCAGCTCCTTGGCGAGAGCGATCGCACCCTGCATCCCTTCATTGCCTGGGGTGAGCTGCAACTCCGCGCCGTAGGCACGCAGCATGGATCTCCGCTCCGTGCTCATGGTGTCGGGCATCGTGAGGATGAGGCGATATCCCCTCGCTGCGGCCACCATTGCCAGAGCAATGCCGGTATTGCCGCTTGTGGGTTCCACCAACACAGTGTTGCCCGGCACGATGGTGCCGCTCTGTTCCGCGGCTTCGACCATGGCCCCCGCGATGCGGTCTTTCACCGAGGCCGTGGGATTGAAACTCTCAAGCTTCGCAACGATCTCGGCTTTGCAGGCGAATGCTTGAGGAAGACGATTGAGACGCACCAGGGGTGTACGACCTACCAACGCAGTGATATCGGAAGCGATCGGCATGCGGTTCGTGAGGCTGGTGCTGCATCAATTCCATCCAATCATCACAAGCGCAGACATTCGAGCCCCTTTCAACCTTGATCAATTCAGCCCCAAACAGCAAATCAATTCCAAAATCCTGATTCAGAAGAGTTCAAGACACTGAAACCGACTCGAAATCAGAAGAAAAAAGCTCTCTCAACAAAACCACCAAAGTCAATGGAGATCTTCTCATTCTTGAGGCGCAAAACGTTGACACCAGCCCCCAGAGAACCACGGCAATGAACCCTTTTGGCATTGACTGAAGACTGCAACCAAACAGAAAGCAGTGATTTCAGAACCGCAGCACCAACAGCAAGAAGCCACATAAAAAAGCGCGACAAAGTCGCGCTTGAATCTTCTGAAAAAGACAGGCCAGGCTGCTTGAATCAAGCAGCCCGGACAATCATGATCCTGCGATCAGAACTTGAAGGTGGTCTTAATCAGTCCACCGAAGTTGCTGAAGGTCGATTCGGAACGATCACCATCTCCGACAAAGGTGCCATCGGTCAGATCGCCATAAGGACGACTGAGATAGTAGATAGCAGGAGTGACGGAAATGTTGTCAGTGACCTGGAACATGTACCACCACTCCCAGGCGTAGTTGCCGTCAGCGACGAAGTCGGATTCATCCCTGTAGTCGTTTCGGTAGTCAAGACCGGTCACAAAGGTGGGCTGACCAACAGCCATACCCAGGGTATTGCCCTTCAGGAAGGCATCAGCCCACTGAAGACCGACGTACCAGGACTGAGTATCCACAGAGCGGAAAACAGTGCTGTCGTCGTTGGTGATGCTGTTGAAGCCGTAACCGGTGCTGATGCTGGGAATCCAGCCTGACTCTTCAGGAGTCCACCAGGCACTGATACCAAACGAGGAGTTGTTGCCGTCACTCGTGGCCATCACGGCGAGAGGCGTGCCGTTGCCAGAGTACAAAGTTCCTCCGTTTTGGGAGGCATAGTTGTAGGCAGCAGCGATACCCCAGTTATCGGGCGCGTAAGCAACTTGGACTGTTCCGTTGGAAGCAGCACCATCGGTTGCAATGCCACCGGAGTTGGGATCACTTACGTTGCCATTGCTGCTGACATAGTTAGCACTGACGCTGAAACCGTTATCAGCCCAGCTGAGGCCTGCACCAGAGCCCAATGCAAGGTTGTAAGTGGCAGGAGCACCTGCATAAGTGAAGAAGTCAAGGACTGTATCCGCGGGATAAGCACTAGGCCAAACCGCCAACATGTCGTCCTGACGGACAACTCCACCAACAGTTGCTGTGAAGTTGGATCCGATAGGGAATTGGTACCAGAGTCGATTGACGTGGATCACGTCTTTTCCGCCACCACCCTCGAAGGCAGTCTCTAGACCATCAAGACCTACATAACCGCCTGCACCGAAGGCAGATGAACCGAAGTTGCCCGCGCGCAGCATGGTGCGCAGCAGATCCTTGCCTGTGAAGCTGGTGTCAAGGAACAGCCTCAGGTCGTAATTGAAAGTGGTCGCCCCTGACACCGCAGCGGCCGCATCAGCACGATCAGTACCGAGCCCACCAGCACGGAATTGGCCGTCCGAGACGGCGCCGGTTCCCAGCAACAGATCAACCGCGCCTTGCTTGGCATCGCCACTGAAGCTGTTGGCACCGATCACGAAGGTGGCCTGACCTTTCAGCTTGGTGGTGGTGGAGAACTGGGTTGCTTCCAGTTCGCCGACGCGGGCTTCCAGACCGTCAACGCGGCCCTTGACGATGGCGAGTTCCTTCTCAAACTCCTTCATCAGACGCTTGAGCTCGT
>CAJXFG010000014.1 GCA_913052185.1 uncultured Synechococcus sp. | reverse complement strand
GGATCAGCAGGTGAATGGCTGCTTGACCCTTACAACATCACGATTGGGACTTCAACTGGAACGATCAATGAACAAACCGATCCAATTGGTGGTGGACGGTTGTTTGAATCCAGTGCGTCCGGCTCACGTGTGGATGTTGATGACATCACGACGGCACTTGGTTCGTCATCAGATGTTCGGATTCTTACCGGAACAGGTAATCCTTCCGAGGGAGGAAACATCACCTGGGAATCAGGTGCAACGCTCGATTATTCCAGTACAGGTTCCAATAGTTCAGGCAATCTCACGCTTGATGCCGCCGGATATATCCAGCTGAATTCCAACATCACAACCGGTTCCGGAGGCCTCACCCTCAAGGCCGGCACCGGCTTTGTGGAAGCTGCATCGGGCGTCACCTTGGCGCTCGGAGGACCGCTCGAAGTCTCGACCGGAGATGCCACGATCGGCACTACTGGCAACTCGTCTCCCGAGCTGGCCGCCACGCTCACAGGCAGTGGTGACCTGACCAAAACCGGGAACGGTCGACTGATCCTGTCCGGCAGCAGCAGCACCTGGTCAGGAAATACCGATGTGCAAGGGGGATCACTGAGAGTGATTGGTGCCAACGCATTGGGCACCGCTGCGGCGACGAAGGTTCAGTCCGGCGCCAAGCTTGAAGTTGCCGGTGGGATCAGCCTCGCGGAGAGCGTTGAGCTCTGGGGCGGCACACTCACCAATTGGTCAGGAGACAACACGGTCAGTCGTCAGGTCTTGCTCAGGCAAAGTTCCAGCGTTGATGTGCAGCAAGACAGCCTCACGTTCAGCCCCAGTTCCGGAACCGCTGTGGCCGTTGATCCCGCTTCTTCGGCATACAACGCCAATCTCACGCTGGCTGGTGCTGGTGATCTGGTTGTCGATGGTGTGTTGAACCTCAAGGATGGTCAATCCACGGCCACCTACGGCGACTTTCTCCAGACTGGAACAGGCGTCGTCCGCCTCAAGAACGACGTGAAGGTGGAGAAGGCAGAGTCCACTGGCGGTGGCACGATCTGGATGGATCAGCCGGCGGGATCAGCCGTGGTGACTCCGTCGGGTGGATCACTCTTTCTGGATAACGGCTCGTCCTTGCGCCGTGATCGCTCAGAAACGGTGACCGGTACCAGCCTTGAGCTTGGAGCCGGTGGCGGTGAGATCACGGTTGGCGCTGGTTCCACGCTGATCTGGGATTCCCCCATCACCGGGTCAGGAGCCTTGACCAAGGCCGGAGATGGAACGCTCCGTTTCCCTGCTTCGGCGAACATCAGCTACACCGGCGCCACGCGCGTCAGCGGTGGTTCTCTGGAAGTCTTCTCCACGTCACCGACCACCGCCACGTGCACTGGAACAGGTTCGTCGAGTCTTTGCTCTGGTGGCGGCAGCAGCGTTCCCAGTGGTCGCAGCGCCAACACCGGCGGCGATGGTGAGGGTGAGGGCTCGAGCAGCGATGGTGATGGTGGAAATACAGGTCCGCAACCAGTACCGCAACCCAAGCAGGACACAGTGTCCACTCAAGAGCAGTCTGAGTCCGAGGAGGTCAGGGTTCAGCAAGAGCTGCTGAACGCCGTGGAGGATGTTCCGGTTGTTCTGCCAACCAATCAAACGCCACCATTGGCGTCTGATTCGGAAAGCTCCGCCACTGGAGCGACCAGTCCGGTTGCGGCGCAGCCGCAAAGTCTTGACGCTGGTCTGCAGGTTGATCTTGGGAGTGGCAGCGATGCATCGACCGATGCAACAGCAGTCAGCGTCCAGGCTCCGGTGGTGGCTGGGAGCACTCAGGCCGTGGCTCCCGAACAGGCCATCGCACAGTTGCAGCAGTCCGATCAGGCTGCCACCAGCCGCACTGCAGCTCTACTGGGGTTGGACCAGGTTCTTCAAAGCGCTCTTCCCTCCACACCCACGGTTGAGGATCTGCAGGGTGTGCTGGACCAGGTCGAGCGCCAAGGGTTCGCCACCAGTCCAGCGGTGCTTCAGGTGCGTTTCACCTCCACTGCATCTGACAACGCGCAGGCTGGTTTTCTCGATCTGACCCTGATCAGTTCGAAGGCTCCAGTCCAGGCTCGTCGCTCAACTGTGGACCGCAAGCGCTTTGCGGGATTGCTCAAAGCTCTGTATCGCCAGCTGTCTCGGCAGGAGTCGTTGGCTGTTGACGATCCAGCCTCGCCGACCCGTCAGCTGCATGCCTTGCTGGTCGAACCGATTCAGGATGCGCTCCAGGACCAGGGCATCAAGACCCTTCTGATTGCTGCAGATCAGGGCCTCCAGGCTGTGCCCTTTGCTGCGCTCAGTGATGGGAGCACCTTCTTTGGCCTGAACTATGCCTTTGGTCTCACCCCGTCTCTGGCCCTCACGCCCATGGCACCGGCCCGGTCGTCGTCCACCGGTCAGCTCGCTTTGGGGGCTTCTGAATTTGATGGGTTGGCCCCCCTGCCGCTCGTTCCCCAGGAGCTTGAGCAACTGGATGCCTCAACCGGTGCTGACCGTTATCTCAACCAGGAGTTTTCACCTCAGGCACTGCTGAATAAGGCTGCCGACCAGCGCTATGCCCGTGTGCATGTGGCCACCCATGCCGACTTCCGACCTGGCGGGCCAGCCCAATCGGTGTTGCACACCGGCACGGGGCCAATGTCGATGGCGCAATTTGCCCAGCTGCGCCGCAAGCGCAGCCAGATTCCATTGGATCTGGTGGTGCTCAGTGCCTGCCGCACACTGCTTGGCGATCAAGACAGCGAACTCGGCTTTGCCGGGTTGGCACTGCAGGCTGGGGCTCGCAGTGCCGTCGGCACGCTCTGGTACGTCGATGACGTGGTGACCTCGGCATTCTTCGTGCAGTTCTATCGCTTGCTCGACCAGGGCTTGCAGAAAGCGGAGGCATTGCAACGCACCCGTCAACTGTTTGTCTCTGGCCTGATTCGTCTTGAGGGCGATCAGGTGATGGGTCCAGATCAGGAACCTCTGCTGAAAGATCTCACTCCTGGTCAGCGTCGCCGGATCTCCGCTGGGGTGCAGAACCCCTTTTTCTGGGCCGGCATCGAGCTCATCGGTTCGCCATGGTGAAGCTGACTTCGGCAGCTCTCTGTGATGGAGATCACAGCAATCTGTGATCTGACTCAATTCCCTGGTCAGTCGGCAGGCGTCAAGCTGGAGTGGTCAGCACCTCCGTGCCGCTGCACGACGTTCCATGGTCCGTTTTCAGCTTGTCACCGTCCTGACCTCTGCTGTGCTGAGTGCATTGCTGACGAGTCTCTTGTCCACTCCTGTCCTTGAGGCGGCGCCACGCAATTCTTTTCCTGGCCGCAGGGTGGGCGGAGGCACAAGGGGCGAGTGTGCGGCACGCCCGGTTGTGCATCTTGTTCCCGTTTCCAATGTGTTTGCTCCAGGAGCAGCCAGGCTGATTGCTTTGCTGGAGGGGCCGTCGCCGCAGCCTCAGCCACTGGAGATCACGCTGCGCTCTGCCTCAGCAGACGGCAACGCTGATCCTGATGCCGCACCGTTGATGCAGAAGCAGCTTCCGGCTGCAGTGAATCGTGTGGTGGTGTTGAGCATTCCCGCTGCCGCTGTGCCCATGCTCTGGGAGTCGTCTTACCGCTGTGGTGCCGATGGCGGGGGCGATGAGTTCGGCTTCATCACGACGTCGGCTCCTCCGGCCCGCAGCCTGTTGTTGCCCAATGCTGAGAACCAACCTGAGCCGTTTGATTTGGCTGCTTTGAAAGCAGCCTGCGGCAGCTCCACACCACTGGCGCCTTTGAAAGCGACCTTGCAGCTCGACGATGACGTCATCGATGACTCCTGGCCGGAGCAAGTCACGGTGCAGTGCTTCTGAGTTCAACCACCTCCATGGGCTCCAATCGTCCCTTGATACGGATTGTTCCCCATGACTGGCTGGTCACATCAGCTGGCCATGTGTCGAGAAGGCACTGAGTTTCTCCCGATAACAAGATCCTCACCATGCCGTCATGGCGTTGTTTCTCCAGGCCTTCCAGACGAGACGCGCAGTTCACGGTGTCGCCGATCACGGCGTATTCCAAGCGCTTGCTGCTGCCCAGAGACCCCGTGAGAACGGGGCCGGAATGGATTCCGATTCGCATGCGCAACGGTGGCTGCCCTTCCACAGTCAGTTCTTCATTGAGCCTGGTGATCTGTTCCTGAATGGCCAGAGCAGCCTCCACGGCTTGGCCCGCATCCACTCCTGGACCCTTGGAGACAGGTGCTCCGAACACCGCCAACATGCCGTCACCGGTGAATTTGTTGACGATTCCACCGCGACTGGTGACTGCATCCACGCCGATGCTCATGCCACGGTTCAACCACTGCATCAAGGCGGAAGGCGTCAGCTGTTCACTCACACTCGTGAAGCTGCAGGTGTCGCTGAACAGCACAGTGACCTGCTGTTCTCTGCCCGTGAAACGACCGTCTTTGATCAGTTCTTCCCGTTGATCCCAGAGTTTCTGTGCAACGGCTGGGGAGCTGGTCTGACCCAGCAGACGCCGCATGTCCTGTTGGTGACGTTGACTCTGAACTCCACGCCTAAGGATGCCGCTACCGCTGATCAGCACCAGGCCAGAGAGAGGCATGGTCAGGCCAATCCAGAATCCGTTCAATGTCAGCACCACAACCGAACCAGTGAGGAGGATGACTGCGGCGGAGAGCAGCGCCAGGCTGCGGCGGATTCTTGTGGGGCGTTCGGCGATGACTCCGCCGACGAGCATCATGACCAGTAACAGCAGCGTGCGTTGCCAACCCTGGGCGGTGACGATTTCCGGTGCACGGCTCTGCAGCAGCCGCTGGAGGGCTTCCAGGCGTTGAGCATGCAGTTCCACCCCAGACACTTCAAAGAATTGGGAGCTGCTGATAAAGCGGCTGTGGGGAATTTCGAACAGATCACGCAGGGAGCGAGCCACGTTGCCGATCAGGACCACACGGCCGCGGATCATCTCTTCACGAACCTCGCCTTCGAGCAGATCGCTCAAATCCAGAACCGGATAACGCCCTGGGGGATAGACAGAAAGCATGGCCTGGTAGCCGGCGGCATCGAGGCTTTGGTAACCGCCTGACTGCTCACTCAGCCAGTGATGGCCCTTCAGCTGCTCAAGCTGGCTGTCCAGGTCTCTGGTCTGACTGGCGGTTTCCAACAGGCGCAGCGGCAGTGAACGCACAGCGTCCGCCTGCCCGCCCACGTGAACGAGATCACGTCTCACGACACGGTCGGCATCCATGACCAGGTCATTGAAGGCCTGTTGCCGGGCAGGTGCTCCAGGGATCGCTGCGATCCCATCAGCTTCATTGCGAATTGAAATCAGGCGGGGATTGCGATGAATCTCGTTCTGAAGGCAGGGTTTGGCCTGGTCCCGGTACAGGTCAAGGCCGATGGCACTGGCTCCAAGGCCATCGAGCTGTTTCAGGGCTCGGCAAAGCAGGGTGTCGTCGAGTGGCCAGCCATAGCGCTTGATGTCGTCTTCGTTAATGCCGACCACCGTGATCGGCCAGGTGAGCTCCTCGGCCCGGGCATCATTGCTTCGGTTGCGCAGGTTGATCGCCAGGTCATAGACGAGCAGGTTGGCGGTTTCCACCAAGGGGGACGACTGAAGGCCAACCAGCAGCCCTGCAGCTGCTGCGTAGGGCAGGGTCTGTCCAATCAGGCGCTGCCACTTCATTGGCCCTGCTTGGACAGGTTGAACAGTCTCTGCATGCGTGCGATCAGTGCGAGGCGTCGGGATTCAGCACGTTGCTCCTGATTGGCTTTGAGCTGCTGTCGCCTTGCGGCCATGATCGAGCCCATGGTTTCGAGCATTTCCGGTTGCTCTTCGAGCAACGGCAAAAGGTGTTTTCGCTCGATCTCGATCAAGACGCATTCGCTTTTGCAGATCACACTCGCGGAACGTGCCTCACCAGTGCAGAGCGCCATTTCTCCGAAGGCATCGCTGGTTTCGAGATCGGCGACGTGACGACCTGGAAGCCTTGTGGAGGTGTTGGCGTTGGCCTGAAACACCTCCAGTGTTCCGCGGACCACGAGATACAGACTGTCACCACGCTCTCCCTGCCTCACGACCGATTCACCAGGGCCAAAGCTCTGACAGCTTGCAAGCTCCGCCAGCATTTCAAGCTGATGATCATTGAGGTGACCGAAGATTTCCGTTGAAGCCAGCAGCCTCTGCTTCTGTTCCAGGGTGACGTCGCTGGAGGGCAGTCTTGCCGGGCTGGGTTTGGTGCGTATGTCTCGGATTGGGTAGGGAATGGACTGGTCAATGCGATGCAGGGCATACCAGATCTGTTCCAGCACACTGCTTTTCAGTTGGCGCAATTCCAGTGCGGAGGCTTGCCAGGTCAGCAGGCGGTAGGTGATCGAGCTGTCGGCGAAGGCCGACACCCACACCTTGGGAGTGGGATGGCGGAGCACCTTGCGGTTGTGTTGAAGGGTGCGTTGCAGCAGCTCAATTGCCTGACGTGGCGGCAGGCTGTAATCCAATCCCACGTCGATCATCTGACCGACGGGTTCTTTCGGCTTGAAGCGTCGCAGGCCTTCCACGGCGATGCGGCTGTTGGGCACCACAGTGATTGAGCCGTCGATCCCGCGAACTCGGGTTGTCATGAGTCGCAGGGATGTCACCACTCCGGTTGTTGAGCCAAGATCAACCCAGTCACCCTCTTCAAAGGGCGAGTCAACCTGCAGCGAGATCCCCGCAAACAAATTTTTCAGGGTCTCCTGCGCGGCAAGACCGATGACGGCGGTGACGACGGCTGAGGTGGCTGCCAAGCCGACGAGATTGACGCGAAAATCGCGGTGAATCACCACCATCGTCACGACCGTGATCACGGCAAGGGTGAGCAGGTCGCGCAGGATCTTGGCGGTGGGTTTCCACCAGCCCAGCTCTGCGGGAATCTGCAGGATGCCCCAGTTGAGGATGCGGATCAGGCTCAGAGCCCAGAGCAGCGTGATGGCGGCTGCCAGAGAGTTCTGCAACACCGGCAGTCCGCCGTTGCTGACGATTTCAGCCAGCTTGCTCAGCAAAGGGATGCCGATTGCGGCAATCAGAGGCAGTCGCAAGGGAGGCGGGCTGAGCTTCTGGCGTTTGCAAACGCGATGGACTGTGAGCAGCACCAAGATCGCAACAATGCTCAGCGTCAGAGTCATGACGGTCAGTTCTGCAGGTAGGTGCTCTGACGCAGGCTGATCTCCAGATGATCCATCAGCCGCCGCGCTTCGGCGATCTTGAGCTGATTGCCTCGGATGGAGCGCTCACTGGCAACGCGCAGTCGTTCCAGCAGGGATTCCGGGTTGTGTTCCATCGCCATCAGCACCTCGGCGTTGGTGTCGCCACGCACGACGTGATCCACCTGGTAGTCACCACCCGGTGCCAGACGAATGTGCACCGCATCAGTGGTGCCGAAGAGGTTGTGAAGGTTGCCCATCACTTCCTGATAGGCACCACCCAGAAACATGCCGATCAGGTACGGCTCTTCCGATTGCAGGGAATGCAGTTCCAGCAGTTGCTTGCTGCGCCCATCGGCAATGAAGCGGTTGAGGCGGCCGTCTGAATCGCAGGTGAGATCGGCGAAATGGCCGAGTTCGGTTGGTTTCTCTCCAAGCCGGTGGATTGGCATCAAGGGAAAGAGCTGCTGAATCGCCCAGGTGTCGGGGGCAGAGCGGAAAATCGACAGGTTGGCGTAGTAGGTGAGGGCCAGAACAGCCGGCAAGGCCTGAAGTTCCTCGGGGAGGACGGCATCCTCAGGAAGTCGCTCCACCAGAGCCCGGGCACAGGCCCAGGTGAGTTGTTCCGCCTGGCTGCGCTCGGTGAGGCTCAGGTAGCCGAGCCGAAAGGCAGCCAGCGCATCATCTTTGAATTTGAGGGCGTCGTTCCAGGCTTCCTGCAGCCGGGACACATCCGCGCTGCCGTCACTGGCGAGTGTCTTGATGCCTTGCAGTGTGTCGTGCAGGTTGCGCACGATCAGTGATTCGTCGTCGGATGGTGAAGGTGTGGTCTGGGGCAGTCCGCCGGTGCCGAGAACGTTGAACACCAGCACTGAGAAATGGCTGGCGATGGCACGACCGCTCTCGCTCACCAGGGTTGGAACTGCCACCCCGTGGGGTTCACAGCCTTCCTTGACTGTGGCGACCACGTCATTGGCGTAGTTCTGCAGTGAGTAATTCGTGGAGGCGGCGGTTGCTGTCCGACTGCCGTCGTAATCGATGCCCAGTCCACCGCCGACATCCAGGTAACCCATCGGCGCTCCCAGTTTGTGCAGCTCCACATAGATGCGGGAGGCCTCCTGCAGTGCATCTTTCACCACACCGATGTCGTTGATCTGGCTGCCGACATGGAAGTGAAGTAAGCGCAGCTCTTCGAGCAGACCTGCCTCGCGTAGAGCTTCGACAGTCGCGAGGATCTCCGGGACAGGCAGACCGAATTTGGCCTTTTCACCCACTGAGTTGCCCCAGCGACCGGTGCTTCTGCTGGAGAGACGCGCGCGGATCCCGATCAGGGGAGCAGCACCGAGTTCCTTGCTGGCATCAATGATGCGTTGCACTTCATCGGCTTGTTCGATCACGACCACTGGCCGCCTGCCCAGACGTCGGGCCAGGATTGCCGTTTCGATGTAGCGCTGATCCTTGTAACCGTTGCAGATCAGCAGGGCTTCGGGGTCATCAATCAGCGAGAGGGCGATCAGCAGTTCCGCCTTGCTGCCGGCCTCCAGGCCGAAGTGCCAGCGCCTGCCGCAGCTCACCAGCTCTTCCACGACGTGGCATTGCTGATTGCATTTCACAGGGAATACGCCCTGATAACGACCGCTGTAGTCGTAACGGGTGATCGCTCGCTCGAAGGCGGCATGAAGGCTCTCCAGCCGGTCTTCGAGAATGTCGTCGAAACGGATCAGCAGTGGCAGGTTGAGGTTTCGGCCTTGCAGCCCTTTCACCAGCTCCACCAGATCGAGGCTTCCGCCGCGTTCTCCGCGTGGTTGCACGCTCACATGGCCGCGCAGGTTGATGGAGAAATAAGGATCTCCCCAGCGTTCGAGCCCGTAGAGCTCGGAGCTGTCTTGGATATTCCAGGAACTGGTCGGTGCTGATCTGCCGTCGGTTTTCTCACCTCCAGGTTGGTTGGCGTCGGCGAGCACCATGCGTGGAGAACCGCTTTGAGTGTTGGAGCAAATCTAAAGAGCCTGCATCAGACCAGCAGAAACACGGGGTGCGCGGTTTGCTTGCCAAGGGGGTGGGTTTGCACAGAGGATGCCGGCCTTCTGTCTTGTGATTTTTCATGGCCACCGAACGCACGTTCATCGCCATCAAGCCCGATGGTGTCCAGCGCGGGCTGGTGGGTGAAATTCTCGGTCGCTTCGAGAGCAAGGGTTTCAAACTTGTGGGGCTGAAGCAGATCACCCCCAGCCGCGATCTGGCTGAGCAGCACTACGGCGTGCATAAGGAGCGTCCCTTCTTCTCAGGGCTGGTTGATTTCATCACCTCTGGCCCCGTGGTGGCGATGGTCTGGGAAGGCGATGGGGTCATCGCCAGTGCCCGCAAGCTGATCGGTGCCACCAAGCCTCTCGAGGCTGAGCCCGGCACCATTCGTGGCGACTTGGCCGTGAACATCGGCCGCAACGTGATCCACGGATCGGATGCCCCTGAAACCGCTCAGTTTGAGATCGGTCTCTGGTTCCAGTCCTCTGAGCTCAATGACTGGACGCCTTCCGATCAGGGATGGCGTGTCGAGAGCTGAGCAACTGCTCTCTGGGGCCTCGGTGATATCTGGTTGACCGCAGCCTCCTGGCCGTTTGGCCATGGAGGCTTTTTTAGTTTGAAAAGCGATCCCAGCGGAAGCTCGGCATCAGCTCGGCAAGGTCGTTTCGCGGTGCGTTCCCACTGGCGATGTCGGCGATCAGCTCAGAGGTGGCACTGGCCATCAGCACGCCGTTGCGATGATGGCCGCAGGCAAGAAGCAACCCATTGATTGGGCTTGAGCCGAGCAGCGGCCCTTCATCGGGCGTGCAGGGTCTGAATCCCCACCAACGCTCCATCGGCGGCCAGTGGATGGCTTCCGGCAGCAGTGCGGCAATCCCTTCTTTGAGCCTGGTTTGGCCTTGAGGCGTGAGTCCTTCGCTGAAGCCCGCTTCAGGTTCCGATGTGGCACCCACCACCACGAGGCCATCGTCTCTTGGAACCATGTAGATCCCGGGCCCGAAGATCACCCGACGAAGAGCTCCGCGTGGCGTTTGCAGAGAGAGCATCTGGCCTTTGACAGGGAAAACCGGCAACTCAGGCAGGAGCCGGGAACTCCAGGCTCCGCTGCACAGCACTGCCTGGCGGCAGGGGAGAGAGATCAACCCCCCTTCCGAGTCACGTGCCCGGATACCGCTGAGTGCTCCCTGTTCATGGATCAGCTCGAGCACTTCAACGCCTTCCTGGAACTGCACACCGCGATCCACGCAGGCACTCTCCAGAGCTCGCATGAGCTGACGTCTGTTATCGATCTGGCCGTCCTGGACAAACAGCAGACCAGCGGACCAGGGCGCGTTGATGCCTGGTAATTCCTGCGCCAACCGTTCGCGGTCCAGGGGCTCGCCGAATGCTGCTGTGGGATAAGCGTCCCGTGCCTCCGCGCTCCGGAACGGAACCACGATTCCCGTGGACCGAAGTCCGCAGGGCAGCCCGCTGTCGGCTTCGATCTGGGCGACCCAGCTGGGGATGCGATTCAGGCTCAGTTGGCCGAGCTGCAGCAGCGCTCCTTCGAGCCCTTCCGCGTGTGGCGCCAGCATGCCTGCAGCGACGAAACCGGCCGCCTCGCTGCGGCGCCTGCTGAGCACGCTGACCTGGAGGCCGCGTCGTGCGAGCTGGTGGGCGATGGCCAGGCCCATCAGGCCGCCACCAAGGATCAGAACCGGTGCAGGAGCTGAGCTGTCGGAGGCGGTCATGACCGAATTTCTAGCCTTTCCATAGGATCAAGCCCTTATCGATCCCTTCAACGGATGTCGGCACCTGCAGCGACTGAACAGGCCTGGGAAGCCGTGATCGGCCTGGAAACCCATGTGCAGCTGGGGACTGACAGCAAGATTTTCACTGCCGCTTCCACCACTTTCGGAGACGATCCCAACACCCATATTGACCCGGTGGTCTGCGGTTTGCCCGGGACCCTGCCGGTGTTGAACCAGAAGGTTCTCGAATATGCGGTCAAGGCTGCGATGGCTCTGAATCTGAACATCGCTGAGCACAGCAAGTTCGATCGCAAGCAATATTTCTACCCCGATCTGCCGAAGAACTATCAGATCTCTCAGTACGACGAACCGATTGCGGAAGAGGGCTGGATCGAAGTGGAGGTGGCTGAAAAGGGCAAGGACACCTATCTGAAAAAGATCGGCATTGAGCGGCTGCACATGGAGGAAGATGCCGGCAAGCTTGTGCATGCGGGCAGCGATCGGCTGGCGGGATCCACCCATTCGCTGGTGGACTACAACCGTGCCGGTGTTGCTCTGGCAGAAATCGTCAGCAAGCCTGATCTGCGCACCGGTCGTGAGGCGGCTGAATATGCCTCGGAGATCCGTCGGATCATGCGCTACCTCGGGGTGAGTGACGGGAACATGCAGGAAGGTTCGCTGCGCTGTGACGTGAACATCTCCGTACGCCGTGGCCCTGAGGCTCCCTTCGGAACCAAGGTGGAGATCAAGAACATGAACTCGTTCTCCGCGATTCAGAAGGCCTGCGAGTACGAGATTCAGCGCCAGATCAAGGCCTATGAGAGCGGCGAGCCGATCGTTCAGGAGACCCGCCTCTGGGATGAGGGCAAGCAGCTCACCAAGAGCATGCGCAGCAAGGAAGGAGCCAGCGATTACCGCTATTTCCCCGATCCCGATCTGGGGCCCATCGAGGTGAGCGTTGAACAGCGTGAGGGGTGGAGAGCGGAACTGCCTGAGTTGCCCGCTGCCAAGCGTCATCGCTACGCCGATGATCTGGGTCTGTCCCAGTACGACGCCCGCGTCCTCACCGATGAGCGTCCGATGGCGGACTACTACGAGGCTGTTGTCGCTGCCGGTGCCGATCCCAAGTTGGCCGCCAACTGGATCACAGGCGACATCGCTGCCCACGTGAACAGCAATCGCTTGAGTTACTCGGAACTCCCCTTCCGTCCGGATCAGCTGGCCGAGATGGTGACCCTGATCGACGGCGGCAAGATCAGCGGCAAGATCGCCAAGGACATTCTCCCCGAACTGCTGGAAAAGGGCGGTTCACCGAAGGCGATCGTGGATGAACGCGGTCTGGGAATGATCAGCGACCCTGCGGCGATCACTGCAATTGTGGAGGAGCTCCTCGCCGCTCATCCCGATGAAGTGGAGGCGTTCCGTGGCGGCAAGACCAAGCTGCAGGGCTTCTTTGTGGGCCAGTTGATGAAAAAGACCGGTGGCAAGGCTGATCCCAAGCTTGCCAACCAGATCCTCAGCCAGAAACTCAAAGGCTGAGCCTTGGTCGATAGACCTGGCAGCGGTCCATCCCTTTGATCGCCTGGTCACCGAGGTTGTCCGTGGCGATCTCCGTTCCAGCAAGGTGTGCCGTTCGCTCATCCATCAGGATCGGCGTTCGAAGCTCACGCGTCAGTGACTCCAGACGGCTGGCGAGATTGACCGTGTCACCGATCACGGTGAAGTCCATGCGCTGTGGACTGCCGATCTGTCCAACCACTGCTTCTCCGCTGGCCAGGCCGATGCCACTGCTGAGCGGATCAAGGCCCTTCTCGGACCAGTCCTGATTCAGGTCAGCAAGGGCTTTGCGCATGGCTGCAGCACAACGAACAGCCTGCCTGGCTTCCAGCTCAGTGCCTCGACTGACGGGTGATCCAAAGACGGCCATCACACAATCGCCGATGAACTTGTCGACCGTGCCCCCGTGCTCGGTGATCACTTCCACCATGCGGCCCAGATAGCGATTGAGCTGATCGATCAGGTCTTCGCTGCGGCCTTGCTGGGATCGCTCCCTGGTCAGGGCCGTGAAGCCCTCAAGGTCACTGAACAGAACTGTCACGTTGAGGGTCTTGCCCCTCAGAATGCCTTCGGCGCTGTCGCGGTCTTTGAGGATTTCCTGGACCACGCTCGGTGCCACATAGCGCTCAAAGGTCTGGCGCAGTCGCCGACGCTCCTGCTCCTCGCGCCAGAAACTGCTGACGGCGAGTGCTGATGCCAGACCAACGACCCCGGCGCTCGGTGCCAGCAAGGGCAGCACGGTCTGACGTTGCACAAGCGTGATGATGCTGATCAGCAGCAGGCCGATCAGGCCGAGCGAGCAGCTGACCAGCCGCCAGCGCAGGGTCAGTCGCCGCGTGGCCAGATAGGCAATCAACCAGCTGCAGGCGGCGCTCAGCAGAGCTTTCTGCCAGGGGTGCTGAGGCCATTGGCGCAGACCGCTGCCGTCAAGGTCATTGGCGGTTGCCGTGGCAAGCAGTTCGACTCCTGACAAGGTCCCAAACGGTGTGGACTGTCCGCTCTGGTTGTCTTCCAGTGTCGGACCGATCAACACCAGGCTGTCTTGGAGTCTGGGCCGGAGCGGGTGGTTGCGCCAGCGCTCTGGGTCCAGAACTTCCCAGGCTGACAGCCGGGTGATGCTTCCCTCCGGGCCATACAACCGCAGCGAACGATCAGCCTGATCGTGCGGTGGCTCCAACCCGGCGATCTTCAGCAAGGCCGAGGGGAGGGATTGTTGCAACGCGAAGCCGTGGGGCCGCAGCACCCGTTCTCCATAGGCTTCGGGATGTGGCCCAATGCTGCCGTCTTCGGCGTTGAGCATGTTGGTCAGGCCCAGATGGGGGAGACCGCCAAGGGCATCCAGCAAGGTTGATGCTGGGGGTTCAAGGGACAGCCCGCCAGCCCCCTGGCGATCCACCGGTTCCATCATCTCGGCGGCCAAAGCCACAGCGGAACCGTGTCGTTTCAGCGTTTGCGCGAAACGGGCATCATCCTCAGGGCCATACATGCTTTGCCCGGCAAACAGCACATTGATGGCCACACCACGACTGCCAGCGGCGATGACGCGTTCAATCAGCTGCCCGTAGATCGCTCTGGGCCATGGCCAGCGGTCGAGCCCTTCACTCCAGGCGTCCGGGTTCGCATCCTCCAGAACCCAACGTGCCTGCTGCAGCGACGCATCATCCACCGCGATCACCACCACCTCTTCCGGAGGATTGCTGGGCCCTGCCCAGAGTGTGATCTGATCACTGATGTCTTTGGACCAGCTGCGCCACAGAGCGGGTGGCCAGCCGCTGAGGCCACCACAGAGCAGGCCGAACAGCGTGATCGCGATGCTTGTTCTGACCCTGCCGGAGGTGGTTCTCATCCGCGATGGTGCATGGGGTTGGGACGATCAGCTCATCAGAAGAAACGAACCGGGCTGGGCACACTCGGCAGGCTGGGGGTGATTCGGATCTGGCTTCCCGGCACGCTGGGGATGCGCAAACCAGGCACATTCAGGTTCAGATAACGCCTGAGATCGGCCAATCCAGGCAATGGCGCTGTGTAGCCGATGAACAGCGGGCCATCAAGAATTCTCTGGTAGTCCCCGGCCGCCAGTTGCAGCAGTCCGATCACCACACCCGCAGGGCTGAGTTGCAGGCGTTGGCCTGCTTCAACGGTGACGGCCTCCTGTTCACCGCTGTTATCCGTCACTTCAACGGAGCCTTCCAGGACAGCGAGATCCGTACTGCCATCGTCATTGACTTTCAGTACGTAATTGGTGCCGCGAACGCTCAATCGGCTCGAGGCTGTACAACCGTCCTGTCGGCCTGAGATCAGAATCTGGCCTTTGTTCAGGAGAAAACAACTGCTCCCGAGCTTGACCAGGGACTGACGATTGATTCGACCGACAGCACCTCCGCTGAAGGCAATCTGGCCGCGGCTGAGGCCAGTGCTGATGACCTGCGGTGACTGAGCGATTTCTTCGACTTTGGCCTTTTGATCATCGATGAACAGTTCGTCTCCATCGAGAATCTCTTCGATGGTGGCTTTCTCCGAGTTGGCAACAACCGGAACAGTGCCAACCAGTGACAAAGTCAGGCAGGAACTGAATGCGACGATCTGGCGGAAGAAGCTCATCGGTTCGATCGATCTGATCCATCAAATCCTGCCACCGTTTGTCTTATTCACCCCGAGCTCGCTTCACTCCCTTGAATGAGGGCGCTGCCTGAGCGGATCCTGTTCAGAGTTCAAAGCGCCAGGCATTCAGCGCTGAACGGGATTGATCAGTGCAAGCCTTGCCGTGATCTGTTCTTCCCAGCAGATCGCTTCTGAACAGTTATTCAGCACCAGGTCGGCCAGTTCGCATTTTCGGCTTAAGGGCCATTGGGCTTCAATTCTTGCCTTTGCCTCGGCTGTGCTCAGACCGTCTCGTTGCTTCAGCCGTGCAAGCTGCTGTGCCGGCAGGCAGTGAACCAGCCAGATCTCGGAGACGAGTTCCGTGAGATCTGCCTCAAACAGCAGTGGAATCATCAACACGATCGGTGCAGTCTCTGGATGTTCCCCCAGTGCAAGCTCGAAGCGAGCACGAACAATCGGATGGATCAGCTGCTCAAGCCATCGCCGTTCTTGCAGGTTGTTGAAGACGATCCTGCCGAGTGCGCGGCGATTGATGCTGCGTTGACCTCTGCTTCCTTCGATCTCGCATTCCGGTAAGGCTTCAACCTGCCGGCCATAACGCTCCAGCACCGTCTCCGAGGCCTGAGTTCCCGGTTGGAGCGCTTCATGGGCGTAGACGTCTGCATCCAGAACCGCAATCCCAAGGGCACGCAGATAGCGGGCGACACTGCTTTTGCCGCTGGCAATGCCACCGGTCAGACCAATGCGGTGTTGTGCTCCTTGCCAGCGGGATGGTGCACTCAAGCGTCGGCGCGTGATGACTGATTCCAGTCTGTAACTCGCGCTTTGCTCACTGCGGAGCACAGACGCTTTGAATAAGCCATGTGGATCGCTTGTTCAGGCCTTCGATGGCGCAATCTTCCAGCTGGTCGCCGATTGCAGGCGGGGTCACGGCTCCCAGTGGCTTTCAGGCCGCCGGCATCACGGCGGGTCTGAAAGACTCCGGCAAACCGGATCTCGCCTTGGTGCTGGCACCGCAGGGTGCTGTGTGTGCCGGCACCTTCACGACCTCTGAAGTGCGCGCTGCCTGTGTGGATCTCTGTGCTGAGCGCTTGCAGTCCAGCGCAGGACGGTGCCGAGCTGTGCTGATCAATTCCGGCCAGGCCAATGCCTGCACCGGCGACCGTGGTCTGATCGATAGCCAGCGCGCCACTCAGGTTTTGGCAGACCGGCTGGGCCTATCGAGTGATCAGGTCTTGATCTGCTCGACGGGCGTTATCGGGGTGCCGATCCCGATGCAGCTTTTGCTGGCTGGTCTGGATCCGCTTGTGGAAGCCCTGGCTGTTGATGGCGGTTCGGCAGCCGCGGGCGCGATCCTCACCACCGATCTGGTGGAGAAGCAAATTGCTTTTGAGGCGGAGATGCAAGGCCGCGTCGTGCGCATCGGCGGGATGGCCAAGGGCTCGGGAATGATTCACCCGGATATGGCCACGATGCTCGGCTATCTCACCTGTGATGCCGGAGTGCCCATGGAGGTCTGGCAAGCCATGGTTCGTCGTGCCGTGCAGCGTTCCTTCAATGCCATCACTGTGGACGGCGATACCAGCACCAATGACAGCTTTTTGGCTTTTGCCGCCGGTGAGCCTCTCTCCGCCGATCAGTTCGAGCTGCTCGAGCATGGGGTGACCCTGGTGGCTCAACACCTGGCGCGTTCGATCGCTCGAGATGGAGAGGGTGCGACCTGCCTGATCGAGGTGTTGGTGGAGGGAGCTGCATCTGAGTCCGATGCTTTACAGATGGCCCGCACGGTGTGTGGATCGTCGCTGGTGAAAACCGCGGTGCATGGCCGTGATCCCAACTGGGGGCGGATTGTGGCGGCGGCGGGGCGATCCGGAGTGGCCTTTGATGCGCAGCTGGTGTCGCTCTGGATCGGTGACCATCAACTGATGCAGAACGGCCAGCCACTGGGCTTTGACCGTGCGGCGGCTTCGACCTATCTGCACGACCGGGCCAATGGTCGCTATCTGCAGGATGACGCTGTGCTGATCCGTCTGGTGATCGGCTCTGGCCCCGGAGAGGGTCGTGCCTGGGGTTGCGATCTCTCGGATCAATACGTGCGCATCAACGCCGATTACACGACTTGATCCATCCGGGCAGGTCATGCAGCGGCGGCCATCAGGCGCGAAGATGGGCTGCGCCGGAACTCCGGTGTTGTCGATACCTGTCGCCGCAATGACAACGACCCGCTCTGATCAGCAACGGTCCAGGAGACCACGATTCTGGGTTGGTCCTCTTGTGGCGGGTGCTTGTTTTGCGCTCGGTTATGGCATCACCCAGCGTGTGCTGCTGATGCAGCAGGCCTGGGAAAAGCCACAGCAGGCGACGTTTCGCCAGAACAGTTTTCCCGGTGAGACCCTCGATGGGTTGCGGCAGCGGTACGGAGCTGATCAACCGCTGATGGGCGACGTTGCAACGAAGGAGGCTCTCGATGCCGCGCAACGCGAGGCCAATCAGCAGGCCGAGGCACTTGCCAAGGAAGCGAAGCGGCGTGAGCAGGGACAGCAGGCTGTCGTTGCTGAGCCGTTGATCGTCAACGAGGAGCCTGAGCTCACAGCTGAACCTGTGGCCTCACCCAATCCGGATGGGGTTGAGGAGGTGGTGCCCGAAGCAGTTCAGCCTGCTGCCGTGGTGACCCCAAATCCTGACCCCGCTGTGCGGAGTGCGCCGCAACCGGAGGCCCCCATCGTTGCAACGCCAGAGCCTGAACCGGTGCGCTCTCAACCGCAGCCGGCTATTGATGAGTCTCTGATCTGGCAATCGCCCCCGGTCACGCCTCCCGCTCCCTGAGCAAGGTCGCATCCTTGTCGTCGTATCTGCCACAGTTTCAGCATCGCCAGCAAGGTCATGACTCCCCCGGACGCCCTGTTCAGAGCAGCGATGAATCGTCTGATCGCCCGGGTGGGTGAAGGAATGGCCGATGCCGCTGCGGGAATGGCTGTCGCTGTTCAGGACGCCCCCGAGAGGATTCGCCAGGAATGGGATCTGTTTCAGGAGGAGGTGAAGGCGGAAGCCGAACGCCTGCAACAGGAAGCGCAACCTGATGCGGCAACAGCCCCGGATCGCACCGGCAGCGAGGATGAATCTCTGCAGCAGCGCATTGACCGGCTGCGTGCTCAGGTGGCTGATCTCAGTGCGCGGATGGAGGAACAGTCTTGAGCCGTTGGGGATCGCGTCCTCTCCCCTGGCGCAGGGGCCTGCGCGCGCTTCGAATCTGGAGAGCTGTTCTGGTGCTGCTCTTCCTGCTCTGGTGGGACAGCTGCGCTTGGTCGTACCCCGGGGGTGTGACCCAACAGCGTCGTCAAGCCCGTCAACAACTCAGAGCCCGCTGGTTGACCCAGGAACTGCTCCAGCTCGGTTCGGCATTCATCAAGCTTGGTCAGCTGCTGTCGGCACGTCCTGATGTCCTGCCGGCGGGATGGGTTGCTGAACTCGCCGATCTGCAGGACAAGGTTCCCGCCTTTCCTTTTGATCAGGCTCAGGCCTTGTTGGAATCAGAGCTGGGTGCTCGTTGTGCCGAGATCATTGATCTCGATGAGTCTCCTTTGGCTGCGGCCTCGTTGGCTCAGGTGCATCGCGCCAGTCTGCGCAGCGGTCGCCAGGTGGTGCTCAAGGTTCAACGTCCAGGCCTGGAGTCGGTGTTCCGGCTTGATCTGGAAGTGATGCAACAGGTGGCGTCTGTGCTGCAGCGCCATCCCCAATGGGGTCGTGGCCGCGACTGGGTGGCGATTGCTCAGGAGTGCCGGCGTGTGTTGTTGCGAGAACTGGATTTTCGCCTTGAGGCCCAGCATGCCGCCCGTTTCCGTCAACAGTTTCTTGATGACCCCCGCATTCGTGTTCCCGGAGTGATCTGGGAGCTGAGCACTCGCAAGGTGCTCTGTCTGGATTATTTGCCGGGCATCAAAATCAATGACCGGCCTGCACTGCTTGCTGCCGGGATTGATCCAGGTGAGGTTGCTGAGATCGGTGCCGCAAGTTATCTGCAGCAACTGGTGCGATACGGGTTCTTCCATGCCGACCCCCATCCGGGAAACCTTGCGGTTGCAAGCGATGGGGCGCTGATCTACTACGACTTCGGGATGATGGGTCAGCTGTCCGAGCGGTTGAGACGGCGGCTCGGTTCCATGGTCCGTGCAGCGGCATCTCGTGATGCATCGGCTCTGGTGGAGGAGATGCAAGTGGCTGGCGTCATCGCAGGTGATGTGGATCTTGGTCCTGTGAGGCGTCTGGTACGTCTGATGCTTCGCGACGCACTCACTCCCCCCTTCAGTGCCTCGGTGATCGACAAATTGTCGGGAGACCTTTATGAGCTGGTGTATGGCCAGCCGTTTCGGCTGCCCGTGGAGCTGATTTTCGTGATGCGAGCCCTGTCCACGTTTGAGGGTGTAGGCCGCAGCCTCGATCCCGGCTTTAGCCTGGTGGGGATCGCCAAGCCTTATCTGCTGCCGCTCATGACTTCCAGTGGATCCGGTTCGAACGATCTCTTCAATGAACTCGGCCGTCAGGTGGGTGCCCTGAGTTCCCGGGCTGTGGGCATTCCCCGCCGGCTGGATGAAAGTCTCGAGCGCCTTGAGCAGGGGGATCTGCAGCTGCAGATCCGCATGGGTGAATCGGATCGTCAGTTCCGGCGCATGGTCACCGCCCAGCATTCCATCGGCCAGTCGGTTCTGCTTGGAGGTCTGGCTCTGGCGGCGGCCATCCTGGGTGCCAGTGTCCGGCCACTCTGGGCCTTGCTTCCGCTCGGGGCGGCCGTGCCGGTGGGGATGGGCTGGCTGAAGTCTCAGGTGAAACTTCGCAAGGATGCCCGCATTGAATCCTTGTCATCGTCCCAGCGTTGAATGACATTCATTGCCGAAGATTGTTGGGCTGAATGAAAAAGAAGTCAGCCTGATCAGGCGTTAATTGGCAACAGATTATGGGTGCAAGAGTGAGCAGGTTTTGACGACTTGCTTCTTCAGATTTTGCTCTGATATTGCTTTTGAGCGATCAAGATTCTCGCAGGAGTCTGGCTTAAATAGTTTTCAGAACGAATGAGCTCGTGTTTGCGTTAACTGGGATGACTCATGCGTCCGGATTCGTGGAGATGAGTCACTGTTGCTTGAAGACAGGGTCTTGCCTTGACTGATGGGCAACACCCTTGGTCCATCCAGATCGGCCTTGCCATTCACTCTTGAACGTCTTTGAGTGAATGGCGGTTCGATGGCGTTGGGGCTGGCCGATTCAGCCTTTGCCGCGGGGACCCTGGCCCACAGCACCGGCATAGACAGCCTGGCCGCCCAGTTCGTCTTCGATGCGAAGCAGCTGGTTGTACTTGGCGACGCGCTCACTGCGGCTCAGAGAGCCGGTTTTGATCTGACCGGCGCGGGTTGCGACTGACAAATCGGCAATGGTGGTGTCTTCGGTTTCACCGCTGCGGTGGCTGATCACGCTGGTGTACCCAGAACGACCGGCGAGGTCGATGGCCTGAAGAGTCTCGGTCAGAGAACCGATCTGGTTCACCTTGATCAGGATCGAGTTGGCAGTGCCACTGTCGATTCCCTGCTGCAGGCGCTTGGTGTTGGTCACAAACAGATCGTCACCCACCAGCTGCACCCTGCTGCCCAGGCGCTCAGTCAGCAGTTTCCAGCCCTCCCAGTCGTCTTCGGCAAGGCCGTCCTCGATCGAGACGATTGGAAATTTCTCCACCAACTGCTCGAGCTGGCCCACCATCTCGGCGCTGTCGTAGCTGCCGCCGTCAAAGGCGTAGCGACCATTTTCAAAGAATTCGGTGCTGGCAACATCCAGGGCCAGTGAAATCTGATCACCGGGCCTGTAGCCGGCCTTTTCGATCGCTTGCACCAGAATTTCGCCCGCTTCAACGTTGCCCAGATCCGGTGCGAAGCCACCCTCGTCTCCCACCGAGGTGCTCATGCCCCTGTCCTTGAGCAGTCCCTTCAGGGTGTGGAACACCTCCGTGCCCATGCGCAGCGCTTCGCGGAAGCTTGGGGCTCCATGGGGAACCAGCATGAACTCCTGGAAATCCAGGCTGTTGGCAGCGTGGGCACCACCGTTGATCACGTTCATCAGCGGCACCGGCAGCAGGGTGGCCATCGGCCCGCCCAGGTAGCGGTAGAGCGGAATGCCCAGTCCGTTGGCGGCAGCACGGGCATTGGCCATGCTCACGGCGAGGATGGCGTTGGCACCGAGGCTGGATTTGTTGTCACTGCCGTCGAGTTCCAGCATTGCTGCATCCACAGCTGCCTGATCCAGGGCGGAGAGTCCGCACAGGGCGGGGGCGATGCGTTCCTCGATGTGGTTCACCGCCTGGCTGACGCCCTTGCCCATGTAGCGATCGCCGCCGTCGCGCAGCTCATGGGCTTCATGGGCACCGGTGCTGGCACCGCTGGGCACGATCGCCCGGCCGCTGGCGCCACCCTCAAGCAAAACCTCCGCCTCCACGGTGGGATTTCCGCGGGAGTCGAGCACCTCACGGGCCACGATGGTGTCGATGACGAGGTCGAGGGAATCGAACACGTGAAGTGAATCGAAGACTCGGGGATCCTATGAGTCGCCCTGCTTCGGTGATCTCCAGCCACCGGAATCAGGCCATGAAACCTGCTGTCTCCCTTCCGTTGAGCCAACGAATGGACCATGCTGGTACCAGCGATTGACCCCGATCATGCGCATGCTCCACACCATGCTCCGGGTTGCTGATCTGGAGCGGTCGGTCGCCTTCTACACCGATGTCCTCGGCATGCAGCTTCTGCGCCGAAAGGACTATGACTCCGGGCGTTTCACGCTGGCATTCCTGGGTTACGGCGACGAAAAGGACCACACCGTTCTGGAGCTCACCCACAACTGGGACACCGACCATTACGACCTGGGTGATGGATATGGCCACATCGCCCTTGGCGTGCAAGACATCCATGCCACCTGTGACGGGATCGCCGATCGTGGGGGGCGACTGGTGCGCAAGCCCGGCCCGATGAAGCACGGCAGCACGGTGATCGCTTTCCTGGAGGATCCTGATGGCTACAAGGTGGAGCTGATCGAGCTCTCCTCTCGTTCGACAGCCACCTGAGTGGATTCGCCTGCGATGACATCCGATTTCGGTGTGACTCCTCAACCTCCAGCAAGCCTCACGGTGGAGCCCGACCGCTTCAGCGATGAGGCCTGGGAGCTGTTGCTTTCCGCCCAGGATTCAGCCCGTCGCTGGCGCCATGGGGATCTGGATGTGGAGCATCTGCTCCAGGCTCTGTTCAGCGATCCACGCTTCCAGGCGGACGTGGCCGCACTGCCTCTGTCTCGGGATCAGTTGCTGGATCAGCTTGAGGGCTTCCTGGAGGAGCAGCCCATGGCCCGTGGGGATGAGCTGTTTGTTGGTGAAGACCTGGAGACCTTGCTTGAGGCGGCCGACAGGGTGCGGAGCCTGTGGGGTTCGAGGCTGATTGATGTTTCACATCTGCTGATCGCCATCGGCAGGGATCCGCGCATCGGTGCTGATCTGTTGTCCCGTTTCGGGTTGCCGGCGGATCGCCTCGAGGCCGAACTGCGGCGGCCGACAACCGCTGCGGCGCCGTCGCCCCCCAGTCCCTCACCACCAGCGGTGCGTTCAGCCGGGCCGACTCCGGTCATGACATCGCCTCAGCCCTCAACCGAATCGGTGCAGTCCCGGCTGGGACCGCAGGAGTCTGTCGATGAGCTGGCGCTGGATCCTGCGACTGAGCCTGAGTCCACAGCGCTCGATCGTTATGCCCGTGACCTCACTGCCGCTGCTGAGCAGGGACTCCTGGATCCCGTGGTCGGCCGTGATGGTGAGATCCGCAGTTTGATCAAGGTGCTCTCGCGTCGGGGCAAGAACAATCCGGTTCTGATCGGAGCGCCGGGCGTGGGCAAGACCGCCATCGCTGAGTTGCTGGCCCAGCGCATCGTGGCGGGTGAAGTTCCGGAATCGCTTCAGGGACTCAGGCTTGTTGCCCTGGATGTGGGTGCCCTGATCGCTGGCGCCAAGTTTCGCGGTCAGTTTGAGGAACGGCTGCGGGAAGTGCTGCAGGAGGTGAGTGATCCCGAGGCCGGTGTGGTGCTGTTCATCGACGAACTGCACACCGTGGTGAACAGCGATCGCTCCAGCGCCGACGCTGGCAGCCTGCTCAAGCCCGCACTGGCCAGAGGGGATCTGCGTTGCATCGCGGCCACCACACCAGAGGATTACCGCCGCACGGTTGAAAAGGATCCGGCACTGAACCGTCGCTTCCAGCAGGTGCAGATCTCCGAGCCGTCGATCGACCACAGCGTTGAGATCCTGCGGGGTGTGAAGGAGCGCTATGAGCTGCATCACGGCGTGACGATCACCGATGCGGCGGTGACGGCTGCCGCCCGGCTTGCCGACCGTTACATCAGTGATCGCTGTCTGCCTGACAAGGCGATCGATCTGATCGATGAAGCGGCAGCACAACTCAAAATGGATGTGACCTCCAAGCCTCAGGTAGTGGAGGACGCGGAGATGGATCTGCGTCGTGTGGAACTGGCGGTGCTTGCTGCGGAGCAGGCTCCCGAATCCGAGCGGGTTCAGCTGCAGCGTCAGCGACTGGAAGCCTCCTCCCAGCTCACACAGCTGCGTGAGCGCTGGCAGGCTGAGCGGGAACAGCTCCAGGAACTGCGCCAGCTGCTGCAGGAGGACGAGGACCTGCGTCACGCCGTTGCAGAAGCCGAGCGTGACGGTGATCTTGAAGAAGCTGCGCGGCTTCAGTACGACCAGCTGCATCGTCTGCAGCAGCGCCGCAGTGATCTGGAGGAAGCGCTCAACAAGGCACAGCAGGACGGCACAGCACTGCTGAGGGAGCAGGTGGAGGCTGAGGACATCGCGGACGTGGTGGCCCGCTGGACAGGCATTCCCATCCAGCGGTTGCTGGCGGGGGAACGTCAGAAGCTGCTGGAGCTTGACCAGCGTCTTGAGGAGAGGGTCATCGGTCAGTCCGATGCCGTGGCTGCTGTGGCCGCGGCGATTCGACGGGCCCGAGCCGGCATGAAGGACCCCCGGCGGCCTGTGGGGTCATTTCTGTTCCTGGGGCCGACGGGTGTCGGCAAGACCGAACTGGCCAAGGCTCTGGCTGGTCAGCTCTTCGATGAGGAGGAGTCGATGGTGCGTCTCGACATGAGCGAGTTCATGGAGCGCAACGCGGTGGCGCGTCTGCTCGGTGCACCTCCTGGCTATGTGGGATATGAGGAGGGTGGTCAGCTGACCGAAGCGGTGCGGCGCCGGCCTTACGCCCTGCTGCTTCTGGATGAGGTGGAAAAGGCCCACCCTGATGTGTTCAATGTTCTCCTGCAGGTGCTGGATGACGGACGCCTCAGCGATTCACAGGGCCGCACAGTCGATTTCCGCCACACCGTGGTTGTGATGACCAGCAATCTGGCCAGCCGCGCCATTCTTGAATCAGCACGCCAGGACAGGGAAGCGGGTTCATCGGATGCCTCCGCTCTGGATGTGGCTGTGGATGAGGCTCTGGGACGACATTTCCGCCCTGAATTCCTGAACCGTATCGATGAAGTGATCCGGTTTCAGCCTCTTGGACTGGATGATCTGGGCAAGATCGTGCGCCTGCAGCTGGCTGATCTGGCCATGCTGTTGCGAGAACAGGGTCTTGAGCTCCGGGTCGACGAAGCTGTGATCGAGGCGCTCGTCAGCCTCGGGCATGAACCGGAGTATGGAGCGAGGCCGCTGAGACGGGTGCTGCGTCGTCGTCTGGAGAATCCCCTGGCAACTGAGCTGTTGGAGGAGCGTTTCAGTGGTGCACAGGCGGTTCGTGTGCAGGCGGGGGCAACACCCAGCGATCCTTTCCGCTTCGAGCCCGAATGAGTCCTTCGTTAGGCGTCCGGTACGATGTTCCATTGCTGTCACGTGCCCACAGAGCCGGCGTCAGCACCGGCCCAGACGACTTTGTGATCCGTCATCCGTGACCAGCCCCACTTCCGAGGACACAACCGCAGCAACGACG
>CAJXFG010000013.1 GCA_913052185.1 uncultured Synechococcus sp. | reverse complement strand
CTTCGGTCTGCACGCCAGCATGCGGTGAACCGATCCGGATCGGTAGGGTCCACCGAATCATGCATGCTCAATGGTGGAAGCAAACAGCGTGAACCCAGGTCTGGTCACGAAACTGGTGACCAGGCTCCACGAGCTCTATGGAACTTCGCCATCGGATCTCGAGAGGATGTGCTGGTCGGTGGTGCACGAACATCACCATGACGCGATGCCTTCTGAGTACGACATCCGCGAGGTTGATGAGGATCTCTACCTGGCTGTTCTGACGGAAGCTCGTTTGAACGGAGAGGGTGGCTGAATCTTCGTTCGCTCGAAAGCAGTTCCTGAATCCAGTCCTGGAACATTTGCTGCAACGTGGTGTTCGTTGCTGATCGTGCAGAGATGTGTGAGGTCGATGTCAGTCATGCGGGCAGCAGATGCTGATGGCTTGTCTGCTTTGCGCGGCTGAAGGCATTGACAAAGCCCCCGCTTGAGCGGGGGCAGGTCATGGACTGGACGGGCCCAGGCTCCGCTTCAACGGCTCCAGCTGCTGTTGCCAAGAGCACCGGTATGGCTGATCCTGACGAGTGTTGAGCCGTTCACAACCTTGAAGGAGAGACGGCCCGAGTTCTGTGTCCGGCTACGGGCCGTGTCCTGCCAGTAGCCGGACACAATGTCGCCTCGGCGTTGCCCAACAAAAATATTGCTGAAGTTGCCTCCGTGTCCTCTCCAGGACACCACGTCTCCGGTTTGCCGAATGGCGTAGGTGCCAGCATTGTTGCCACGCCATCTGCCTGTGAGATTGCTCGGGCTTGGGCCCGGCCTCGGACTGGGGTTTGGACTTGGGCTGGGGGTGAGCGAACTGATCCGGCCCATGCGGAACTGCAAGGCCTGGGGAACGTTTCCGCCTGCCGTGGGCGCATTGGCGTAGAGCATGTCATTGGACCGCTGAATGACGTACTGCCCATTGGAGATGGACTGCAGTTGCAGGATCTCGCCGACTCTGTTGGCGAGGAACAGACGGTTTCTGCTGGCCGTTGAGCAGCCAGGCATGAGTTGCAACGCCTTCTGGCGATTCACGCTGACCCAGCGGCTCGGATCCTGAACACTGCGCAGTGCATAGGTACCCCCATTCAATCCGTCTCGGTTTCCCACGTCATAGATGTCGAAGGTTTCCCAGCTTCCAACCCGGCTGCTCTTGGCGCCCACCAAGGAGCCTGGACCAATTCCGGCCCGGACCAGCCTGCTGTTCAGTTTTGATTTGAGGGCGTAGCGGCCCACAGGCGTACCACTGGCGCATGGTGTTGCGGCCTGGCTGGCTGAAGGTCTGAAGGTGCTGAAACCGCTTAGCCCAGCTGCTGTGGCGAGACTGATGGCTAGCGAAGTTGTGGCGAATTTCATGGGTCCAAAGCTGGTGAGACTCGGAGGTGTTGTGCACGACCGAAGAACACAAGCTGGCTGTCGATCGGAGGCGCACTGTTGACGCAGATCCCAGAAGATTGTGAGCTTGATCACAGCTCTTCAGGCGTTCAGCTTCGGAGTGGCTTTGCTGATGTGGGGATGCGCTGGGTGCATCACACTTGCGACCGGACGTGCTGCGGGAGGACATTGTTTGTGCAGCCGGAGCGGGGAAATCTGATCAGCTCATTGGCCTATTTCGCTCCATCGCATCAATGTCTCGTTGATTAACGCTTATGGCGTCTGATGCTGTTGCTTCGCATAATTCGTCTGAACAACATGATGGAAATGGCATGAAAGCATCGCCGTTTGTCCGTAAACTGCTCATTGGCGTGGGTTCAATTGCAGCAGTCATCGGAATTGTTGTAGCCATTGTCTTTCAAGCCACATCTGGGCTGACAAAAGTGGCCGACAATTTTTTCGAAGCTCTCAAGCAAGGGGATACCGATCAGGCCCTGAAGTATTTTTCAGAGCAAGCATTGAATCAATCGTCAAAAGAAAACCTTGATGATTTTCGTGTTGATAACTCGCTGTCCGATCTGAAGAATCTGAGCTGGTCGAATCGCTCTATCTCAATGCCTGGTGGTGGTGAATTAACAGGAACGGTTCATCTCAAGAATGGTCAGAATATTCCTCTGACGCTTTCGTTCAAAAAAGATGGTGAGGATTGGAAAATTTATTCAATCAAGAAAGAAGCAGCTGGAATTGTTGATGGTGTTGATGGAGGCGAATTGCCAAGTGAGAAACGCCTGATCAGGCTTTCTCGGAAAACGACGAGTCGGTTTGTTGATGCGATTAAAACCAATGATTTTTCATCCTTCTATGGAGCGATCTCGCATGTGTGGAGTCTGGAGACAAGCCCGGAAAAGCTGTCTCAGGTATTCAAGCAATTTCGCAAAATTTACGAGACTAATCCCGCTTCCCATCAATATTTTGAATCCCTGGCGACGATGCAGCCGATTTTCACTGAAAAGCCGTCAATCAATCAAAGCAGTTTCCTTGTGGTCTCTGGTAAATATAATGTAAAGCCGGAATTCACGTTTGTGTATAAGTATATATTCGAAGGACTGGGCTGGAAATTAGTTGGGATAGAGGCGAAGTTTTGATTCGTCAAACCACCCGGTGTTCGTGCTTATCGGACGGCTGGAGTGCTGCTTGACCGTGGCCCGCGGGGTTCGAGGCGTTGCATTGCCGCCAGCTCCTGAGCCATGGTTAAGAGAATCTGAAGGAGCGGGTTTTGAATGCTGCCCCATCCTGTCCCCTGCATCTGGGGATTCTCGATTCACCCGACTACTGGACCGACAATGCGCTGGTCGATGCTGTTTCGCCAGCGTCCGCTTGGGAGTGGAGGCAATGGACTGGGGAGGCTGATTGCTCTCGCCCGATGAGCAATCAAGACCCGCCGGCTGCTTCAGGTGGCTGAAATCTCTCGTGTTCGTCAGGATGAAGGCATGAAGAGACGGTCATGGCTGCATCGGATCAGTGCTCACCTGCTTGGTGTGGTGGACGAGTACTGGGCGATGCGTGAACCCGCTCAGTATCACCAGCAGCTTCCCTGCTGCGAGCTGAAAACTGATGTGGACAGTGCAGGGGCAAACGGCAAGCGTTGATTCGGCGGAACCCCGAAGGGGGTCTCCCCAAATTTGGAAAAGGATGGTGTCAGCAATTCTGGGCTTGCTGCCACTCTGTCTCGCTCTGGCTAGGGGTTGGTGACGATCCCGTGGAAGGTGAGCTGCATGACCGTGATCAATATCTCCGGCGACAAGGCTCCCAAGCTGGACCGCGTGTCCAACCACTGGCCTCGCACCATCCAGCAGTACTGGCGTGATCAGGAAAACCGCCAGAAGTCACTGCAGGCCAGGCTGTTGTCTGAATCGATTCGTCTTCAGGGTGCGTCCAGGCCGCCGAAGCAGATCTTTGGCAAGAGACAGAGCTTTGTGTCTCCTCGCCATACCCTGCGGGTCTGAACGCCAGTTCACACCCCCCGGCTCAGTTCGTCTGTTCAGGCTCAGCGGCAAGCGGCGAGATTGATTTTTGCGGCTTTCAGGGCCTCTTCACAGGCGACACGATCCTCCTTGTCGATGTCTCCCTGACTTCCGTTCAGACGAGCTTCAAGAAACGCGATCTCTTCCATCCAGTGCTGGCGGTCTCTGGGTTCAGTGCTCATGGCTGGCTGAGATTGGCTGCGGCTGTTCCACCTACCATCCCAGCATTGATGAGGGTCTGATGTCGGTCGTGGTTCCTGAGGATTTCGACTACTCGGCGTCGATCTCGTTTCTTGAGATCAGGGATCAACTGCCTGCGATCGACCCTGAAAGCCTGGGGGTGCAGGATGTGCTGGCGATCCTTCTGCATCTGTTTCATCAGAAGCCTGGTTTTGTGGATCGCGGTCACGATCTCAACAACACCGAGACGGCCTGGGTGAATGCCTATCTCTTCAGGCTCAGGCCTGCGAGCGTCGACCAGGGGCTGGAGGGATACGTGGTCGAATGCATCGGATCCAGTGTGGATCGCATGGCCGAGCTGATGTGATGCCGTTGCTGAATCAGTTCTTCAGAGGACGATCACCAAGGTCACACTGATTCAGCCCCTGAGCGTTGGGATCGGCTTCCTGGAGTCGATGCAGGATGTTGCGCAGATCAGCGCCGGCAAGCTCACCGTTGGACTCCCATTTCAGGCTGGTGCCGCGACGATTGTGAACGTTGTCGTTCATGAGCCTTCTCGATCCAGTGCACTTTCGTTGATCGCCTGTGCCCCAAAAGGAACTTGCGCCAAATCCTTAAAGGAAGTTTAAAAATGTGCCGGTTGATACCGTTTTCGGGTGGGGTTGGTTCAGCCGAAGCCTTGCGCTCTTGCCTGTGGAGACAGGTTGCGTTGCTGGCCGCTGAACAGAGCCTTGCGTTCCAGAGCCTCTCCCACATGAGGCGCAATCTCAACGCCATGGGCCTGCATGGCCCGCTGCTTGTGCTTCTCGTCGCTTGATCCGGTATCGCTCTGCAGGTAAGCGATCACGCTGGCCTGGGCGGTCTCCGTCGGTGCGTAGTACAGCGTGCCTGGTCCCCTTCGACGGCGAGTCAGATTCCGGGCCAGGCGTCGCTGTTGCATGCCAGCCCAGAGTTGGCCAGGCGCGCGCACCATGTAACTGTTGAGGTTTGGCGCATCGGTGTCTTCGCTGAGAACCATCGAGGTTCCGTCGATGAAGTCGCTCAGCAGGGTGACCACCGGCATGGTCTGTGCAGCAAAGGGTCAGTCTGATCTGCGATGTGGCCGAATGCCCAGAGCGCTGCGCTCGAACCAGGCTTCCATCGACGAGACCTGATCGTCTGCGATCAGGTCGGACGTTTCCAGGCCGAAGTCGAGACTTCTTGCCAGAGAAACGATCTCGGCGTCATCTGAGCAGCTGTGCAGTTGTCGTCTGAGCGAGGCGCTGTGCTCAAGAGCATGCAGGAAGGCACTCAAGGCTGCTCTGCTCATCGTGACCAGCCTTTCTCAGCCTGCTTCTCAACGAATGCCGCCACATCATCGATTTCCCGGATGCTCAGCTTGCCCTCGTAGGAGGGCATGGCATTTTTGCCGTTCTCGATCTGGTGCTCGATCGCTTCAATCGGATCCTGAATGTAGGAGTCGAGGTGGGCCTGCAGATCTGCCTGGCTGAGGGTTCGGCTGGCTGTGATCACGTTGCCTCCACCCATATGACAGGCCGCACAGTTGCTGGAAAACAGCTGGGCTCCGTGAGACAAGTCAGGATTCACCGCTGCTTCAACCATCGGGGCCGCACCCAGGGAGAGACAGAGGCTGAGAATCAGGGTCAGTACAGAAGCAGGATTTGGCATCCCGTGCCATGCATCTCTGCATCAACCCTATCCATCATCAACAACATGAAAAGACCCCGGAGTGAACGTTGACACTCCGGGGTCTGAATATGTTGAATCCCGAAAAATCAGGAGTTGTCAGAGACGATCACTCAACGATCACCTGGCCAACCATGCCTGCGCCGCGGTGGGGCTCACAGTAGAAATCGAAGGTGCCGGCTTCGTTGAAGGTTTCTTCCCAGGATTCGCCGGGGGAGAAGGCCAGATCGGAGTGGCTGTATTCGTCATGACCTTCGAAGACGGCATTGTGGGGTGCCATCTTGTTGTTGACGAACTTGACGGTGTCACCGGTTTTGATGGTGACGGAGCTGGGTTCGAAAGCCAGCATTCCGGAATCCGCTCCGAGCTTCACCTCGACGGTGGCGGCACTGGCGGAAGCAACACCCACCGTGCAGGCCAGCACGAAAGCAAGGGCGGTGTAGAAAATCGACTTAAGGCTCTTCAGCATGACGACTGTTGAAGTTGACTCAGTATAGGCGCATCTCATGGAGATCCCCGCCTGGGTAAGCCCGAATCCTGCAGCACAGCTTCAAGGTTGGACGCATGGCTTCTGTCCCCGAAACGTTCCGGTTGGGTCACGGGCTGATGAATGAAATGGCGTTGCCGGATGGAGAAGCGATCCCAGGCATTGACCTCGATCGGCAACACGCGGATCAGTGTTTCGATCAACCAGGGCCAGAGCGGTACTCCAGGAGTGCGCCTGAGTCCCCGCCAGCGGCAGAGGCTGGCCACCGTGTCGTTCACGCTGATCGCTGGTTGCCCCATCACGATCCTTCTCACTGGTCCCTGGCCTGGTTCGGGGTTGCGCTGATGGGGAGTGGTGGCGAGGTGACCGCAAATGGCTGCGATATCCGCGGCATGGATGAAGTGGAAACTCGCGTCGGCCCGTAGGAATCGAGCCAGCCAAAGCCATCGGCTGGCCTCCGCAAGTCCTTCGGTGAGGTAACTGGTTGGAAAGGGGCTGTTGCCGTCGACCCGGCCACCGAACACAAGGGTGGGAAAAACGGCAACGATTTTTTCGGCGAGTGGATGCTCCTCGAGATCTTTCAGGCACTGGGCCTTGGTCTGGATGTATTCGGTTCCGTAGGCCAGAGCTTCCTTCAGCGGTTGCAGATTCCGATCGAGAATGCTGGCTGTGGAGAAGTAGGTGATCTGCTCGATCAATGAAGGATTGAGCAGAGACAGCATCCGCTTCACCGCCACCACATTCACCTGTTGGGCTCGTTCGGGATCACCCCAGGCGGTGGCGGTGTGAATCACGCGATTCACGCTGGCGAGTTCGGCCGCGAAACGATCGGTGTCGCGGAGGTCGCCCACCAGGAGTTGGACTCGCGGATGGTCTGCGGATACCGCCGTGAGCTTGCTGGGATCACGCAGCCAGAGCAGGAGCTCGGCGTTGCTGTTCTCCAGCAGCCAGGAGGTGGTGTATTGCCCGACGCAACCGCTGGCACCGGTGATCAGGATCCGCGCCGGAGTTGTTGTCTGACTCAAGCGAGAGCCCCGACCCTGTCCATCACACTCTTGCCAGCGGTGAAGAAGGCTGCACCGTTCTCCTCAGGAGTGCCGGGGAGAATTCCATGGCCGAGGTTCAGGATGTGGCGGCGGCCGCGGGCCTTGCGCACGCAGTCATCGATGCGAGCTTCGATGGCCTCTGGTGTTCCGAACAGCAGGCCGGGATCCACATTGCCCTGCACCCCGATGTGTTCAGGCAGTCGTGCACAGGCTTCGGCCATGTCCACGGTCCAGTCGAGGGAAACGATGTCCACACCGGTCTGGGCCATCCGTTCGATCACGCCGGCGCTGCCGGAGATGTAAAGGATGAAGGGTGTGTCGGGGTGAGTCTGCTTGACCAGGTCGACCACTTTTTTCTGATATGGGGCCGCAAAGACGTCGTAGTCGGCGGGGCTGAGCTGGCCGGCCCATGAGTCGAACATCTGCACCACCTGGGCACCGGAATCGATCTGATAGCGCAGGTAGCTGGCAATCGACTCAGCGAAATGGTCAAGCAGTTTGTGCAGAAGTTCGGGCTCGCGGAAGGCCATGGCCTTGATCACCGCATAGTTCTTGCTGCTTTTGCCCTCCACCACATAGGCGGCAAGGGTCCAGGGCGCACCCACAAAGCCCAGCACAGCAGCTTCGTTGCCGACGCTCTCACGCAGACGACCCAGCACTTCGCCGACGAAGGGCATGGACTCGCTTGGATTCAGAGGTCGAAGAGCATTGACCTGATTGATGTTGCGGATCGGATCGCCGATCTGTGGACCCTTGCTCTCGACGATGTCGAAGTCGATCCCCATGCCTGGGAGGGGCGTGAGGATGTCGGAGAACAGGATCACGCCGTCCGGCTTGAAGGCCCTGAAGGGCTGCATGGAGATCTCATAAGAGAGATCGGGGTTCTCGGAACGCTCGCGAAAGCTGGGGTACTGATCCCTCAGGTCGCGGTAGATCTTCATGTAGCGGCCGGCCTGACGCATCATCCACACCGGAGGACGCTCCACCGCTTCACCGCGGGCTGCGCGCAGCAGCAGAGGCAGAGAGTCGCTCATCAAGCCGAAATCAGATCAGTCGGAAACCTACCTGAAGAATCCATGCAAAAGCATTGGATTCCAGGCATGCTGAGCGGTTCGTCACATCGAGGTTCCCCTTCAGTCCTTGTTCGGCTGGTCGAGGGAGCTCAAGCTGCGTTTCGCATCGTGTCGGAAGACCATCAGGCTCAGGGGTGGCAAGCAAAGGTCGAGGGAGTTCTCGTAGCCGTGAATCCCCCATTCAGAGGTGGACTTTCCTCCCATGTTCCCCAGGTTGCTGCCCCCGTACTTGGCTGCATCGGTGTTGAAGATCTCTTCGTAGAAACCAGCCAGCGGCACGCCTACCCGGTAGTGGGAATGGCTCTGAGGTGTGAAATTGGCCACCACCACCAGCCAGGTTCCACTGGCGCTCTCCCTGCGCATGAAACTGATCACTGAATGGCGATTGTCATTGCAGTCGATCCACTGGAAGCCGAACTGATCGAAGTCATCTCTCCATAAAGCCGGTTCCTGCTTGTAGAGAGCATTGAGGTCTCCCACAAGCCGCTGCAAGCCCTGATGGGGTTCGTGATTCAGCAGGTCCCACTGCAGATCACCCCAGACATTCCATTCGGCTCGCTGACCGAATTCCATGCCCATGAAGATGGTTTTCTTGCCTGGGTGAGTCCACATGTAGGCCAGAAGTGCACGTGTGTTCGCATACTTCTGCCAGTCATCTCCAGGCATTTTGTGCAGGAGATTGCTCTTGCCATGAACCACCTCATCGTGGCTCAGAGCAAGCATGAAATTCTCGGTGTAGTTGTACCAAATCGAGAACGTGATGTTGTTCTGATGAAACTGACGGAACCAGGGGTCAAGCTCGAAGTAATCGAGCATGTCGTGCATCCAGCCCATGTTCCACTTCAGATTGAAGCCAAGGCCTCCGATGTCGGTGGGCTGCGTCACCATCGGCCAGGTTGTGGATTCCTCCGCAATCGAGAGTGCTCCAGGGAAGTTCTGGAAGAGCACATGGTTGGCCTGTTGAAGAAAACGCACTGCTTCGGTGTTCTCACGACCGCCGTGTTCATTGGGAAGCCACTCACCATCGGGCCGCAGATAGTCGCGATAAAGCATGGACGCCACCGCATCCACCCGAATGCCGTCGATGTGGAACTGGTCGAACCAGAACACAAGATTGGCCACAAGGAAGTTGCGCACTTCGTTGCGGCTGTAATTGAAGATCAGGGTGCCCCATTCCTTGTGCTCTCCGATGCGCGGATCGGCATGCTCATAGAGATGGCAGCCATCAAAGAAGGCCAGACCATGACTGTCACGTGGGAAATGCCCAGGGACCCAGTCGATGATCACGCCGATGCCCTCGGCGTGACAGCGATCGACGAATGCACGGAATTCATCCGGCGTTCCGTAACGGCTTGTGGGGGCATACCAGCCAGTGACCTGATAACCCCATGAACCGTCGAAGGGATGCTCGGTGATCGGCATCAGCTCGATGTGCGTGAAGCCCCGCTCCTTCACGTAGGGGATCAGTCGATCAGCCAGTTCCGCATAGGTGAGCAGGCGAGCACCGGGTTTGAGGTCCGCTGCAGGCACCGGTGGCCGCGTGCTGCCATCGGCCTCAATGAAGGGCTCCTCCGCTGAGGCATGGATCCAGCTGCCGAGGTGCATCTCATACACCGAGATCGGCTGATCCAGCGCATTGCTGCTGTCCCGTTTCTGCATCCAACTGCTGTCGGTCCAGTTGAAACCATCGAGATGGCTGACCAGCGAGCTTGTGGCTGGACGGACTTCGTGCTGGAAGCCATAGGGATCGGCCTTCTGGTAGCAGTGACCGTCCTGGGTGCGGATTTCGTATTTGTAGAGCTCACCTTCCGGCAGCCCCGGGATGAACAGCTCCCAGATCCCCCCAAGGCGCTGTTGCATGGGGTGCTGGCGACCGTCCCAGGAATTGAGGTTGCCGATCACGCTGACGCTGCGGGCATTGGGGGCCCACAGGCAGAACATCACTCCCTGAACTCCGCCCTGCTCACAGGGGTGTGCCCCCATCCGCCTCCAGATGTGGTGGTGGTTGCCTTCAGCAAACAGATGGCGATCCATTTCACCCATCCATTCCTGTCGGAACGACCAGGGATCGTGCTGCTCGTGGGTGATCCCGCCGCGGTTGACACGCACCCGGTAGTTGCAACCGGGATCACTGCTGACACTCGCTTCGAAAATCCACGGATGGTGGGGAGTGGCCATGGCAACTTCCCGGTCTTCGACCAGAAGCGTCACGTCCTCGGCTTCGGGCATCCAGACCCGGGTGACCCAGCCTCCGTCCTGCAGCGGCTGGGGGCCAAGAATCGAGAATGGGTGGTCATGACGGCATTCCGCCAGGCGCTGTGCGTCCTCAACCATCCAGTCCTGCACAGTGATGGTCATGCAAACGCAGCCTTGATAGGCCGGGAGCTTAAGCGGAAAGTCCCCTCAAACTCCGTTCGTGCCAGGGATTCAGACCAGATCAGGTGAGAAGTCGACGTTGATGATCCGTCCCTCGCTGTTGAAGATCACGAAGAGGTTGTCGGTCACATCACCGAATTCGATCGTGACCAGCACCAGCTGCTGTTCGCTGCTGCTGCTCGCCACCAGCGCGTTCTCGATGCTCTTCACGCCACCGAGCACCCTCGCCAGCTTCGACCACTTGCGCTCGAGATCAGCAGGAGAAATCTCTCTTTGAAAGTCGAGATCCAGGTAGTACCGGGCTGCCACCCAACGACCTGCAACCAGATCCTTCACGAAGTCGAGTGCGGTCTGCTCGATCGGCAGGACCGTGTCGACCCATTTCCAGGCCAGCAGTTTGCCGTCGTCATCCAGCACCAGGATGAGCGGCAGTTCACGGGTGCCGCTGTTGGTCATGGCCACGGTTTCCACCGTGGTGTCATCCATGCCTGGATTGATCTCGACCACCCGGAAGGATTCGATCACCGGGGCGCTCTGCAATCGCTCGCTGATGGCTTTCACGCTTGTTGCTGACTTCAGGGGCGCGGCCAAGAGGCTGTAGATCCCCTGCGCGTTTCTGGTCTGGATCGATTGAAGCAACGCGCGGGCGGATGCATTGGCCCTGGCGGGGCTGAGGTTGGTCCGTGCCGCGTCCTGCGCCTGTGCGAGCTGAACCTCCGCTCTGACGTCAGACGCGGGGATCATCTCCACACTGCAGGTGGCCATGGCAGCGGCCAGAAGACAGGAGGTGAACTTCACGGCAATCGTCAGAACAATCGCGGTCAGTCTGCCGGAGTTCTCCGGCTCTGGGGCGACAGCAGCGGCAGCATCCTCAACTGCGCCATGTCCAGATGCAACGTGATGCTGATCACGCGGCACTCCGGGCCGGGTGCGGTGCAGTCCATGGCGGTGTGTCCGGGATTGATGGCGATGGCGGGCCAGGCGGCACCAGCGATTGACAGGCGCATCCGGTCACCGGGCTGGAGAGTGGCCTGCAGAGCCTGAAGCTCAAGCTCCCGTTCGCAGACCTTGAGGGCTTCCTGTCCGCGGATTCGCAACAGGCCCGTCGACAGCTGCTGCACCGTTGAGGTACCCCGCGGCAGTCGCGACAGAGCCACGCACAGGTCGAATCCAGGTTGATCGGCGCAGACCTTCAGCCTCAGCTTCGGCGTGCCACTGAGGTTCAGTTCGTGCGTCAGGGGCGCACCCGTGAACACCGCCACGTCACTGCGTCGATCCAGGGCTGCCCGATCGCAAGGGCCGGCACTTGGGCTGAGATGCCCACCGATGGCGGGCACAGGTCGCCAGGGGTCATGCACGATCACCACCCTGCCGGGCTGCTCCGTGGAGGAGGAGAGAATCTGACCGTCTTCGGGGTCGAGGCAGGCGAGGCCTCCACTGCAGAGATGCCAGGGCTCCTCGGTTGAAGAGTCGGTCGCCGGGGGATTCAGATCCTCCGGTCTGCACCAGCTTTCGCTGACCTGGTCCCACAGCCGCAGAACGATCTTGTTGGGAACGGCATCCCCTTGAGCTTCTGCGGCATTGACCTGCGGAGAGATCAGATTCCGCTGGAAGAAGTTCAGCAGCAGTCCGCTGCTTTCGGGCCACCACTGCAGATGGGTGGCAGGGCCGATATGGAGTTCCGGTCGCCCGCCCGCTGCTCTCGCCCGTTCCGCCAGATCGATCAGGCCGCGCAGGTGAGGGTCCCACCATCCACCGAGCAACAGCATGGGTCGCTGAAGCCATTGCTCCGGCACGGAATGGCGGATCCAGGCGGTGTCGTCTTCCGGTGTTTGTGTCAACCAGCGCAGGGCCATGCCCTCTGGGTCATGGCGTTCGAGCAGCGACAGGCCCTCATGCAGATAGCTGCCGTCTTCGAGGCTGCGGCGCATCTCTTGCCAACCCGCATGATCTCGGCGGCGTTTCGCCTGGAGACAGGCAAGCTGCAACCCCCAGCCCAGTCCCAGATGCCACCAGTGAGCATTGCCGTCGCAGCTCCAGTGGTCCCGCTCACTGAGGCCGCACATCGCCGGTGCCAGGCAGTCGGGTGGCGGGCAGTCGTGCGGCGCCAGCAGTTGCGTCAGGCCCTGATAGGAAAAGCCATACATGCCGATCCGACCATTGACATCCGGCCTTTGTCTCAGCCAGGTCAGGGTGTCGGCTGTGTCCTGTGCCTCCTGAGCGAATCCCTGGAAAACGCCTCCCGATCCTCCCTGTCCGCGCACATCCTGAACAACCACCAGAAAGCCGTGGCGGCACCACCAATCGGGATGAGGAAGCGTGACCGTTGAAGCGATTGCCTTCCCGTAGGGCTGGCGCATCAACAGCGTCGGCCAGGGGCCATCGCCACATGGGCGCCACACCCGCGACACGAGCTCAACGCCGTCGCGGGTAATCAGAGACGCATCAGCGAACATCCGGACAGTTGAGTCCAATCACATAGGTCGCCACGATTTCGGCTTCCGTTTTGTTCAGATTGCGCTGGCCTGCAATCACTGCAATCGACTGGCTCGACAGAGCTGACTCACCGCGGGCATTGATCGATTTGAACTGCTGGCAGAGAGCCTGGGCTTCACCAGGATTGCGTTTGACGCTCTCCAGCAGAGACGACTGGGCCCGGCTTGCAGGGGCTGCAGCCATCAGGGTTGAGACCGCTGCAACTGCGGCGAATTTGAGGTAGTGGAGGGATCGCATCGGAACCTCTGTCCGAATCTGACCTCATTTGAAACGGGTGAGACGGCCCTGGCTGGTCGGGACGGTCAGTTCGTGTTTTGCCTCTCCCTGGCCACAAGGATCCAGCGTCGCGCCAGGGCCAGATCCACCACGGGAGGTCTGCCGCTGCGCAACTGACGCTCCAGGCGCCCCGTTCGCGTAACCAGTTCCTGAGGGGACGATCCGGCAATCGCTGCCACGGTGGCCAGTCCGGCATGCATCAGCAGGGCGGCATCCTGAGGTGCCAGATCCAGCGCACAGCCAAGTTCGGCCATGCCTTTCAATCGCCTCAGATTGCGGGCCGAGGCACGTCCGCTGGCGGCAAGACGACTGATCTGCAGCTCGTCGAGAGCCTCCAGCTCTCCCCAGGTGGTGATGCCTGAGGCAAGAAGCTGGCTCTGTTCATCACGCAGGCCCTGGGGAAGGTCCTGCAGGGGTGCTTCGGGTTTCATCCGGCGCGGAAGTCGCGCACGGTCTCACCCAGGATCACCGGTCTGGATCCTCCTTCGCCGGCGGGTTGAAGCTGACGCAGGCGAACCGTCACCTCGGGGCTGATGCGGCCACCGGGACGCACGTTCCCAGCAAGTTGCTGCAAGGTGGGTTCGATGGCCTGCTCAGGAAAATCAGCTTCGGCCTGAGCGACAATCAGGTCATCACCGTTGTCAAAGACGATCGGTGCCCATTGCGCTCCATCCACCTTGATAGTGGGCGTGTAGCTGAGCCCAAAGGCCCAGCAGCTGACCGACAGCAGCAGTGTGAAACTGCTCACTCCCACCAGCCGGAAACGAATCCCCCAGCGGGCGATGAAGGCAATCAGGGTCAGAACGAGCAACGCCACGCCGCCCTTGGCCAGCCAAATGGTGGAGGTGGAGAGCAATTCCTCAAGCGGCATGGGCTGGTGTCCTCGGAACGTGGTCTTTATATTGCGTCGACCTCCGGCGTATTGACGGGCATCGATGCGTGGAGGTCCTCCCAGCATGCGGCGTAACAGGCGCGTCCTGACTGTTCTGGGTGGATCTCTTGTGGGAGGTTTGGGCCTCTGGATTGCTGCAGATCGTTGGATCGCTTCGCAGTTTGAGCGACTTCGGCCGGATATTGAGGCTCAGATTTCCACTCCTCTCGGTCACCCTGTCGACGTCGGTCGCTATCGCGGTCTCGGTCTGCAGGGAATCGCACTGGGCCCTGTTCAGCTGCGCAAAGGCCCGCTCGATCAGTCGACAGCTGAGATCCAGCGCCTCAGCATTGGTCTGGATCCTCTGGCCAGCCTGCAGCGGTTGCGGCCGGTGCTCACGGTGCGGGTCAGGGGTGCCCATCTCGATTTGCGCCGCAATGCCGAGGGTGCGTACTGGGTTCCAGGCCCTTTCCCAGAGGGAAATGAGCCTCCCCGTTTGGATCTCAGGGTGCGGTTCAGCGATCCGGCCAGGATCCGCATCCACCCAGCAGGACTCAGCCTGACCGCCTCCGGCTGGAGTGATCTCCGCCTTGATGAGCACAGGGTGGAGGCTTCTCTGAAGCTCATGCTTCCCGAGAGGGGCCGCATCACCGTTCAGGGCCGGGGCCGTTGGGTCCGCCCTGAGTTTCAGCTCACCACAAGGCTGGAGCGTCTTCAGCTTGCGCGCTATCAGGGCCTCCTGCCCCTGACGCTTCCACTGGAGATGCAGGGGCAGCTCGGCGGCAATCTGCGCCTGGCATGGAAACAGGGACAAGCCAGCTGCAGCGGTGGTGTGTCTCTGCAGAGAGCGGTCTTCCGCGGCCAATCCATGGAGCACACTCTCGAGTCACCGCAGCTGCGCGTCAGTTGTCGCGGTGATGTGCTCAGGGTCCCGAAAAGTCGATGGATCTACGGGCCTTACCGGGCTTCCCTGGGGGGCAGCGTGCGTCTCAACCGCTCCTTTGATCTGAAGGGTGCGCTGAAGCAGCTCGATCAGGAGCGCAGCCTGGCTTTCCAGCTCGATGGGGACTGGCGTCAACCGGACTTGCGCTTGCAGGGGGTCTGGGCCTTGCCTGAGTCCTTGGCCGTTGATGGACCTCTTCGCCTTGGAGCTCAGCTGAGTGCCGATTGGCGAGACCGCCAGGCATGGTCGGCAAGCCTGGATCGGTTTGATCTCAAAGCGCCAGGCCTGGAGGTGAAGGCCCGTGGGGCGCTGCATCCCCAGCTGACCGTGACAACCCAGCGGCTGGAGCTCTCGGGGGCTGCCTGGAAGCAACATTCCCTTCTCTCAGCGCTGCTCGGCACGGCAGCTCCGCTGAAGGGGACGCTGCGGTTGAGCGGAGCATCACTCAAGCCGGAGATGTCTCTGGACATGGCACAGGTCAGCAACCCGTTGCTGCAGTCGTGGTCGCTGCGGGCCGGCTGGACAGCGCAATCGGGACTTCTGAAGCTTGAACGGTTCAGCAGTCCTGATTTCAAGGCCACCGCGCGGTTACCACTCAGCCTGGGTGCAGAGGGTCTGAAGCCCGGTCAGCTGGAAGCTGATCTGCTCCTGGAGTCGTACCCCCTCAAGCGACTGGGCCCACTTCTGGGTACCCAGATGGATGGAACGATCGCAGCGTCCGGAGGTGTTTTCGGCCGTCTCGATGCGCTCCAGCCTGATCTGCGCCTTGCGCTGAATCACCCGCGGGCGGGTGCCCTTCGTCTGATGGAGGACTGGGCCGGGACGTTCAAAGGACAGTCCGGTGGCGGTGGTGTGCTGTCCATGACCTCGCTCGGAGCAGTCATTGCGGGGTCCTTAGAGGCTCGTCTCGGCGCCAACTGGCTTCCCACTGACGTGCTGTTGAGACGGCACAGGGGAAGCCTGAGCCTCACGGGAACGCCTGCTGCCTACCGATGGACCGCCAGCGATCTCACGGTCGACGGAGTGGAGCTGGCTCTGCCACCACGGCAGCGCTGGGAAGGCCTTTACGGCCGCATGAGTGGAAACGGCACGCTTGGACTGCAACCTCTTGCCATGACGGCGGATCTGAGCCTCAGTCGCCCTGGACTGATGGGCCTGCAGCTTCGGCAGATTCTGATCAGCGGCCGCTATGCGGATCGCCGCTATGCGGTGACCGGAGAACTGCTGCCGCCCGATACCGGCCAGATCACGGTGGAGGCCGAAGGCCGGCTTGACGGGGCTTTCAAGGGCCAGGCCGTGGCCAGGGGCCTCAGCGCACGCTGGCTCAGCAACAGTGCCCTCAGTCTGCCCCAGCTCAATCAAGTCGCTCCCCAGCAGCAGGGCTCGGCATCCGACCTGGGCACCCTGCTGATGAACACCTTCGGCGGCAACCTGGACGGCCAACTGCAGGCGTTGCGAAACGCCAGGAATGCCTTGCTGCAGGCGCGGCTGCAGAACCGCGACAGAGAAACCTTCCACCTTGAGGACCTGCGCGGACAGCTGGATGCGGTGATTGATCTGAGCGGTCCCCGGATCGATCGTCTCAATCTCGATCTCAATGCCCGTGGTCATCTCTGGATTGAGGGAGACGATGCTGATTACGCCCTGCAGGTGAAACCCTTCACGGCCCGGATTGAAGGTCCGATTCAGGGCGGTGAAGGTCAGTTCTCGTTGGCGCATCTTCCCTTCAGCCTGCTGGCGCTGGTGGCGCCCATGCCGAGGTCCCTGTCCGGAGCTCTGGGCATGAGCGGTACCTACCGGCTCAATGGCGCCAAGGCCCAAATCAGCAGTGAGCTTGTGCTTGAGGATGCCCGGGTTGGTTCCAATCCGATTGCTTTCCAACGCGGACAGGTGCTGTTGAGTGATCAGGCGCTCAAGCTGGATCTGGCCCTCGTCTCGACGACCTCGCGGGAGCCGGTGACCATCACCGGGAGGATTCCCTTCGCTGCTGATCAGCCGCTCGATGTGCGCATCGTGAGCCTTGGAGACGGCCTGAAGTTTCTGACCGGGCTGGCCAATGACAGCGTGGCCTGGAACAAGGGTGAGGCGGATCTGCGCCTGCTTCTCGGCGGCACACTTCTGGCGCCGAAGGCCAACGGCTACCTCGTGATCAAGGACGCTGCGTTCAAGACACAGGGCCAGACCCTGGCCAAGGTCAATGGGTCGATGCTGTTTGACTTCGACCGCCTGGAAGTGCAGTCGCTCGAGGGTCGTTTCGCGTCAGGTGGTGAGCTGAAGGGAAGTGGTGCACTGGCTCTTCTGCGTCCTCAGTCCGAGCCCAAACCCCTGCGCCTCCAGCTCGACAAGGCACGCCTGAAGTTCCCCATCGCCGATGTGGAGGTTGGTGCTGACCTGATGATCACCGGTGCTGTGGTGAAACCCGACATCGGCGGGATTGTTCAACTCAGCAACGGAGCGATCCGGCCGAATCGCTCCCAGCTCTCACGCGTCAGAAACAAACCCTCTCAGAACGCGTTTGCATCCAAGGTCAAGCCCGTTTCCATTGATGAACTGCTCGAAGAACAGTGGGACTTCAGGGAGCCCCTTGTGCTGAGTGGTGCGGATGTGGAGGCAGCTTCCAGCCGCTCACTGAAGGCTTCCCTTCCCAAGCTGCCTTTCCTGGGCTTCCGCGATCTGCGCCTCACGCTCGGTCCCAAGCTGAGAGTTGAGAGGCAACCCTTCTACAACTTCACCACGGCAGGTCTTCTCACGCTCAATGGTGCTCTGGATCCCAGTCTGGAACTCAGGGGAGTGGTGGAGTTGCTGTCTGGTCGCGTGTCCATGTTCACCACGACCTTCAATCTCGATCGCCAAGCCGCGAACGTCGCGGTGTTCACGCCATCGCTCGGACTGATTCCCTACGTGGATGTCGCCATGGTGACCAGGGTCTCCGACAACGTGACCGTCAACAGCGACGACAACAATGCCTTCTCCACCTCGGTGTTCGATACCAACGGCCTGGGCAATCTTGGTGCTGGAGGACAGCTCCGGCTGATCAAGGTGATGCTCTCCACCACTGGGCCGGCTGACCGCCTCGCCCAGAACATCCGACTTCGCAGTACACCTGCTCTTCCCCAGCCGCAGCTGCTGGCGCTGATCGGTGGCAACTCCCTGGCAGGTCTCTCGGGTGCCGGTGCCGGCGCTGCGCTCGCCGCTGTTCTGGGCCAGTCGCTGTTGTCTCCGGTTTTGGGAACACTCACGGATTCGTTCAGTCAGAGGCTGCAGTTCGCTCTTTACCCGACCTATGTCACGCCGGTTGTCCAAAATGATGAGGAGCGTGTCTCCGGTCAGGTTCCTCCTCAGCTCGCTCTGGTGACCGATGTGGGCCTCTCCATCACTGATCGTTTCGATTTCTCCGTGCTGGCCGCTCCCAATCGCAATGACATTCCCTCGCAGGGAACCGTCTCGTATCAGATCAATCCGAACATGAGCCTGTCCGGATCGGTCGACTCCCAGGGCACCTGGCAGAGCCAGCTTCAGCTGTTCATGCGTTTCTGAAGCGATGACGGAATCGATGACTGATCCCTGTGTGCTCGGGGTGGATCTCGGTGGAACCGCCATCAAGCTCGGCCTGTTCAGCCTTGAAGGGGAGTTGCTGGCGGAGCATCAGCGTCCAACCCCGCAACCCGCCACGCCGGGATCGGTGTGTGTGGAGATCGTCGATGCGATCAGCGTGCTTGATCCACATGGCCGGGCTGCCGTGGTTGGCATCGGTTTGCCAGGTCCCATGGATGCTGATGCCCGGGTGGCCCGTATCTGTATCAATCTGCCCGGCTGGGAGGAGGTTCCTCTGGCCGCCTGGTTGGAACCGCGCCTGAAGCGCAGAGTCACTCTCGCCAATGACGGAAACTGCGCTCTGGTGGGCGAGGCCTGGAAAGGTGCGGCCGCTGGCTTCAGCGATGTGTTGTTGCTCACTCTCGGAACCGGAGTGGGCGGAGGGGTGATGCTTGGAGGCCAGTTGTTCACAGGCCACAACGGAGCCGCCGCTGAGCCGGGACTGATCACGCTGTTCCCCGATGGACCTGATTGCAACAGTGGCAACAGGGGCTCTCTGGAACAGTTCGCGAGCATCACCGGGCTGAAACGACTCAGTGGTTCTGAACCGTCCTCACTGGCGATGGCCGCATCGAATGGGGATGCCAAGGCTCTGGCCCACTGGGAGCGGTACGGCCAATTGCTGGGAACCGGGATCAGCTCGCTCGTGTATGCGTTCACGCCTCAGCTGGTGCTGGTGGGGGGAGGGCTTGCTGGTGCCAGTGAGCATTTCCTCCCGGCTGTGCGGCGAGAGGTCAGCACCCGTGTTCAGGCGGTGAGTCGTGAAGGCCTTCAGATCAAGCCGTGCGCTCTGGGTAACGGAGCGGGGCGTCTCGGTGCCGCACGCCTTGCGATTCAGCGATTGCTGGTCGCACCACCGCCCCAGGCGGGATGATGGGGGCCGTTTTTCATGTTGCCCGTGCAGGCTGTTCCAGACCCTTCCCCGGAGCTCCTGTCTTTGGCGGCGGGCCTGCGCCGTGCCGCCACCGATCTCGGCCTGACGAGCAACGATCAGCGCCGGCAAGCCCTGTTGGCGATGGCGGAGTCACTGCGAGCACACACCGCTGACATCGTTGCCGCCAATCGGGCGGATCGTGACAAGGCCGAGCAGAGCGGCCTGGCTCCGGCACTCATGGCTCGCCTCAAGCTCGATGAAGCCAAGCTTGACGGTGCGATTGCCGGCGTGCGTCAGCTGGCTGAGCTGGCTGATCCCCTGGGCCGACGCCAGTTGCACCGCGAACTTGACGACGGTCTTGTGCTTGAACGCGTCAGCGTTCCTCTGGGTGTGGTGGGGGTGATCTTCGAGGCACGGCCTGATGCCGTGATCCAGATCGCCTCGCTGGCCATCCGATCCGGTAACGGCGCGATTCTCAAGGGCGGGCGTGAAGCCGAATGCACCAACAAGGCCGTGATGGCTGCACTGCAGGAGGGGCTGGCCTCCTCGTCGGTCTCCGCCGATGCCCTCGCGCTGCTCACCACCAGGGAAGACAGCCTTGCACTGCTGAAGCTGGAGGGGTTGGTGGATCTCATCATCCCCAGGGGCAGTAACGAGCTGGTGCGCTTCATTCAGGACAACACCCGCATTCCCGTGCTCGGTCATGCCGACGGGGTCTGTCATCTGTACGTGGATTCCGAGGCGGATCCCGCTCAGGCGTTGACCATCGCCCTCGACAGCAAGGTGCAGTACCCGGCTGCCTGCAATGCGATTGAGACGTTGCTGGTTCATGCCGACATTGCCGGGAGCTTCCTGGAGAGGGCCATTCCCGCGTTCCAGGCCGAGGGTGTGAAGCTGCTCGGCGATCCTGGCGCCTGTGCTCTCGGGATCCGTGAGGCCGCGGCTGATGAGGACTGGAGTACGGAATATCTCGCACTGACCCTGTCCGTTCGCATCGTTGATGATCTCGATGCGGCGCTTGACCACATCCGTCGCTACAGCTCACGCCATACCGAGGCGATTGCAACACGCAACGTCTCCACGGCTGAGCGATTCCTGCGCTCAGTGGACAGTGCCGGTGTCTATCACAACTGTTCCACGCGATTTGCCGATGGCTTCCGCTACGGCTTCGGCGCCGAGGTGGGCATCAGCACCCAGACCCTGCCGCCGCGGGGACCGGTCGGTCTGGAGGGACTGGTGACCTATCGCTACAGGCTGCGTGGAGACGGTCATACCGCTGCCGACTACGCCTCGGGTGCGCGTTGCTTCACCCACAGGGACCTGCCGGAATGAGCAACAGCCCCCATCCGCTGGACATCATCAGGGTCGACAATCTTCGCCTCTGGGCCCATGTGGGGGTGCTTGATCATGAGCGTGAACATGGTCAGTGGTTCCGTGTTGACCTTGCTCTGCATCTTGACCTGCATGAATCAGCCCAGGCTGATTCACTGGCCGCAACAGCTGATTACAGCCTGGGTGTGCAGGCTCTGCAGCGCCTTGCCGCCGAGATCAGCTGCCACACCCTCGAACATTTCAGTGAGCGCATGTTCGAGACGCTCGAGGGGCTTTATGGGCCCTTGCCCATGCATCTTCAGCTGAGCAAATGCAATGCTCCCATCCCAGGCTTCACAGGTACGGTGAGCCTTGAACGCTGGCGCCGGAAGCCGTTCTGACATGACCTCCACGGAGCCTTCATCCCCGCGGCGACCGCTGGTTCTGATCCATGGGCTCTGGGATACGCCTCATCTTTTTCGGCGACTGGTCCGTCGCCTGGATGTGCATGACGTACCGCTGCTCGTCCCCCATCTACCGCACCGTCTGGGTGCCGTTCCTCTGCGCACCCTGGCGCAACAGCTCGACGATCACATCCGCCGCCGCTGGGGTGACGACACAGAGGTGGATCTGCTGGGTTTTTCGATGGGTGGCATCATCGGCCGAGTCTGGTTGCAGCAGCTGGGCGGGGTCCGACGCACCCATCGCTTCATCAGTGTTGGCAGTCCGCAGCGCGGCACAGTGACCGCGCAGTGGATCCCTTCCTGGTTGTTTGCCGGCCTCGCCGACATGAAACGGGGCAGCCCGCTGTTGCGTGCCCTCAATGCCGATGTGCAGTCGCTCAAACGACTGGATTGCGTCAGTTTTTACTGCCGCTGGGATCTGATGGTTGTCCCTGGATGGCAGGCCCATCTGCCAGTGGGCACCGTGAGAGATCTTCCGGTGCTGACCCATCAGCAGCTCATGTCGCACCCGCGGGCTCTTGAAGAACTGGTGAGAACGCTTCTGCGTGACTGATTGACGCGCGACCACTGACAGTTTGTGTGCCGCAGTGCACACTTCGGAGGTGTTCTGTGGATTGCCGCGCATGTGCTTTTCTGCCTCGGCAAGTTTCACGGCATCAGCCGTGCTCGTTCCTCTCGGTCTTTATTCGCATCATCTGGCCTCGCGTCATGAGCGGCCTGATTACAAACCTCTGGCGCTGGTTCCCTTCTTCTTCGGTGTTCAGCAATTCATCGAGGGCCTGGAGTGGACAGCCATCGACGGCGGAAACATTGAACCTCTTGGAACACTCGCTGGCCTTGGATTTCTCTTTTTCGCCTATTGCTTCTGGATGATCTGGATTCCATGGAGTGCCTGGTCGATCAGTCGAAGCACGGAATCCGCTGGTTTACAGCGACGGCTCAAATGGGTTGCCATTGTGGCCACGGTGCTCGGCATCGCCTTCTACACACCCATGCTCTTCAATCCGCCGGCGCTCCAGCCAGCGGTGCACAGCAACGGACGGTTGCTCTACGACATTTCCAATCTCCACAGCATCCTGCATAACTTCGTGAACACGGAGCCCATCGGTGAGCTCGTGTACTGGGGCTTCATCGTGTTGCCACTGATTGCCTTGAGCGACAAGGCCGTGAAATTGTTCGGCGCGCTGATCTTCGTGTCGATCTTCCTCACCTGGGCGACTTACAGCGCAACCTTCAATTCGGTCTGGTGCTTCTATTGCGCCGTGCTCTCGATCATGGTGATCTGGATCGTCAATCGCCCGCATCTGCGTCAGGCCTGAAGCCGATGGCCGACCAGCTGTTGGCATCTCTGGAGTCGATGGGTCAGCTTCTGCTGGCCATGGACACCGGCGTCGGTCTGCTGATCGGCGTCGGATTGTCGATGTCGGCCTCGCATCTGTTCTCGTTGCTTGCCAACCGGCTGACCCCGGTGCAAATCCTGCTGCACATGATCATGGACGCCCTGGTGCTCAGCCTGGCCTTCCTGATCGGAATCCTCTGCCACAGCCTGATGCTGATGCTGCTGGAGGGGGTCCCTCTGCAGCCGATCACGTTTGCCAATCACATGGGTGCCGCCATGTGGCCCGGTTTGTTTTATGTGCTGGCAGCTGCTCCCTACATCAGTGATCTGATTGCAGTGACCTTGCTGGCCTGGATTCACCTGAATGTGATGCTGTTGCTGCAGGCGGTCTATGGGATTCCCCTGCAATCGAGCCTGGTGGTGGCGCTTCCGGGCTTTGTCCTCGCACTGTTGTTGGTGGGTTTGCTGTTCGCTCAGCGCTGGCGAACCAGTTACACCATGCTCGCCAGAGAGGTGTCAGCTCTGACGTCTCCATGACCCGGTCTCCATTCTCTGAGACTGCTGCTGCAGTTCAGCATCAACGTCGTCGTCTGAGAGGTGGACGTCGCTGGCTGGGCGTGGCGCTCGTCTGTGTGGTCATGCTCGGCCTGCTCGGTCTGACGGCCGTTCGGCGCGACGCCGCCTCGCTTCTGCAGCCGGAATCATGGCTGGAACTGCTCACCTGGTTCGGGTGTGTGGTGGGGGTGGTGGTTCCTCTGGTTGGCGTCTACTCGGTGATGGTGGATTTTGTGTTCTGGGAGGGATGGATGCATGGTCTTCCCGACCCCAGTCGACTGTTCGCCACTGGCGCTGAGGCTGCCGGTCAGCATCATCACTATGTCGTCTATCTCGATGGCATTCATCAGAGTGAGGAGAGCCATCCCCCGCGGGTGAGCGACTTCCTCGGCTGCCTGGAGGAGTCAATTACCGATGACACGATTCTGGTGAAAGGGATCGAGGCTTACACGATCACCAACACCGGGCTGCGTTCGACCACTTTCGCCGGATGGTTCTGGCAACGGCTCTTCGCTCTCCAGGAGCATCACCCCAATGGTCTGATTCGGTTCATCTGCGCGTTCTGCGTGCAGGCGAACAACGTCATCAAGGTCGGAATCTCGTCGGATCGTCGCTACGGACCGGTGATGAACTACGAGCTGGCGTTGAAGATCGCCCGTCGTCTCGACTCGATCGGTTTCCGCCCCCAGCATGCATCCCGCATTGTTCTTGTGGGTTACAGCGGTGGTGGAGAAATGGCGATCGGAACGGCCGAGATTCTCCAGCAGCTGTGTCGAGTGAGAGTTCAGGTGATCACGGTCTGTGGCGTCTTCAGCGGCAACGGCGCGCTCGAGTCTGTGAATGACGTGGCCATGGTGCTGGGCAGCCGTGATCCGGTTGCAGCTCTGGGACGGATTGCCTATCCAGGGCGACTCCCGCTGCTTCCTCTCTCCAACTGGAATCGCTGGCAACGTCATCACTCCCTGCAGCGTTACACGATTGAGGGGATGAGTCACAACGGCTCGTCAGGACCGTTCTCCACTGCGTATCGCGGCGCCGTGGTCGAGGCCATCTGCAGAGAACTGGAGCGCTCAGCGCTTATTCCTCCGCTGACGACTCCCCGTTGAGAGCACGCACCAGCATGAAGGGGCTATGCCTGGGTTGGCTTGCCGTCAGCCGTCGCCGAGCCTCGTTGCGTGAACCGCTGTCATGGCAGAGGTCCTGGGGCAGTAGCTCCAGGCTGCATCGGTAGCGGCTGACGCTGTCATCCGTGGCCTTCAGGCCTGATGCGAGCATCTGTTGCAGCTGGCGATCGAGTCGCTGACGCCAAAGATCTCCGAGCGTCAGAGGGAACAGATGGGTCTGTCCGGTGATGGCCTGCTCCAGCAGGGCGGTGGAATCGATGCAGAAACCCAGTGCTCCATAGCCGCCCATGTGGAGATGACTGAACTGGGCTTCGCTGTTGTGCACGGCTCCCATCAGCTCGCACAGATCGAGCGTCTCCCCCAGCTGTTCCCCCCTGAGTTCGTTCGCCGGATAGGCCACGCTGCCATTGCTGCGATCGTTCTGCCAGGGACGATGCAGTTCATTGAGCGCTGCCCAGCCGTTCAATCCTTCAACGCCCTGGTAGTACTGCAACAGAACCGGTGGGCTGTCGGGAGGCTGCAGTTCCAGCTCCAGCGATGCGTGGGGCATCAGCGCCTGGATCTCTGTTCCGGATGAATCCAGAAGACCGGTCCGATAGGGGACCGCCAGCGGGATCTGCAGCCATTGATCACCAATGCGGGTGCTGGCCCCGAGGCCGAAACTGGCCACGCTCGTGCGGATGCGGGCACGCGACTGCCAGCCCTGATCATGCAGCTGCTCCAGCAGCTTCCGGCTGCTGCTGACACCCTCGAATCTGAATGGTTCCAGTGCACTGCCTGACCTGTCCAGTCGGTTGCTTCCCAGCACATTGAGGATCTGCGCCAGCAGTCGGTTGCGCAGCCGTTCAGGTTCGTCCTGAACGTTGGGCAGCCCCTGGTTGCGCCAGGTCAGGACGCCTCCCATGGCACTGATTTTGGCCAGAGTGCCCGCCGGTTTCTGTGGTGCAGCAGGCAACCGTTCGGTCGCCGTCTCTGTCATTGACCACAGGGCTTCGAGGCTCCGGGGCAGTGCCAGGGTCTGGTCAGCGCCGAGGGAGATCTTTCGCTGACACCAGCGATCAAGAGCACTGAGTTCCGAGGGTTTTGAGACTGCGGGCAACATGTGCTGCAGGTCATCGGCCAGGGTTGCCAGCAGCAGTG
>CAJXFG010000012.1 GCA_913052185.1 uncultured Synechococcus sp. | reverse complement strand
CTTCCGTGCAACTGCTTTTTGAAAGCCTGTTCAATGGTGTCGCCATCGGTTCGGTTCTGCTGATGGCAGCACTTGGATTGGCGATTGTGTTTGGCCTGATGGGTGTCATCAACCTCGCTCACGGCGAGCTGATCATGCTCGGGGCTTATACGACCTATGTGGTGCAGCTGATCTTCAAGCTGCCTGCACTGCAGCCCTTCTACAACGTCTATGTGCTGGTCGCGATTCCTCTGGCCTTTGTCGTCAGTGGTGTGGTCGGCATTCTTCTGGAGCGCACCGTCATTCGCCGTCTTTACGGCAGTCCTTTGGAAACGCTGCTGGCGACCTGGGGAGTCAGCCTGATTTTGCAGCAGTTCGTGCGCAGTGTGCCGATGGCGTACGCCTCCGGATTGGTTCTTGCTCTGGTGAGTGGATTCGGCTTGCCCCTGTTGCTTCCCGCACAGTGGTTCACTGCCAGGCGTGCGCGCTGGATTCGCTTTGGCTCCTGGGCCCTGTCCGCCTGTTTTGGTGTCTGTCTTGCGGCAGTTCTGGCCTCACAGATTGACCGCATTGCCCGAGCGGACGCACGCAACGTGGATGTCACGGCACCGCAGTGGATGCGAGGGGGCATCGAGTGGATGGATCTCACCTTTCCGGTGCCTCGTCTGGTGATCATCGTGATGACGGTGCTCGCGGTGGTTGGTGTCAGTTTGTTTTTGAATCGCAGTGTCTGGGGGATGCGCATCCGTGCCGTGACCCAGAACCGGTCGATGAGTGATTGCCTCGGTATTCCCACCGACACTGTTGACGTGCTCACCTTCGGCATTGGATCCGGTCTGGCTGGCGTGGCAGGTGTGGCGGTGTCGCTGCTGGGATCTGTTGGCCCAAACGTCGGGACGTCCTACATCGTCGGTTGCTTCATGGTCGTCGTGCTGGGTGGGGTCGGGAACCTGCTCGGCACAGTGCTCGCCTCCTTTTCCATTGGTTTGCTGACGGATCTGATCGGCGCAGGTCGCTTGCTCACGCTCTGGCCTGACATGCCGGCACCTCTGGAGCAGTTGGTGAGCTTCTTCGCCACAACGAGCATGGCTCAGGTGATGGTCTTCGCTTTGATCGTTGTCTTCCTCCAGTTCCGTCCTGCGGGTCTTTTCCCGCAGAAGGGACGCATGGTGGAGGTCTGATCGATGTTTCAAGCCTTTTCTCAACGCCGCTGGCTGCTCGTCGGCCTTTGGGTGCTGATCATCGCGGTGGTTGTGGCGGCACCTGCGGTGTTGCCGGTGTTCCGGCTCAACTTGCTGGGCCGGTTTCTGGCTCTGTCGATCGTTGCTCTCGGCATCGATCTGATCTGGGGTTTCACCGGTCTGCTCAGCCTTGGTCAGGGCATCTTTTTTGCGCTGGGTGGTTACGCCGCTGCCATGTACCTGCAACTCAGCAACGCAGGGGACTTGCCCAACGGTATTCCCGAGTTTTTTGGTCTTTATGGCGTCAAGGAGTTGCCGTTTTTCTGGCATCCTTTCGCGTCGCCCTGGTTCGCCCTGATGGCGATCTGGTTGATCCCAGGGATCCTTGCAGCCGTGCTGGGTGGCCTTGTGTTCCGCAATCGGATCAAAGGTGTCTACTTCTCGATTCTCACTCAGGCAGCTCTGCTCGTCTTTTACAACTTTTTCAACGGCCAGCAGAAGCTGATCAACGGCACCAACGGTTTGCAGACTCCGGCCACGAAGTTGTTTGGCCAGTACGTCGGTTCCGATCTGATGCAGCGTTGGTTCTTCTGGGTCACCGCTGTGGTGGTGATTCTGATCTGGGCATTCTTGCGTTGGGTGGTGCGCGGTCGTTTCGGAGACGTGTTGATCGCCATCCGTGACGATGAACCACGACTGCGCTTTGCCGGATACAACCCAACGTTGTTCAAAACGTTGGTTTTTGGCTTGGCAGGTGCATTGGCTGGGATAGGTGGCGCCCTCTACACCGTGCAATCGGGAAGTGCATCACCGCAGTTCATGGAGGTGCCGATGTCCATTGACATGGTCATCTGGGTTGCCGTTGGCGGTCGCGGAACTCTGGTGGGGGCGATTCTCGGCGCTGTGGCGATCAACTTTGCCAAGAGCCTCGTGAGCGAGGCGATGCCTGAGAGCTGGCTCTTTATTCAGGGAGGTTTGTTCATCCTTGTGGTGACTGTTCTTCCTGAGGGCGTGATCGGCTGGTTCCGCGGAGAAGGCCCCGGCAACTGGCTCAATCGTCTGGGCTTTTGCCTCAACTCTCTGGGCAACTGGCTGATCCGTCTGGGCCAGGGATTGATCCATCAAGGCAACTCGAGTCCATGGCTCAAGGCTTTGCGCATCAGCGCTTTGGGTCGCTGTCTGATCCGCTGGGGTCAGTCGCTCAACAGTGTGGGGATTGTGCGTCGGATCGTGACGTATCCCCGTCTGGAACTTGAAGGTCAGCTGGAGGTGCAGCCATGAGTGCAGCCCTGTTGGAACTGCGTCAGATCACCGTCAGTTTTGATGGGTTCTTGGCGCTTCGAGACCTCAACCTGAGCTTGCAGCCGGGCGAACTCCGCGCGGTGATCGGGCCGAATGGAGCCGGTAAGACCACGTTCCTTGATGTGATCACGGGCAAGACTGCGCCGACGGAAGGCGACGTTGTCTTCAAGGGATGTTCATTGCTCGGACGTCCTGAGCACCGCATTGCACGCATGGGCATCGGTCGCAAGTTCCAGAGCCCAAGAGTGTTTGAACAACTGAGTGTTCAGGAGAACCTTGCTCTGGCAGTGAATCAACCCAAGCAGCCCTGGTCGCTGCTGGTTGGTGGACTCAATGCCACTCAAAGGGATCAGGTGCATCACCTGATGAGCATCGTCAACCTGCAGAACCGGGCCGACTGGGCGGCCGGTTCGTTGTCGCATGGTCAGAAGCAATGGCTTGAGATTGCCATGCTGGTTGGTCAGGATCCCGATCTGTTGCTGGTGGATGAACCGGTGGCTGGGCTCACCGATGAGGAGACCGAGCTCACAGCTGATCTGCTCAAATCACTCGCCGGGGATCACACCGTTCTGGTGATTGAACATGACATGGAGTTCATTCGTCGTCTGGAGAGTCCGGTGACGGTGTTGCACCAGGGGCATGTGCTTTGTGAAGGAACGATGGATCAGGTGCAGGCCGATCCACGTGTGATTGAGGTTTACCTGGGAACTACGGCGGAGGACAACGGATGACAACGCTTCTGGAAATTCGCGGTTTGAACACCTACTACGGCGAGAGTCACATCCTTCGCGATGTGGATCTCACCGTCAACGCCGGTGAGATGGTGTGTCTGATCGGTCGAAACGGGGTGGGCAAAACAACTTTGCTCAAATCTCTGATCGGGTTGCTACGACCGCGCTGCGGTGAGATGGTTTTCAACGGAGACCCTCTCGTTCGTCAGGCTCCACACCAGCGCGCGCGGGCCGGTTTGGGCTATGTGCCCCAGGGACGCGAAATCATCCCTCAGCTAACGGTTGAGGAGAACCTGATGCTCGGGATGGAGGCATTGCCGGGAGGCCTAGGCCGTCAACGGCGTATTGATCCGTTTGTTTATGAGTTGTTTCCGATCCTGAGAGATTTTCTGCCACGTAAAGGTGGAGACCTGAGTGGTGGCCAGCAACAACAGTTGGCGATTGCACGTGCGCTGCTTGGAAAGCCCAAGTTGCTTCTTCTTGATGAACCCACCGAAGGTATTCAGCCCAATATCGTTCTTGATATTGAATCTGCAGTGCGTCAGATCATCGCTCAGGCTGGAATCAGTGTCTTGCTGGTGGAGCAGCATCTGCATTTCGTACGTCAGGCAGATCGTTATTACGCAATGCAGCGTGGTGGCATCGTTGCCAGTGGACCGACGCAAGAGCTGAGTCAAGCTGTTGTTGATCAGTTTCTCAGTGTTTGAGCGAAAGCTTCGATCGCATCAGCCTGAATCAACTGGCCCAGGCTGATTCGGGAACCTGATCGTTGTCCATGGCGTAGTCGGCTGCGTAGGCTCTGACGTCAAGCATCTGGCCTTGGGGTGACATCAGCCAGAGTTCCAGTCGAGCCTCTCGCGGGGCTTCAAACCAGAAGAGCTCCTTGGGCATCACCACTTTTTCCAGGTAAAAATGCAATTCGCCAATGCATTTGAGGACCACCATCTTGTTGGTGATGTTGCGATACACGCACTCGATCATCTTGAAACAAAATTCACTGTTCTAATTTCGTCAGAATTTGATCTGTCAAATGTCTGATTCGTCACATAATCAATTCCTTCTTGTTTCAATTTTACGGCCTTGATACCAAATGCCCTGATTCGGTAGTTGTTGCAACATCGCTATAAGTTCGTCTTGTTACATCTCAAATCTTGTGATGACTCATGGGCAAGCAAGGCTTGCTTGGGGAGTGGGGCTCAGGCCGCTGAGGTTGTTGATGAATTGGCCTGAATCTGCAGTTTTGATGGTGAATGGTTCGGTCGTCTGAGTCTGATGGCGCTCGGCGTGTAGCTCGGAGATTGCCGGCCGGCTCTGCCGGCATATGCGAGGTCCATGGCAAAGGACGGATTACAGCTGTTCAGTCGCGACCAGCTCGGCAGTTGATGTGCAATCGGTGATGCAAGCAGCCTGCTGAGGCTTGGGCGCAGCAGGTCTGCAAAACGGTGCAGGGCCAGCTCTTCGCCATGGCGGTCATAAGGCAGTCGATTGATGGCGGAGTCGAGTCCGAATTGACGAACCCGGTCTTCTCCGACACGTCGATACAGCACTTCGAGAGTGGGTAGCTGATCCATCGACATCACGCATCCCTCATGCTCCATCAGGCTGCGCAGCACGGTGCAGAAGATTTCACTGGCCATGCGTTGCAGTCCTTCGCCAGGCTTCTCCCCCAGGCTTTTGTGTTTGTGATCAAACAGCCCCAGATCCACTTGTGTAATCCGGCTGGGTGCGACGTGCCGATACACCTCGGAGAGCAACCCCATTTCGAGACCCCAGTCGGATGGGATTCGCAGATTCATCGCCAGATCACGCGTGAACGCGAACTCTCCAGCCAGTGGATAACGGAAGGTCTGGAGATAGCGCAGGTAGGGCAGTGTGCCGAAAATCTGTTCCAGGCTTGCCAGTAAGGGGCCGACAAACAGTCGTGTCGCTCGCCCTTGCAGAGCCTGCGTTTCCAGCGACAGTCGGCTGTAGAAGGCCTTGACGTAGGCCATTCCATGGGATGGGTTGAGTAATGGGCGCAGCATCCGCTCTGGATAGCCCGAACCAAACGTGCGGATGTCTGCGTCAAACAGTCCGATGACCTCAGCCTGCTGGCAGGCAACTCCCAGCCCTTGCCACACTGCCCAGCCCTTGCCGGGGGGCCCTGTCAGATCCAGGCCCAGGCTGCCCATGGAAGAGAGCACCTCCCTCACGGCCGGGCCGTTGGTCCAGTGCACCTGCACCGGGAACGGCATGTCGGCGAAGAAGGCTTCGGCTGCTGTGACGTCCTCGATGCTTTCGGCGGAAAGGGCGATCACCAGACTGGACAGTCCTGTGAGCTTGGACAGCGTGTCGCGGATCAGGCTCAGCGCCGGCCTTTTGAATTCCTCCATCAGACAAGGGATCAGCAGTGCTGTGGGCCTTTGCTGAAGCTCCTTGTTGAACTCGATGGCGTCGAGATTTCCAAGGCTGTAATCATGAACCGTGGTGATCAGGCTTTGCTGAAAATCCATGCGGTGTTCGATGCGACAACAGTGGAGAGGAACCTGTTTCATACCTGAGCGCAGCTCAGGTGAAACGTGATGCAGGCTCCGAGCGAAGAAACGCTGCGAAACCTGCTGAGCGATCTCTATCCCCAGGATTCTCCCGGCGATCTCCAGGCTTTGTCGTCGCAATTGCTGCAAATTCTCGGTCCGGCTTCAGTGCACGCCGATCCAGCAGTCGGCAATCACTGCTGGAATGGAGACGATGTGGTGCTGATCACCTATGCGGATGCTGTAGTTGATGATGCAAAACCTGGATTACAGGGCCTTTGCACCTTCGTGAACCGCCATCTCGGACTCTTTGCCCCCGTGATTCACGTGCTTCCGTTTCTTGAGGCCACGAGTGATGGCGGATTTGCAGTGTCCAGCCATGAGCGTCTGGAGTCCCGTCATGGCGACTGGAGTGACCTTTCAGCGCTTGCTGAGGGGCGCCGATTGATGGCGGATCTGGTGCTCAATCATGTGTCGGCATCCCATCCCTGGGTGCGTCAGTTTCTGCGAGATGAGGAGCCAGGTCGTTTCTGTGTGCTTGAGGCCTCACCTGATCCCTGCTGGGATGATGTGGTCCGTCCCCGAAGTTCAGCACTGTTCACAACCCTGCAGGGCACGGATGGTTGCCGCCAGGTGTGGACCACATTTGGTCCGGATCAGGTCGACCTGGATTGGCGCTGTCCGGAAGTGCTGCTCGGCTTCACCCGTTTGCTGAAGCAGAAGCTCGCCCATGGCGTTCGCTGGATTCGACTTGATGCGGTTGGCTTTGTCTGGAAGGAGCCGAACACAGCGTGCATTCATCGGCCACAGGTTCATCGACTCGTGGAAGTTCTGCGTTATCTGCTGATGCATGCCTGCGGTGGACAGGGTGTGGTGGTGACGGAGACCAATGTTCCTGAGCAGGAGAATCTCTCCTATCTGCGCAGTGGTCGTGAAGCTCATCTCGCCTACAACTTTCCACTGCCTCCCCTGTTGATGGAGGCGGCGATGAGCGGTTCTGCTGATCTGCTGAACCGCTGGCTCTCGCGCTGGCCTCAACTACCCACTGCAACGGCGTTGCTCAATTTCACGGCATGCCATGACGGCGTGGGCCTGAGGCCACTGGAGGGTCTGATGCCTCAGCGGCGTCTGCTGAATCTGTTGATTGCCTGCGAGCAGCGTGGGGGTTTGGTGAGTCACCGTCGCCTGGCTGATGGGGTTGAAGTTCCCTATGAGATCAACATCAGCTGGTGGAGCGCCATGGCCGATGGGGGTGTGGATCCCGCCCACCTCCAGCGTGATCGCTTTCTGCTCACGGAACTCCTGAAACTGGTGCTTCCGGGAATTCCCGCCTTTTATCTCCCTGCCCTGCTAGCCAGCCCCAACGATCTTGCGCGCTTTCGGCAGAGTGGTCATCGCCGGGATCTCAATCGCCCTCAGTTCAAGGCAGCGGCGCTGGCACGGCGTCTGGATGATCCTGACAGTGATGCAACCGCTGTGCTGACGACTCTGCGGCGCGCTCTCTCGGTGCGGGCAGAGCTGCAGGCTCTCCATCCCGACAGCAGGCTGGAAGTGCTCAGCGTTGATCGCGTCGATCGTGTCGTGCTGCGTTGCTCGTATCAGGGCCACAGTCTGGTGGCTGTGCACAACTTCACCGCTTCGCGGCTGACGTTTGATCCAACCCTTCTTGGCGGGCACGATGATGTCGTCTGGGTGGATCGCCTCAGTGATCAGCAGTTCGACCCACGAAGGCGGCATGCACTGGAGCCTTATTCCGTGCTGTGGCTGGTTCAACCATGACAACCATTCCGCAATCCCACTGGTGGGTCGTCACCGATCTCGACGGCACGCTGATGGATCATCACTACGACTGGTCTGCCGCGATGGGTGCCATCCATTGCCTCCAGCGCCATGGCATTCCTGTGATCCCCTGCACCAGCAAGACGGTCGAGGAGGTGCTCTGTTTTCGTGAGCAGGTTGGTTTGCGTGACCCGTTCATCGTCGAGAACGGCGGAGCCATTTATGGAGAATCCGCTACCGGTGAGCTTTGGCATCAGCCTCTCGGCCCATCCTGGAGCCAGCTCAGGCCACAACTTGCGGCGTTGGAGCAGGAGCTCGGAGAGCCTCTTCAGGCCCTGGATGATCTCAGTGATACGGATGCCGATCGGCTTCTAGGTCTCAGTGGTGAGGCTCTGAAGCAGGCACAGCGTCGTCAGTGCAGCGTTCCTTTCGTGCCGCCGACGACTCCTGGATCGCGCCAGCGTCTTCAGCTGCTGGCGGAGACGCGTCAGCTGGGCGTCGTGCAGGGCAATCGTCTGGGCCACCTGCTGGGTGGAGGAGTGAGCAAGGGCCAGGCGTTGCAGACACTCAAGCAGCGGCTGGGAGTTCCTGGTGTGAAGGTGCTGGCTCTGGGGGATTCGCCGAATGATCTGCCGCTGCTGGAGGCCGGCGATTGTGCGGTGGTGGTACCCGGGCCTGATGGACCGCATCCCGAGTTGCAGGCCGGAGTGGCTGAGGGTCGTTATCGGCTGGCGCCAGCGCCCCATGGGAAGGGATGGTCGGCGGCGGTGCTGCGCTGGATTCCAGGGCTCCAGTACGACCACACGCCCATGGTCTGAAGCCGCGCCCTGTTCAGCGACTGATCAATTGGAGCCACAACTGTTCGGACTCCGGATACGGCTTCAGGTCCATGCCGTTCAACTGTTTCAGGGATCGGCAGCCAAGGCTGTTGATCAGCAGGGCCTGATCATCTGCGTTCAGACTCGGCCCGAGTCTGGTTTCTCTGACAACCCCCTGCTTCAGGGCTCTTGCTCGCATCACCCCGGGCAGGCAACCGCTGCTCAGCGGCGGCGTGAGCCATTCACCCTGGCGTTTCACCAGCAGGTTGGCGCTGTCACCGCAGCAGAGATCACCGCTTGTGTTCCGCAGCAGGGCCAGCTCCGCCCCCTGTTGCTGTGCTTCACGTCTCGCCTGGATGGCCTGGCCATAGGCAAGGGTTTTGCAGCGGCTGAGAACACTGTTGGCGTTGCGTTGTTCCTGAACGCTGATCCAGGCCTGCGCCGGCTCGAACTGCGGTTGATGGGGTTGAAGGGTGAGCCAGAAGCGGTGCTGGGTTGGATCCGGATCACCTGTTGGACAACCAATGCCGCGGCCCGGACTGCTGCCGCGGCTCCAGTTGAGGCGCATGGCTCCTGAGGCGTCCGCAGCGTTCAGGCCTGCTCTGGTGATGGCTTCATCCAGCAGCGGCTCAAGCCAGAGGCGAGCAGGAGGCGGTGCCATTCCCAGCAGTGCTGCGCTGCGCTGCCAACGCTGCAGGTGCTCCGTCAGCAGCTGGGGCTTGCCCGCCAGGATCAGCATGGTTTCGAACAGTCCATCCGCAAGCTGCAGTCCTCGGTCGCTGAGAGGAATGTTCAGTTCATCGGCTATGCCCCAGTCGCCGTCGTACCAGCCAAGACTTGTTGAGGTCATGTCAGTGCCTCCAGCAGGGGCATCAGCTTCCAGTCGAGTTCGTCCGCCTCCGCATCAGGGTCGGAGTCAGCCACAATTCCGCAACCTGCATGGAGCCGTAGCTGGCTGTCTTTGCGCAGCAAGGTGCGGATCAGGATGTTGCTGTCGAAGCGGCCGTTCCAGTCGAGGTGCAGCAGCGACCCGCAGTAGGGACCGCGGCCCTGTGTTTCCAGTTCATTCAGGCGTTGGCAGGCCCTCAGTTTTGGTGCGCCCGTGATTGAACCCCCTGGCCAGCTGGCCTCCAGCAGATCCACCCAGGTGGCTTCCGGCAGCAGCTGGCCTGTGACAACGGAGGTGAGGTGGTGCACGCGGGCGTAACTCTCCAGCCTCACAAGGTCGGGCACTTGCACCGACCCGGGCTTGCAGACACGACCGAGATCGTTGCGCAGCAGATCCACGATCATCACGTTTTCGGCGCGATCCTTGGCGCTGCATACGAGTTCTGCAGCGAGGTCATCATCGATGCGCGGATCGGCATGGCGCGGCCGCGTTCCCTTGATTGGTCTGGTCTGAACCGCTCCGCCGGGCTCCACCTGGAGAAATCGTTCGGGAGATGTGGAGAGAACCGCTTCACCGGCGGCCGCACCGTTGCCAACCAGCAGACCGCTGAAGGGAGCGGGGCATCGATGACGCAGTTTCCCGTACAGCTCCAGGTTGGGGACGTTGCCTTCGAGGTTGCAGCTGGTGCAGCTGGTGAGGTTGGCCTGAAACAGGTCGCCGCTGGCAATCAGTTCACGGATTCTGCTGACGCCTTCCTTGTAGGTGGCCCGGTCGCTGTGCCGGTGCCAGGTGCACCCCAGCACTGACGGTTGTCGTGGATGCGTTTCTTCAGTGTTGAGGGCCTCCAGTTGCCTCGCCATGGCGGCGTGGCGAGCGGGATCGACTCCTTCCAGATGGATCTCCCTGGCTTGGAGATCAAAACGCAGAACAGGGTCATGGCGCGCGATCCAGAGGCTGGCCATCACGTCGCGACGCCAGGGGTTGCCGGGTTCCGTCCAGGCTGCAGCGTCGTAGCTGAGCCATCCCGTCCAGTGGCCGTTCTTCAGTTGGCGCAGGGTCGTGAAGGGATTGGAAGCGCCGGGGTCACCGGGCAGCCCCCGGCAGCAGTGCGCTTCCACAGGATCGACTGCCAGGATGATGTGCCGTCCCAGCTCACTGCCATCACCATCGAGCCAGATCAGGCCGTCCTCACCATGGATGTGGGCCAGGCTTTCCGCCACCTGTTCGGGCTCGATCCAGGCAAGTCGCCTGCGCAACAGGGTCATCGGCTTTCGCTGCTGCACAGATCGGGGCGGCCTGCATCGCGCAGGGCGGCATCGCGGATGCGACAGCTGTCGCAGACGCTGCACGGTCTGCTCCCACCGCTGTAACAGCTCCAGGTGGACGCGATGGGCACACCCAGGCGCAGGGCTTCCTCCACGATGCGTTGTTTGCTCCACTGCACCAGCGGCGCCCACAGTCGAGGGCCATGTCCCTCGCGGCCAACCTTGCTGCTCAGGTTTGCCAGGGTCTGGAAGGCCTCCAGATAGTCAGGTCGACAATCGGGGTATCCCGAGTAATCCACGGCATTGACTCCGAGAACGACACGCTCGGCACTGCGAGCCTCGGCCAGGCTGAGTCCAATGCTGATGAACACGGTGTTTCGTCCGGGCACGTAGGTGTTGGGGATGACTCCCTCCTGCACGCCATCGGTCGGCAAATCCTGCTGCTGATCGGTGAGAGATGATCCACCCCAGCTGGCCAGGTTCACGCTGATCGTGTGGTGCTCCTCCAGCTTCAGTGCCGCAGCGATTTCGCTGGCCGCTTGCAGTTCACGACGATGGCGCTGGCCGTAATCAAAGGAGAGTCCGATCACGCGTCCGCCGGCTTCGATCGCCAGGGCTGCCGCTGTGGCGGAATCCAGTCCGCCTGACAAGAGGGCAATCGCTGTGAAATCGGTCATGCTGAGCATTCTGTTGCCCATGGGGTGATGACGAAGCCTCCGCATCAGCTGTTGAAACCGATCACAAGCCTGGCCGGTGGTTTGTCTCTGCTCCTGCTGGTCTCAGCACCGGGCGTTGCCATACCTCGGCTGGATCTGAGTGGTTATCCCGAGCCAGCTCCAGGGCTGAAGCGTTGGGTGATTCAGCCTTCGGGTCTGCTGCCCCGGAGCTCCGATGCCTTCATCTCCGCGACACCGATCGACTGGCGGATTCAGTTGATCGTGGGCCAGACGGTCACGCTTGACTGCAACATGCAGCGTCTTTCCGGGCCGGGGATGACCATGCGCATGCTGCCCAAAGCCTCCGGTAAAGCGCTCTTTGAAGTGAAGGGCCCCGTTGTTGTGAGCAGCACCAAGATGGCCTGTCCCGATGATCAGTCCACCAGAGAATCCTTCCTGTCCCTGGGCAAGCAGCCGTATCTCGTGCCGTATAACGCGTCCTGGCCGATCGTTGTGGATCTGCCTGAAACGATGCAACTGCGCTGGCGGATCTGGAAAGCGGAGACCCGCCAGCAGAACGGTGTAAGGCTCTAAATCGGCATCAATGCGGCAGCAGCGGGCCAAGGTCCAGAGCAAAGGCCTGGCGTCCTTCCAGTCGTCTCAGCTCCACATGCAGATGGTCGGTGCTGGCGGAGCCGCTCCGGCCCACCCGACCGATGGGTTCACCGGCGCGCACCAAGCGACCGGCTTCAACGTCAGCACTCTGCAGGTGGGCATACACGGTCTGCCACCCCCGACCATGCTCAAGCAGCACCGTGAGTCCATAACCGCTGATCGCTTGCACCAGCTGCACCCTTCCGGAAAGCATGGCCAGCACGGGTGTGGAGGCAGGAGCAATCAGGTCATGGCCGACATGCATGCGCCAGCGTTGACGCTGGTCTGAATAGCGCCAGCCGTAGGGCTGCACCTCCTCGGCAGGTTGAGGCAATGGATAAACCAGGCGCAGACTTTCGCCTTTGCGAAAGGGACGGTGTGAGTCGGGTAGCCGTCGCGGACGGGATTGGCTCAGCAACGCCAGATTTGAGACACCGGTGCGTTCAGGCACCCGTTCGGGTTTGACAGGTTGAGCACAGATGTTCGGACCCAGACCGACCAAGGCCATCGCGATCACCATCCCCTTCGCTGTGATCGGCAGCAGGTTGTTGCGCTGCATGGCAAACGGATCTGATTCCGCTGTTGTATCGATTCAGCGCACGCCGAGCCACTTGTGGTTCTGCAGGCTCAGTCGCCAGCGTCCGTCTCCCTGCGCTTTGGTCACCGCCAGCTGTTGGCCTTCCTGGCTGTCCCAGCCCGGTTGCACGAGCCAGTGAGCTTGAGGGGCCTGGGCGGCCACCACATCCGCGAACAGCAGATCTGCCGCTTCATGCACCACCACTTTCAGCTCATGGCAGCAGGAGAGCAGATCCTGCCTGGGTGGTTTGTGTCGTTTCGGGGAGAGGGTGATCCAGTCGGGGTGGCCACTGAGGGGATCCACGCCGCTGGTCTCCAGATGGATGGGCAGTGAACAGCTGCTGCGGATGGCGCTGGTGAGTGGCTCGAGCGGATGATGCAACGGTTCTCCACCGGTGATGACCACAAACGCGGCTCCCGCCTCGGCGGCCTGCAAGGCATCCTCGGCGAGGTCTTCGACGCTGCGCCGCGGGTGCACATGCGCAGACCAGGAATGCTTGGTGTCACACCAGCTGCAGCCCACCTTGCAGCCACCAAGGCGGATGAAAAAAGCGCTGCGACCCGCATGCAGGCCTTCCCCCTGCAAGGAGTGGAAGGTTTCCACCAACGGCAGGCCGTTCATGGACTTCGCAGTGCTCAAGGGTTGCGGCTGGCTTCAGGGATGTCGCGGTCACCGATGCCAGACCCCTGCTGACGCAGGGCTTCGCTGGGACTGGAGGGCAAACGCTGCTGGGCCGCCTCGATCAAGCCGCGGAACAGTGGATGTGGTCTGCCCGGGCGCGACAGGAATTCCGGGTGGTACTGGCAGGCCGTGAAAAAGGGATGCCCCGGGAGTTCGATCAACTCCACAAGACGACCATCGGGTGAGCTGCCGCTGATGCGATACCCGGACTCGAGGAACAGGGTGCGGTAGGCATTGTTGAACTCGTAGCGGTGCCGGTGGCGTTCATAGACCACCTGATCGCCGTACAGGCGTGCGGCCATCGAGCCCTCTGCAATCCGGCACGGGTAAACACCCAAGCGCATCGTGCCGCCGAGATCGACAACGTCCTGCTGCTCCGGCAGCAGGTGAATCACCGCATGCTGGGTGTCCGGGTCGAGCTCAGCGCTGGAGGCATCGGTGAGGCCGGCCTGGTTGCGTGCCCATTCGATCACGGCTGTTTGCATGCCGAGGCAGAGACCCAGGAACGGCACTCGCTGTTCCCGGGCCCAGCGGATTGCCGCCACCTTGCCGTCAACACCCCGGTTGCCGAAGCCCCCCGGAACGACGACAGCGTCCATGCCTTTCAGCAGACTGTCGGCTCCGTCACTCTCGATCTGCTCAGCGCAGACCCAGTGCAGATCGAGTGAGGCATTCTGAGCCAGACAGGCGTGTCGAAGGGCCTCCACCACCGAGAGGTAGGCGTCGTTGAGCTGCACATACTTGCCAACCAGCGCGACCTTGACGGTCGGACCTGGGTTGCGCATCTGGTGCACCAGCTGGGCCCAGCCGGCCATGTCGCTTTCATGGTCTTCCAGCTGCAGAACATCGAGCACCTCGCGGCAGAGGCCCTCGTCCTCGAGCGTCAACGGCACCGCGTAAATGCTGTCGGCGTCGAGGGAAGGGATCACCGCTCGCTCGGGAACACCGCAGAAGCCGCCGATCTTGCGCTTGAGCTCCTGATTGATGTCCCGGTCGCTGCGGCAGACCAGCACATCGGGCTGGATGCCGATGGATCGCAGCTCCTTCACCGAGTGCTGGGTGGGTTTGGTCTTCAGTTCTCCAGAGGTGCCGATGTAGGGCAGCAGGGTCACGTGGATGTAAGCGAGGTCGTGTCGCCCCACGTCGCCGCGGAATTCGCGGATGGCTTCCAGAAACGGCAGTGATTCGATGTCACCGACGGTGCCGCCGATCTCAGTGATCACCACATCGGCGCCGCTGTTGGCGGCCACGCGATGGATCCGTTCACGGATCTCACCAGTGATGTGCGGGATCACCTGCACCGTGCCGCCGTTGTAATCCCCGCGGCGCTCCTTGTTGATCACCGACTGGTAGATCGAACCGGTGGTCACGCTGTTGAGGCGTGACATCGCCGTGTCGGTGAAGCGTTCGTAATGGCCCAGGTCGAGGTCGGTTTCAGCCCCGTCTTCAGTGACGAAGACTTCGCCGTGCTGAAAGGGACTCATCGTTCCGGGGTCCACATTCAGATAGGGATCCAGCTTCAGGATTGAAACGCTGTAGCCACGCGATTTGAGCAGGCGACCCAGGCTGGCGGCCACGATGCCTTTGCCGATGCTGGAAACGACACCACCGGTGACGAAGACGAACTTGGCCATGAACCCCTGGTCGATTCTTCAATGTACCGATCGCACCAAGGGGTCCGGGCCGTGGTGAGGGTCAGCCCTCCAGCAGGCTCCTCAGCATCCAGGCGGTTTTTTCGTGAATCTGCAGGCGCTGGGTGAGCAGGTCCGCCGTGGGTTCATCGCTCGCGGCCTCCGCGAGAGGGAAGATGCTGCGGGCAGTTCTGGCCACGGCTTCATGGCCGTCCACCAGTTCCCGCACCATGTCGAGGGCCGCCGGCTGCAGTGAGACCTCCTTGATGGATGCCAGTCCGGCGAGAGTCGAGCCGCCGTAGGGGGCCACCACGCCGAGAGCCCTGATCCGCTCTGCGATCTCGTCCAGGGAGTTCCACAGCTCGGTGTACTGGTCCATGAACATCAGATGCAGCGTGTTGAACATCGGACCGGTGACGTTCCAGTGAAATCCATGGGTTTTTCCATAGAGCACATAGGTATCGGCCAGTAATCGACTCAAGCCAGCTGCGATCTCCTCACGCTGCTCCTGAGCAATTCCGATGTTGATTTGGGGCGCACTGGCCATGGGGATCGTTGGGATAGGTTTTTGAGTCAGGAATCCAGGCCCAGGATGTAGTCCCGCACCTTGGATCGGCGCTGCGGTTGGCGCAGCTTGAGCAGGGCGCGCGTCTCGATCTGACGCACCCTTTCGCGCGACAGCGCCATCGCCTCACCGATCTCCGCCAGGGTGCGGGGGTGATCGTCTTCAAGCCCGAAACGGCTGCGGATCACCTCCGCTTCCCGTGGGGTGAGTTCATCCAGCAGGTGCTCCAGGTCGTCATGGAGGGAATCGCGGGTCAGGGTCTGCTCAGGCGTGGCACTGCCGTCTTCGAGCAGATCCCCCAGCTGGGTGTCCTGGTCCTTGCCGACACGGGTCTCCAGGGAGACAGAACGGGGAACCCGCATCAGCGTCAAGCGCACCGTTTCTTCGCTCAGCCCCAGTTCCTTGGCCAGATCACTGACGGATGCCAGGCGTCCCTTTTCGGTGGCGATCTCCTGCTGGACGCGTTTGATGCGGTTCAGCTTTTCGGTGACATGCACCGGCAGGCGGATCGTTCGGCTCTGGGTGGCGATGGCTCTTGTGATTCCCTGACGGATCCACCAGTAGGCATAGGTGCTGAAGCGGAAGCCGCGTGTGGGGTCGAATTTCTCAACCGCCCGTTCCAGGCCAAGCGTGCCCTCCTGCACGAGATCCAGCAGCTCCATGCCTCGCTGCTGATACTTCTTGGCCACCGCAACCACAAGGCGCAGGTTGGCCTGGATCATTCGATCTCGGGCTCTGCGGCCCTCCCGCAGCCGGCGTTGCAGTTCCTTGGCTTCGAGGCCCACCTCCTCGGCCCAGAGGCTGTAGCCCTCATTGAGCTGACGGTTGAGTTCCTCAAGCGGCAACTCAGCAGCCCGCGCCCATTCCTGACGTGTGGGCCAGTGGCTCACCTGATTGGCTTCGCGCAGTTGCAGTTCCTCCAGATCCAGCAGGATCCGGATGGCTGCGTGGCGATTGCTGAGGTCCCTCTCCTGCACCAGCAGTTTCTCTCGCTGCTGAACCAGTCGAGAGAGGGTGACTTCTTCCTCGCTGGTGAGCAGGTCGACGCGACCGATGTCCTGCAGATACAGGCGCAGCAGGTCGTTGCCACCGCTCCAGCGGATCGGGGCATGCCCCGTCGATCGGGCGTGTTTGGCCAAGAAACCCTGGATGGCTCACTGTCCTTCCAGGGTTGATGCTCAGAGAGCCCAGTGCTCGGAACCGCCGGTTTCTGTTCGGGTTCTAGTTCGCGTCCTCGTCGTTCTCCTCCACCCAGGTGCTGGCCACATGCAGCTCCTCAAGCTGTTTGTCGGCGACACCGCCTGGAGCGTTGGTCATCAGACAACGTGCCTGCTGGGTCTTGGGGAAGGCGATCGTGTCACGGATCGATTCCTCGCCTGCCAGCAGCATCACCATCCGGTCGACCCCGAAGGCCAGGCCTCCATGCGGAGGAGCACCCACATCCAGGGCGTCCATCAGGAAGCCGAACTGCTCCTGGGCTTCCTCCAGGGGCAGACCCACGGTCTGCAGCACCTGTCGCTGCAGGGCCGAGTCATGGATGCGCAGTGAGCCACCCCCGAGTTCGAGGCCGTTGAGCACCAGGTCGTAGGCCTGGGCGCGAGCGGCAGGCAGTGTCTTGGCCCACTCCGAAGGGTCGTTGCCCAGGTCTTCGGCGTTCGGGGCACAAAACGGGTGATGCAGCGCCTCAAAACGATTCTCATCGCTGTTGAACTCGAACATCGGGAAATCCACCACCCAGAGGAAGTTCCACTGGTCGTTGTCTCGGTCGGGCTTGACCATGCCCAGCTCCCTGGCCAGGTACTGACGCACCCGGTCGAGGGCCTTGTTGACCGTGGCGGTGTCACCGGCACCGAACAACAACAATGTGCCCGGCTGGGCTCCGGTGCGGCTGAGCAGCTCCTGCTTCTGCGCGTCGCTGAGGTTGTCCTTGATCGCACCGATCGTGTCGATCTCTCCACCGTCGCGCACTCGGATGAAAGCCAGACCGCCTGCACCGGCGGCCTGGGCTTCGCTGAACACATCCCCACCGGGCTTGATGCGCACATTGGAGAGGGCATCGTTGCCGCCAGGCACGGCAATCACCTTGACGGATCCGCCGGATTTCACGGCGCCGCTGAACACCTTGAACCCCATGTCCTTGACGATGTCTGACACGGTCACCAGCTCCATGCCGTAGCGGGTGTCGGGGCGGTCGGTCCCGTAGCGCTCCATGGCCTCATGCCAGGTCATCCGCGGGAAGGGTCTCGGCAGCTCGATGCCTTTCACCGCCTTCCAGATCGCGCAGATCAGGGATTCATTGAGCTCCAGGATCTGCTCCTGATCCATGAAGCTCATCTCGATGTCCAGCTGGGTGAACTCGGGCTGCCGGTCAGCCCGCAGGTCTTCGTCACGGAAGCAGCGGGCCACCTGGTAGTAGCGCTCGATGCCACCCACCATCAGCAGCTGTTTGAACAGCTGGGGCGATTGCGGCAGGGCGAACCAATCTCCCCCGCAGACGCGGCTGGGGAGCACATAGTCGCGCGCGCCTTCAGGGGTGGAGCGGGTGAGCACCGGAGTCTCCACCTCAATGAAGCCTTCGTCTTCGAGGAAGCGTCGGGCGGCCTGGATGGTCTGGGCCCGCAGGCGCAGGTTGTCGTTCATGCGCTTGCGGCGCAGGTCCAGATAGCGGTGACGCAGTCGCAGCTCTTCTCGGGTGTTTTCCTCGTCGTGCACTGACACGGGGAACGGAAGGTTTCCCTTCACGCTGTTCAACACCGTGATCCCGCTGGCCAGCACTTCCACTGCGCCCGTCGCCAGCTTGTCGTTCAGGGATTCGGCCGGCCGTGCTCGCACCTTGCCGTTCACCTGCAGCACGGTTTCGCTGCGCAGATGTTCAGCCACTGCAAAGGCTTCAGCACCCAGGTCGGGGTCCACGGTGATCTGCACCGTGCCGCTGCGATCGCGCAGGTCAATGAAAATCACGCCGCCGTGGTCGCGGCGGCGATCCACCCAGCCGCACAGCTGCACCTGCTTATCAATGTGCTGCTTGCGCAGGTCGCCGCAACCGTTGCTGCGCATGGGATGGATCAGCTGGTGACAGGCGAGTTTCCCATAGCCCGGGTCCCTTTTTCCTTTATCCACGCCGGTAGAAGGGCCGCTTCACCACCGTTGCCGGCTGGACCTGTCCTCGGATCTCCACGCCCAGTTCGCTGCCCACCTTGGCCAGTTCCTTGGGGACGGAGGCCAGGGCGATGGCTTCTTCAAGGGTGGGTGACCAGCTGCCGCTGGTGACAACGCCCACTTTTTCACCGTTGTGCAGCACCGGATAGTCGTGTCTGGCAATGGCTCGTCCCTGCAGCTTCAGTCCCACCAATCGGTGAGACGGTCCATTGGCCGCGACCTGCTCCAGGGCCTTGCGACCGATGAAGTCCTGCGGCATCTCAAGATGCACCAGCCAACCGAGTCCTGCCTCGAAGGGGTTGGTGCTGGCCGTCATGTCCTGGCCGTAAAGGTGCATGGCAGCCTCCAGGCGCAGGGTGTCCCGTGCCCCCAGACCACAGGGCGCGACATCCAGTGCCAGCAACTGCGTCCAGAGTTTGCGCCCGTCGTTGCGGCTCAACAACAGTTCTGCACCATCCTCGCCCGTGTAGCCGGTTCGGGCGCAGAACACCTGCTCGTTCAGCCCTTGCAGTTGCAGCAGGCGATGGCCAAAGCGGGGCAGTTCATGCAGAGCTTCTCCACTGAGTTGTTCGAGAATGGTGATTGCTTTCGGACCCTGCAGGGCCAGCAGCACGCCGTCCTTCTTTTCATCCTGAACACGCAGGCCGCGCGGCTCCAGTTGCTCTCTCATCCAGGCCGTGTCGCTTGCAGCGCAGGCGGCGTTGATCACGACCAGGAGGGTTCCGTCGCCGGTTGGTGTCTCCCCCTGGTCGTAAATGATCAGATCGTCACGGATGCCGCCGTTGTCGTTGAGCAGCACCGTGTAACAGGCCTGCCCGGCGCCGATCCGGTGCAGGTCCGTTGGCACGAGGGTCTGAAGCGCATCCTTGGGATTGCTGCCTTCAATGCGGAGCACGCCCATATGGGAGATGTCGAACATCCCCACGGCTTCGCGGACGGCTTTGTGTTCGGCGATCAGGCCTGAGTACTGGACCGCCATCTCCCATCCGGCAAACGGAACCATGCGGCCCTTCGCTTCACGGCAGAGGTCATGGAGCGGCGTGCGTTGCAGATCCATGACGGAGGTACGGCGTCCAGACGGATCCTATGGATGCAGTTCCGGTTTGCGTTGGAAGTGGAAGCAAAGCCGCAGATTGCGCCTGCAGCGTCGACCGCTACGGAAAGCGTCCTTAGCTTGAACTCCTCCGCTTGAGAGCCTTCTGCCCCAGTCCTCCTGCCAGTCCTGTCAGCACTGCGTTCCGGCGCAGGGCGGTGGTGGCGGTGGTTGGTGCCGACTGCGCCGCTTAACGGTGCACGTGGAGCTCGCACGGTTGATCTGGTGCCATCACTGGACAGCCCGTGCTCCGGTTCTTCCTGGCCTGGCGAAGCCCGATCAGCCCCTGGTTGGAGGTGACCGACAACTGGATCTCGGATCGTCCGTGGATGGCCTCGGTGCTTCCGGAGATCCCGCCCAGGTGTTGTGAGTTAACAGGGTGTGTCGTTGCAGTTACAACAACACCTGCCTTGGGCGCAACAATGATGAGACTGAGACATGTTTGCCTCTCCGTTGTCGGTCTCCACACCCATGCCGACCGCTGTTCAGCTGATCGCTGAGCATCGCAACGTTGAACAGGTGCTGCTGCCCACCGGCAGCATCCTGTTTGAGAGAGGTGAATCCGCGACCGCTCTTTATGCCATTGAGCGTGGACTGGTGGAGCTCACCACCGGTGGTCGTGACCGTCTTCGCTATGGCGATGGAGAAGTCTTCTTCTATGAAGACCTCGTTGCTGATGACGCCCATCACAGCCGAACAGCGCGTGCCATCACGCCGGTTCAGGTTCTGAGGCTTGATCGCAATAGTTTTCTTGAGCTCATTCACGGGCATCCCACACTCGTGCTCAGCTTGCTCAGCGGTCAGCATCGACGACTGCGCGAACAACGTCTTGACGCTTCTCACTTCTACTGAGCCATCAGCAACAGCAGGCTGCGGGTCACCTTGGCAGCCAGAACGCTGCTGATGCCGCTTGGGTCCAGTTGAGGAGCCAGTTCCACAACATCGGCGCCGACCAGATTGTGGTGCTTTAACTCGCTCACCAGTTCGGCGAAGTGTTGCCAGAGATAGCCGCCTGGTTCGGGTGTCCCTGTGCCGGGCATCACGGCTGGGTCGAACCAGTCGAGGTCAACGGTGAGATAGAGGGGCAGGCCGCGCAGATCCTTCAGCCGCGCGCCCATCTGATCCAGCGGGACCAGGCGGCCACTGCTGTGCAGTTCTGAGAACTCCTCCCTGGTGCCGCTGCGAATGGCGATCTGCAGCAGATTCCGACTGGGAAGCACCTCCAGGCAGCGCCGCATGGCGCAGGCATGGCTATGGCGTGCACCCAGCCATTCATGACGGAGATCCGCGTGGGCATCGAGTTGCACCAGCGCCAGATCAGGATGCCGTTCGGCGACAGCGGCAACCGCTCCGGAGCTGATCGAGTGTTCTCCCCCAAGCATCAAGGGCTTGAGCTGCAGGTCCAGAACACTGGACGTGGCTTTGTGAACGGCTTCCACCACAGGCTCCGGAGCGCCGAAGGGGATGTCGACCGCGCCGAGATCGGCGTAGGCCATGGTCTCCAGATCAAGGTCGAGCTGGGGGCAGTAGGTCTCCAGGCCGTTACTCACATCCCGCACCGCGGCAGGTCCGAAACGGGTGCCGGGCCTGAAGGATGTGGTGCCGTCGTAAGGCACTCCGAACAGTCCCACTTTGCAGCCGTTCGGATCCCTGCTGGCGCCCATGTAGATCGCTCCTTCCCGATCAAACAGCGCCTGGTCTGGGATGGTCACGTCTGCAGCTCCCGTTCGATCGAGGCAGGCATCGCTTCAAAGGCACCGGACTGCCAGCGTGTGCTCCAGATCTCGCAACCAGCGGCGATGGCTGCTGCTCGCTGTGGGTCGGGTTTTTTGTAGCGGGGGCCATCGATCGCAGCGAAAGTCCAGCTCCACCAGCCGCTGGGGTACATCGGCACCCAGCCGTAAAGCGGATCGGCATGCCCGAAGACCTCCTGCAGCAGGAGCACTGTGGCGATGTGGACCTCACGAAAGGCTTCCGGCGACTCGCTCTGCGTGGCAAAGACGCCCCCCGGTCTGAGGATGCGCCGGCAGTGCTCGAAGAAGCTGCGGTTGAACAGACCTTCGGCCGGACCTGCCGGATCGGAACCGTCCACGATCACCACGTCGTAGCTGGCGTCATCGCAGCCGGCTGCCCAGGCAATGCCATCACCCACCGTCAGCCGAAAGCGCGGGTCGTTCCAGCAGCCTGCTCCCAACGAAGCCAGATGCTTCTGGCTGAGTTCCACCACCCGGCCGTCGATCTCCACCATGTCGAGATGTCGGACGCCTGCATGGCGAAGGCATTCGCGGGCGGTGCCGCCATCGCCGCCTCCGATCACCAGGATCCGTTCAATGGCCTCGGCACTGCAAAGAGCCGGATGCACCAGTGATTCGTGGTAGTGCCGTTCCTGGCGCTCGGCGGTCATCCAGCATCCGTCCAGCAGCAGTCCTTTGCCGTAGCGCTCGCTGTCGATCACGGTGATCCGCTGGAAAGCGCTCTGTTCATCAACCAGCACCTGACCGGCGAGTCCGTAACGAACCCCTTGATGGTGTTCATCGATCCAGCCCTCATCGGCCGGAGATGGTTCGGTCATGGCTGGACGCCTGGTGTTCCTTTCCAGCTAAGACCAACGTTGGTTCTGCCCTGTTGTGATTCGGCGCAGACTGCTTTCAACCATGCAGAGCCCAACATGGGGTGGATACGGTCGTTGTTGTCTGTTTTTGAAGACAAGCGTGAACTTCTGGATCCCGCTTGTTTCGAGGATGAACTGGCCTCGCGGATCGAGTGGACGCCGCTGGTGCATGGCGGTCATCAGTTCTGCACGCATCGCGCGAGGTTGCGGCAGGGGTTGACCGGTTCGACGCTCACCTTTGAGGTCACGCCCCTTGTGTTGTTCGTCGCTGGATCGATGACGGTGCTGGGCCTGATGTTGAGCATCGGTTTGCTGGTTGGATCGCTGGAGGCCGAGCAGGCTCCTTGGGGGGTGTTGGGGACACTGGCCTTTTCTGGCTTCGCAGGGCTTTCTCTCTGGCAGATGCGTCGACGCCAGGTCTGCTTCGATCAATCCACCCAGTTGTTCGTGCATCGGGGTCGCCACCTGCCCCTAAGGGAGGTGCACGCTCTTCAATTGCTTCGGGAGTTTGTGCGGGGCAACAAGCAGTCGTACGACAGCTACGAAATCAACCTGGTCTGCTGTGATGGCCGGCGGTTGAGTGTGACCGACCACGGCACGCTGCATGCCATTCGTGAGGACGCCTGCATGCTGGCTGACTTTCTCGGGGTGCCGGTCTGGGATGCGATTGATTTTCGGCTTCCAGAGCATCTTCAGGCCCAAAACCCCAAACTTGAGTTCTTGAGAATGAATCTGTTCGGCTAGTCAGTTGGTCGAGGCGTTGTGATGGTTCAAGACCTGCCGATCAATAACCGTCTGGTGATCCCAGCGGCTGAGTTGCGGTGGCGTTTCTCCAGGTCCTCGGGTCCGGGCGGGCAGGGGGTGAACACCACCGATTCCAGGGTGGAGCTGAGATTTGATCTGGAGAGTTCCCAGGTTCTGGGCCCGTTTCGCAAGGCACGCCTTCGGCAGCAATTGGCATCGCGCCTGGAGGGGAACTGTCTGCGCGTGGTTGCGGCTGAGGAGCGTTCTCAGTGGCAGAACCGTCAGAGGGCCATGGCGCGCTTGGCGGAGCTGTTGAGGGAGGGTCTCAAACCGCCGCCGCCGCAGCGCAGGCCCACCCGCCCCGGGCGTGCTGCCGTCAAACGCAGACTTGAGGCCAAAGGCAGGCGCAGTGAACTCAAACGTCGCCGGCAAGGGAGGCCCTCCCTGGATGATTAGGAATTGGTCTCATTGGATTCCTTGGTTAAGGTGTGATTAACCAAGTTGTCTTGGAGGTGGATTGATGAATCAATCACAAGTTCACCACCCTTCAGCGGAACTGGTCACGCTCATGCGCCTCGAGGAAGGAGCGCGCAGCTGCACAACCCGTGAGCAGGCTCGTGCGTTCATTCGCGAAGCCGATCAGGTCAAACGCCACCTCTGGGGCACAACGGAAGGCACGATTGCCGCTCACGACTGATCAGCTTCCGTGCTCCAGAGACTCCCTGCGGATGGCTTGTTTCGCCTGCTGCCACAACCTCTCGAGCTCATGAATGCTGCGACCTTTGAGATCACCGCCGAGTGCGGCTTCGACCCGTGAGAAGCGATCCAGGAAACGTTGGTTGGTTCCTGCCAGTCCTTCCTCGGGGCTGATCCCACACCAGCGCGCCACATTCACCAGGGTGAACAACACATCCCCAAGTTCCTCCTGGGCGTGAGCTTTGTCGCCTGAGGCGACGGCGTCCTTGAGCTCCTGGAGTTCCTCATTCACCTTGCTCCAGACACCGGCCATCTCCTCCCATTCGAAGCCGGCCTGCGCGGCTTTCCTGGAAATGGTCATCGCACCGGCGAGGGCTGGCTGTCCACGCACCTTGCCTGCGAGCTGATCGCTGAGTGGTGATGTGGAGGCTGAGTCGCCTCTCGCGTCTGCCCGTTCCTGCGCCTTGATGGCCTCCCAGCTGACACGAACAGCTGCGCTGTCGCCGGCCTCCGCATCGGCGAAGACGTGGGGATGGCGGCGAATCAGTTTTTCGCTGATGCCTGCCGCCACATCATTGAGATCGAATCGCTTCTCTTCCTTGGCGATGCGGGCGTGAAGCACCACCTGCAGGAGCAGGTCCCCGAGTTCCTCCCTCAGGTGCTTGTCATTGCCATGACGAATGGCATCGGCCACCTCATGCGCTTCTTCCAGCACATAAGGGGTGAGTGACTGGTGGGTCTGTTCCAGGTCCCAGGGGCAGCCGGCTTGCGGATCGCGCAACCGAGCCACCAAGTCCTCCAGCCGGCGGAGTGGATCCTGGTGCTGGGACTCTTCGCCGCCGGAGGTCATGGAAACCGCACATGGTTGTGGTCACCCTCTCACCGACGTCGAGTCCGCCGCCAGCGATTGGACCACTCCGCCGGCAGGGGATCCCCGTCCAGGATCAGATGCAGCCAAACGCTGCCTTCAAGGCCCACCAGCACGCTGATCAAGGGCTTCGGATGTTGCTTCAAGGTTGTGACGAGGCCTGGCAGTGTCTGGGATGGGCTTGGAATGACAGCTGCAGAAAGCCATGCCGCTGTTGTCCAGATCAGCAGCACCAGGGCTGACAGCCATGCCAACCGCAATGCCATGCCGACCAGAGGGCCGTGCGACAAGAGAGAGCGGTGCCGAAGCAAGCGCCGATAGGGCCACCAGATTCCGCCCAGCACACCCCAGCGCCTGAGAGCGGTCGAACGCACGTCAAGATCAGGGGATAGCCAAAGGCCTCCCACGATGACGGCGATAGCCGTCAGCGCACCGTTCAACCATCCCAGCCACCATCCCATCAGCAGGCCGGCTGGCAGGCACCAGGCCATGGTGGCTCGATCATGATCTCGGCCTGCGGCCACTGCAATCCACATTGAGCTGCTTCAGATTGCCGCGATCAGGCAGAATTGGCCTGTCGGGCGATTAGCTCAGCGGTAGAGCACCTCCCTTACAAGGAGATTGTCGAAGGTTCGATCCCCTCATCGCCCATCAGTCATCGCAACGCATCCCAGCGAACACCACCCGCCGCACGACGGGTTGTTTGCTGGCTGGCCATGTCAGTTCAGGCCTGTGCGGATGCGTCCAGTAAGGCTGCATTGTTCTGTTGATGGGGAACCGCCGCATCTGCTTCAGAAGCCTGTCTTCAAGCCCATCAGCGGCGAATCACACTTCGCCGAGATGTCTCCGCTGTCTGGGTGATGATTTCCACCCTGAACCAAATTCCGGTCTTCCTGGCTCAGGACAGCTTTGGTCTTTGGCTTTCGTGATCAGGCAGGGCAGGTTTTGCTGGATTCGGTGTTGACGACTCTCTAATCCAATGGCTTGAGGTGATGTTCCAATTGGATCAGACAAGAAAGCTGAATATTTCACAATCAGGCTTATTGTTGAATTATGAAGTGTTTGCCTAGAGGCAACATTGGCTGGCCATAAAAGTGCCTTGCGCCGCCATCAATTTTAACCAAACTCACTGTTTTATGGTTTATTTGTCTCGCCAGTCATTTCGTCTGGCCTGAAAGGAATAACATCGAATCAAGCGTCAATTGTTGCCATGACAAACG
>CAJXFG010000011.1 GCA_913052185.1 uncultured Synechococcus sp. | reverse complement strand
AGACGATCCCGATCAGTGAGGCGCTGACCATGAAGGGCTCCACTCCCATCTCGTCGAGTCGGGCGATGGCGCTGGGAGCGTCATTGCAGTGGAGGGTGGTGAGCACCAGGTGACCCGTGAGAGCTGCTTCGATGGCTGTTTTCGCGGTTTCCAGATCCCGCGTTTCTCCGACCAGCAGCACGTCCGGGTCCTGGCGCATGAACGCTCTCAGTGCCTGGCTGAAATCAAAGCCTTTCTCCCGGTTTACCTGGCACTGGGTGATGCCTGGCAGGGCGTATTCGATCGGATCCTCCACCGTGGAGATGTTGATCCCTGGTTCGTTGCGTTCCGCCAGCAGGGAGTAGAGCGTTGTCGACTTGCCGGATCCAGTGGGTCCTGTGACCAGGATCATTCCGAAGGGCTTGGACCCCAGGGTGCGGACCAGCTTCAGGGCTTCAGGATTGGAAATCAGCTTGTCGAGCCCCAGTTGAGTGGCGGAGCTGTCCAGAAGTCGCAGCACGATCTTCTCTCCGTAGCGGCTCGGCAGGCTGTTGACCCGGAAATCCACAGTCCTGTTCTGGAAACGGCGGCGGATGCGGCCGTCCTGAGGGACGCGCCGTTCAGCGATGTCCAGGTCCGCCATGATCTTGAACCTGGAGGTCACAGCCGGCACGAGGCGGCTCGGCAGTGGTTCGATCTGGCTTTGCAGCACACCGTCCTGCCGAAAGCGCAGTTGAAGTCCGGCCTGCTGAGGCTCCACATGGATGTCGCTTGCACCCAGTTCAAGGGCCTGCATCAGGATGCGATCCACCAGATCGATCACCGGTGAGCGCTCCGCATCATTGAGCCCAGCTTCAAGGTCCTGCGGTTTCGAGGAGTCGGCGTCCTCCTCATCGGGGTCGGCTTCCAGCACCCCTTCAACGGTGAAATCCTTCAGATAGGAGGTGGCAGTTTCCGCCACTGTTTCGTTGTCGGTCTCTGCGCCTTTTGAAACGGAGGTCTGGTTGTTGGCAGGGATGGTGGCGTTGGTTGTTGGCGGTGTTTCGGTGATGACTTGCTCTGCGGGAGGAGCTTCATCGCTGACAGGGAGGTTGTTGCTGAGTAGCTCCGTCAGGCTTTCGGCCAGCGCGGCATGACGAGCGGGATCAAATCCCATCGTCGCCAGTTCTTCGAGCAGAACAGGTTCATCAGCAATCCCGAGCTCGCCCGGAATTGCCCGTTGCAGCAGCAGTTCCAGTTCCAGAGGCCGGCTTGTGTCGCTCACGGATCCAGTTCACAGAAAGGTGCGGGCTTCCCCCGCTTGTGGGAGGACTGCCTCACCTATCAACATGTCTAGACGTGAATTCGCAACCGGTCAGCATGAGTGGCGATGCTTCCACCCCAGCGCAGGATCCGTCATCGGCTGGTTCCGACGGCCAGCAACCTGCCGTGAATCCAAACGAGATGTCAGAAACAACACCAGCGGTCGACGAAGCACCGACCCCGGAAGCGGTGGCTGAAACGGAGTCTGCTCCGCAGTCCGTTGACAATGAAGCCCGTCTGGAGCAGCTGGAGCGGGAGCACTCCGCTCTCAGAGAAGAGCATGAAGTGCTGCGCGGTCAGTACGTGCGCATCGCTGCAGATTTCGACAACTTCCGCAAGCGTCAGAGTCGCGATCAGGATGATCTCAAGCTGCAGCTGATCTGCAGCACCCTCAGTGAGATTCTTCCTGTTGTGGATAATTTCGAGCGTGCCCGTCAGCAGCTCGACCCTCAGACCGAGGAAGCCCAGGGGCTTCACCGCAGTTATCAGGGGCTCTACAAACAGCTGGTCGATGTGCTCAAGCAGCTCGGTGTCGCGCCCATGCGAGTGGTCGGCCAGGAGTTTGATCCAACCCTGCATGAGGCGGTGCTGCGAGAGCCCAGTGAGGAGCATCCAGAGGACGTGGTGATTGAAGAGCTGCAGCGCGGCTACCACCTCGAAGGTCGCGTTCTGCGTCACGCCATGGTCAAGGTCTCGATGGGCCCCGGTCCGCAACAGAGTGCCGGCAGCGAGACGTCCTCCACTGATGGCGAGGTCGCAACCGGCGGGGAGGGTTCTGGTGATGCCAACAGTTGATCAGCCCCCTGCTTCTACTGTGATCTTCGGGACCTCCAGCTGATGGCCGACTACTACGAGCTGCTCGGTGTCAGCCGGGATGCCGATGCCGAGACCCTGAAGCGCGCTTATCGCCGTCTGGCACGTCAGTACCACCCCGACATCAACAAGGAGCCAGGGGCTGAAGACCGCTTCAAGGAGATCGGTCGGGCTTATGAGGTGCTCAGCGATCCCCAGACCCGTGGTCGCTACGACCAGTTCGGTGAGGCCGGTCTCGGTGGCGCCGCCGGCATGCCCGATATGGGCGATATGGGTGGCTTTGCTGATCTGTTTGAAACGTTTTTCAGTGGGTTCGGCGGTGCTGCGGGCGGTGGTGGCCGTCAGCAACGGCGTCGTGGTCCTCAGCAGGGTGATGACCTGCGCTACGACCTGACGATCGATTTCGAGCAAGGGGTGTTCGGACAGGAGCGGGAGATCCGTGTCCCCCATCTGGAGACCTGCACCACCTGCTCCGGCAGCGGTGCCAAGAGCGGCAGTGGTCCCACCACCTGCACCACCTGCGGTGGGGTTGGCCAGGTGCGTCGGGCGACCCGTACTCCCTTCGGCAGTTTCACCCAGGTTGCGGAATGTCCGTCCTGCAACGGCAGTGGCCAGGTCATTGCTGATCCCTGCAATGCCTGTGGTGGTCAGGGCGTGACGCAGGTGCGCAAGAAGCTGCGCATCAATATCCCTGCCGGTGTCGATTCCGGAACCCGTCTGAGGGTGGCCGGCGAGGGGAACGCCGGATTGCGTGGCGGTCCCTCCGGAGATCTCTACGTGTTCCTCACCGTCAAACCTCATCCCTCGTTGCAAAGGGATGGTCTGACGGTCCATTCCGAGGTGAAAGTGAGTTACCTCCAGGCAATCCTCGGCGACACGATCGAGGTCGACACCGTCGACGGCCCAACCAAGCTCGAGATCCCTGCGGGAACACAACCCAATGCCATTCTCACACTGGAGAACAAGGGCATTCCCAAGCTGGGAAATCCTGTGGCCCGCGGTAACCAGCGGATCACGGTCAACGTGAAGCTCCCCACCCGTCTCAATGATGCGGAAAGGGGGCTCCTCGAGGAGTTGGCTGGTCATCATTCCGCCAGAGGTGAGCAGCACCATCACCACAAGAGTGGTTTGTTCGCAAGACTGTTTGGCCAGCGGTGACCATGACCGACCGTCCCCCCGATCGTCAGCTCGATCTCTGTGGGACGCCCTGTCCGCTCAATTTCATTCGCTGTCGGCTCACGTTGGAGAGCATGAGCGTCGGCCAGTGCCTTCAGGTGGATCTTGATCCTGGTGAGCCTGAAGAGATGGTTGTTCCCGGACTGCGTCGTGACGGCCATCAGGTTCAGGTGGAGCGTCTTTCGGATGGTCAGGTGCGTCTGATGGTGATCTGTGCCAGTGAGTAGCCGTGCGCTGCATCCGGGCATGGTTGTGGCTCTCCAGGCCAACTACCTGGAGGTGGAGCTAGAGGATCCGCCAGCTGATGTTCCACCCCGTCTTCTCTGCACCCGTCGCACCCGACTGAACCATCGTGGAGCTGCGGTTCACGTCGGCGATCGTGTGAGTGTGGAAGCGATCGACCGTGAGCACGCCAGGGCCGTGGTTGCGGACGTGGAACCGCGGAGCAGTTTCTTGGTCCGTCCGCCGGTGGCCAACGCCTCTTGCATCCTCGTGGCCGTAGCGGTTGAGCAACCCGCGTTTGATGCTGATCAGGTCAGCAGGTTTCTGCTCACGGCTGAAAAGACCGGATTGCAGGTTCTGCTCGTGCTGACCAAATGTGATCTGCTCGACACGGACGCGCTGTCAAGACTGCAGTATCGCCTGGAGGGATGGGGCTATGAACCGATTCTTGTCTCGACGCAGTCCGGTCTTGGGCTGGAGCAATTGCGTGCGCAACTGGCGACCGTTCCGATCACGGTGCTTTGCGGTCCCTCTGGTGTGGGCAAGAGCTCATTGCTGAATGGACTGCTGCCCGGACTCGCTTTGCGGGTGGGAGAGGTGTCAGGTCGTCTGCAGCGCGGTCGTCACACCACACGCCACGTGGAATTGCATGCCTTTTCTCCTGGCTCCAGGGTTGCCGACACTCCAGGGTTCAATCGACCGGAACTTCCCGACGACGTCTCCAATCTGGAGGTTCTGTTTCCTGAGCTGCGCGTCCAGCTTGAGCCCCATCCCTGCCGTTTCCGTGACTGCCTGCACCGGGATGAACCCGGTTGCGGTGTGACACGGGACTGGGAGCGCTATCCGCTGTATCGCCGAGCTGTGGAGGAACTTCTTGATCTCAGCCGCCCATTCCGGGCAGGTTGAGGTCGAGTCCACCGGTGAGCTCCTGCATCCGCTCCTTCATGGTTCCTGTGGAGCGTTCGTAGGCGGACTGGAGCGCGGCGAGCGTGGCGGCTTCAGCCGCTTCCTGCCCTTCGCTCAGCAGGCTTGGGTCCAGTTTCACGCGCAGGGGTTGCTGGTTTCCGGAGAGCCAGATGCTGGCTCGTCCGTCTTCGCTGCTGCCTTCGATCTCCATGGCATCGAGCTCCTCCTGCAGTTTCTGAGCGTCCTGCTGGATCTGCTGTGCCTTGCGGAAGGCTTCGGTGAGCTGTCCGAAATTGGGAAGTCCGAACCCTGCCATGGCTTCGCTGTAGGAACAGAGAGATTAGGCCGCCGTTTCGAATCCCAGGCGTTTCACTTCAGGCTGGAGTTGGATGCCATGGGCATCGGCCACCTCCTGTTGCACCATGCCGATCAGGTTGCGGATGTCTGCCGCGCGTGCTCCACCGGTGTTCACGATGAAGTTGGCATGGACTTCCGAGACCTGAGCCCCTCCAACACGGCGGCCTTTCAGTCCCAGTCCTTCAATCAGACGCCCCGCCTTGGCCGGCTCCGGATTGCGAAAGACACTGCCACAGCTCGGTTGCTTGTAAGGCTGCGTGCTGGTGCGATGGTTGAGATTTCCGCTGGTGCGTCGTTGCAGCTCACCGGGATCATGCCCTGCTTCGAGTTGAAATTCGGCGGCCACCACCAGTAACGGCTGGACCTGCAGAGCGCTGTGGCGGTAGGCGAAATCCAGGGCATCACGTTCAAGCCGCCGGATGTTGAAATCGCCACCTTCGAGTGGAACCACATCCACGCTGAGCAACCGCTCAGCTGTGCAGCCACCCTGAGCGCCGGCATTCATCACTGCGGCTCCGCCAACGGTGCCAGGGATGCCCACGGCCCATTCCAGACCCTGAAGCCCCTTTCGCGCCGCACGTCTTGCCAGGGTCGGGATCGGCTCACCGGAGCTGGCTCGTACCCGGCCGGTCTGTGCATTCAGATCAATGCCTTGCAGCCGTCTGAGGCAGAGGGTGAGCCCTGGGAGTCCTTCATCAGCGATCAGCAGATTGGAGCCTGCACCAATCACGCGGACGGACAACCCTTCGCTGGCTGCCCAGCTGAGCAGGGTGGGAATCTGCTCAGGTTCGTTGGGTTCCGCGAGCCATTGAGCCGGTCCGCCAACGCGCCAGGTGGTGTAGTGGGCCAGGGAAACCTGCTGCTGCAGGATCCCCTGCTGCTGCAGGTCTTTCAGGCTGTCAGTGTCGATCGACATGACGTCTGCTCCTGCTCTGAGTTCGGTGACAGCCGCGACCAGAGACTGTTCACATCTCCGGCGCCCATCGCCAGCACGAGATCATCGGCTCTGCTGTGTTGCTTCACCAGATCAGTCAGGTCGTTCATGGTGGTTGCCACCAGAACCGTCTGATCAACGTTGTGTTGCTGAATGCAGGTTGCCAGAGCCTCACTGCTGACACCGGAGATGGGAGCTTCACCGGCTGAGAACACTGGTGCAAGCACAACGATGTCGACGTTGCTCAGTGCCAGGGCGAATTCGTTCTGAAACTGCTGGGTCCGGCTGAACCGATGGGGTTGAAACACTGCCATCAGTCGTTTCGGACTGCGCGGCAGAGGGCTTCGTCCGCTGGACACCATCAGCGCTGCCATCGACAGAGTTGCAGCAACTTCACTGGGATGGTGCGCGTAGTCGTCCACCACCAGGCGACCTTGCCAGTCACCGCGGTAATCGAAGCGACGGCCAGGAGCTTTCAGCTCGCCCAGGTGTGTGATGAGCCGCTCGAGAGGAACTCCCTCCATTCGGCAGGCAGCCAGAGCTCCCAGCGCATTGCTCAGATTGTGGAGGCCTGGCAGCGGCAAGGTGATGCGGCCGACGCGTTCACCCTGCTCGTAGAGATCTGCGATCGTGTGGTCGCCTTCGAGAGCCACCGGCAGAGCGGCGAAATCGACGTTGTCGCTGCGTTGAACAGACCACCAGGCATCGGCCTGAAAGTGTTCGCTCAGGATCGGGTCGTCCTGGTTGGCGAGCAGTCGACCGCAACCTGCGGCAAAGCGACGCATGGTGGTGATCAGATCATCCAGATCCCTGTAGTGATCGGTGTGATCAAGTTCCAGATTGGTGATCACGCCCAGGGTTGCGTTGAATTTCACCAGGGACCCGTCCGATTCATCGGCTTCTGCCACCAGCAGGCGGCCTGAACCCGCATGCCCGTTGCTCCCGTAGCAGGGAACGATGCCACCGATCACTGCGGTGGGATCTTCTCCAGCTCCGTGAAGAAGCGAGGTGACCACCGTGCTGGTGGTGGTTTTGCCATGACTGCCTGCCACGGCGATCGAAGGCTGTTGATCGATCAGGGCAGCCAGCAGATCTGATCGATGCCAAACAGTCAGCTGCAACTGCCGTGCTGCGATCAGTTCGGGATTGCTGTCTGGGATGGCACTGCTGATCACCACCAGCGGCTTGGCCAGATCCAGGCTTCTCAGTTCATCAAAGTTGGCCGCCGTCTGCGAGGCGAACGCCACCATCCCAAGCGACTGCAAAGCTTCCATGGAGGCAGTCATCCGTCGGTCGGAACCACTGACCTTGTGACCTCGACTGAGCAGGATCCGCGCCAGTGCGGACATGCCGATTCCTCCGGCACCGATGAAGTGCACTGAGGACGGGCTTTCAAGCGGCCTGCTCAAGAACCAATGCCGTGAACGCGCACCATAAATCAGCTTTTCCTGCTGACCACCAATTGGCGCAGACTGTCGCGAGAGCAGCTCACGACAATTCGTTTCACGGGTTCATTCAGTTGAAATTAGCGATTTCTGTATGATCGGCGGCCACTCCCTGCGGATAGTCCGCTTCTGTTATGACCCTGCGCGTTGCGATCAATGGATTCGGCCGAATCGGTCGCAATGTGATGCGGGGATGGATCAGCCGTGGCGCTGACACCGGGATCGAGATTGTGGGCGTGAATGCCACCTCTGATCCCAAGACCAGTGCTCACCTGCTCACCTACGACTCGATTCTGGGCAAGCTGGATCCCAGCGTGAAGATCGAAACCACTGACGACTCGATGATCGTCAATGGCAAGGAGGTGAAGTTCTTCTCCGACCGCAACCCCCTCAACTGCCCCTGGAAGGAGTGGGGCGTGGATCTGGTTCTTGAGTCCACCGGTGTTTTCAACACCGATGAAAAGGCCAGCATGCACATCCAGGCCGGTGCCAAGAAAGTGATTCTCACCGCTCCTGGCAAAGGCCCCAAGGTCGGCACCTTTGTTGTCGGTGTGAACGAGGACCAATACCGTCACGAGGATTTCGACATCCTCAGCAACGCCAGCTGCACCACCAATTGCCTCGCCCCTCTGGTGAAGGTGATCGATCAATCGATCGGCATCAACCGTGGCCTGATGACCACCATTCACAGCTACACGGGCGATCAAAGGATTCTCGATAACAACCACCGCGATCTGCGTCGTGCCCGTGCAGCCGCTGTGAACATGGTTCCCACCTCCACCGGTGCCGCTCAGGCTGTGGCTCTGGTCTATCCGGCCGTGAAGGGCAAGTTCACCGGTATCGCGATGCGCGTGCCCACTCCGAACGTCTCCGCCGTTGACCTGGTGTTTGAGTCCAACCGTGCGTCATCGGTTGATGAAATCAAGTCGATCCTCAAGGCTGCTGCAGACGGCCCCATGAACAAGATCATCAAGTACGGCGATCTGCCCCTGGTGTCCAGCGACTACGCAGGCACCAATCAGTCGACCATCTTCGATGCTGATCTGACCCTGGCCATGGGCGACAACTTCTTCAAGATCGTTGCCTGGTACGACAATGAGTGGGGTTACAGCCAGCGGGTGGTGGACCTTGCCGAAGTTGTGGCCAAAAACTGGAAGTGATCGGAATCTGAGTCAGCGCTGCCATCCCTCCCATCGGGGGGGATTTTTTTTGGTCATTGATGATTCAGGGCACAGATCCGAAGTGATCGAATCCTTCTGAGTCAACGGCGTGTCTGGTGTCATTCCAGATGATCTGCTGGCTGTCGGCAGTGATCCAGCCGATATGACGGCTATGCGGCTGATGATCAAGCCAGGTTTGCGCCCAGGAGGGCGGGAGAGCCAGCACCAGTTCAAAATCCTCGCCGCCATTGAGGCACCAGTGATCCCAGAGGGCGCCTTCAGGCCAATTCGCTGCCCGCGGTAACCCTTCGCGTCGGAGTTCAGCGCCGCATTCACTGGTGTGGCAAATCGCCTGCACCGCCGCCAGAAGACCATCGCTGCTGTCGGTGCCGGCGGCTCTCCAGGGCAGCTCCTCGGGTTTGTTCTTCAGCAGTGTGTTCAAGGCATCCAGCCGGGGGATGGGGCGTCGATGCTGGCTGATGGCCTGCTGCTGCAGGCTCTCTGTCAGTGCAACGTTGGCATCCAATGCCGCATCGCGCTGCAGCAGTGCCAGTCCCAGTCGGCTGAGGCCATGGGCTCCGCTGGTCACCAGCCAGTCGCCCGGACGGGCATCACCGCGATGCAGGCGTAAGGGTCCCAGTCGACCCAGGGCTGTGATCGAAATCAGACGTTGCCTGCCTGCGGAGCAGTCCCCTCCCAGCAGGATGCCTCCGTAGCAGCTGAGAGCTTCGCTGATCCCTCGGTAAAGATCCTCCACCCAGCTCCAGTGGGTGTCACCAGGCGCCACCAGGGCCACCGTGATCCCGTCCACGGCAATCGCACCGCTGGCTGCGAGATCCGACAGGTTGGTCGCCACGGCTCGCCAGCCCACATCCCTTGGGCTCGTGGTGCGGTCACTGAAATGAAGCTCATCCACTAAGACGTCGGTGTTCACCAGCAGCGGCCTTGGGTCGGGATCCAGGGTCGAGGTGTCGTCACCCAGCTGCCCCGGTGGGGCGAAGCGGGTCAGACGCCTGAGCAGCTCCGCTTCACCCAGCTCCGCCAGCGTCACCGTCACTGGGCTCAGGCGTGCTGCTGTAGTCGATCTGCACCCTCGACCACTCTGATTCGCTTGATCTCGTCGTTGACGCCAAGTTCTTCGAGCACATCGAAGCCGTCCACGACATATCCGAAGGCTGCATTACGCCCATCCACCAGATTCAACCCTGCGGGTGTCAGCTCCGCTTCATAAAGAAACAGAAAGAACTGGGAAGACCCGTCATCGAGGGCCTGATCGGAGTGCGCCCAACCCAGTGTTCCAAGGGTGGCGAAAGGAAGCACCGGTGTGGCTTTGTACAGACCGACGTCTTCGAAGGTCTGGTTGTAAAAAGTTTCCGGTTCACCGGGCACACGGATTTCCAGCGGCACATGCCGTTCCTGCTTGGTTTTTGGATCCACGTAGCCAATCTCCGGACCCTTCGGATCACCGCTCTGCAGGATGTAGAAATCTTCCGCACGGTTGAAGGGCAGACCGTCATAGAAGCCCTTCAGGCTCAGATCAACGAATGCACCGGCGGTCAGCGGCGCGTTGTAACCATCCAGCACAGCTGTGAGATCACCCTCAGTGGTTTCAATCACCACCGTGGCGCGACCGGCCAGCCGCGGCAGATCGTCGAATTCCGAGGGGATGTCCGGAAGCCGGTCATCAATCAGCAGTGCTTCCAGATCACCGATCTGGCTGAGGGTCTGGCGGCGTGTCTGGATGAAACCTGCTTTGTCCTTGGCTTCAACACGTTCCTGCAGCGCGTTCAGGTCATCGGCCACCGCATCAAGAATCTGTTCAGCCCTTGATTGATCCTCACTGGGCATAGCAGCAACGATCGCGCCAGTTCTCTTGTCCAGCAGGGATTGCGTGCGTTTGAGGCCACGACCGAGCGCACTCCAGCGCTTGGCCCGCAGGTCATCACTGGTGCCTTCGAGCTGGTGCTGGAGATCGCGCAGGTCTTCCTGATTCATGGGCAGGGAATCGCGCAGGATCGCCGCCGGATCCTTCACGGCGTTTCCCTGTGGGAGACCAGCCCAGACGGGTGGTGTCCAGGCCAGGCCAGCCATCATCAGCAGGCTGATGAGCCATGCGCTCAGGCGCTGAAATCCCAACCGAATCGACAAGGAGAACCCCAGGTGCTGAAAGGACTTTGGCACAGCCGTATGATCCCCTGAACCGTTCGGCGGGAATGATCTCCAGCAACGACTTTCGCACCGGCACCACGATCGAGCTCGACGGTGCCGTCTGGCGCGTGGTCGAGTTCCTGCACGTGAAGCCTGGCAAAGGCTCGGCTTTCGTTCGCACCAAGCTCAAGTCTGTCCAAAGCGGGAGCGTGGTTGACCGAACGTTCCGCGCCGGCGAGATGCTTCCCCAGGCGATGCTGGAGAAAGCCACCCTCCAGCACACCTACATGGAGGGTGAGGACTATGTCTTCATGGATATGTCGACCTATGAGGAGACCCGTCTCACCGCCAAGCAGATCGGAGACAGTCGCAAGTACCTCAAGGAGGGGATGGAAGTGAGCGTTGTCTCCTGGAATGAGAAGCCGCTCGAAGTGGAATTGCCCAATTCCGTCGTGCTGGAGATCACCCAGACCGACCCCGGAGTCAAGGGCGACACCGCCACCGGTGGAACCAAACCTGCGATCCTCGAAACCGGGGCTCAGGTGATGGTCCCTCTGTTTCTGTCGATCGGCGAGAAGATCAAGGTGGACACGCGCAACGACTCCTACCTGGGTCGGGAGAACAGCTGAGCATGCAACTTGATCACGATCAGCTTCACAAGCTGTTGGAAGTCCTTGGTGAAAGTGACATCCAGGAGTTTCGCCTTGAAGGAGACGACTTCCGTCTTGAGGTGCGCCGCAACCTGCCGGTAACAGCTGTCGCTGCACCGGTGGCTCCTGTCGCCCAGGCCGCACCTCCGGTGCCTGTTGTTGATGTTCCTGCTCAGGGCGAGACCACTTCAGCGGCACCGCCGCCTGCGGCCGGTTCACGCTCAGATCTGGTTGATGTCACCGCCCCGATGGTCGGCACCTTCTACAGAGCTCCTGCCCCAGGAGAATCTCCCTTTGTGGAAATCGGCAATCGGATCACCGCCGGTCAGACAATCTGCATTCTCGAAGCGATGAAGCTCATGAATGAGCTGGAAGCTGAGGTTTCAGGGGAAGTGGTGGAGATCCTTGTGGATAACGGCACTCCGGTCGAATTCGGCCAGGTGCTGATGCGTGTCAAGCCCGGCTGAGCTCCCAGGCCGCCTGGATGGCGGCCAGCATGCTTGCTCCTCGTGCCACTCCTTGCCCGGCAATGTCGAATCCGGTGCCGTGGTCGGGTGAGGTTCGCAGAAATGACAGGCCGAGGGTTGTATTCACGGCCTGGTCGAAGGCAAGCAGCTTGACCGGAATCAGGCCCTGATCGTGATACAGCGCCAGGATGCCATCCGGACCGCTTTGATCAGACGCATTGCTCCAGGCCTGTGCCGCACTCAGCCAGCACGTGTCCGGGGGCAGGGGGCCCTTCAGGTTCACTGAGGGGTGATCTTTAGCCCATTGCTTCAGCAATGGGTTCAGCCACTGCTGCTCCTCGCCTCCCAGTTGTCCTTGTTCGCCGGCATGCGGGTTGAGGCCTGCGACGAGCAATCGAGGAGTGGGGTTGAAGCGCAGGCAGAACTCTGCCAGTTCATTGAGTTTGCGTTGAACCAGATCTGCGGTGAGCACCTCCGTGACCCGTCCCAGCGGGATGTGTGTCGTGGCCAGCAACGTGTTCAGTCTCCATCCGGTTCTCGGGGAGACAGCTGTGAACAGCATGGAGGCAGCGTTGCGTCCATCCAGTTCCGCCAGGCGTTCGGTCTGGCCGGGGTAGCGATGTCCGGCTTCATGCCAGGCATGTTTCGCAATCGGTGCGGTCACCAGTGCCCGTCCTTGTTGCTGTTTCACCAGTTCCACAGCTCGACTCAGCCATCGGAAACCGGCTTCTCCGCTAGTTGCTCCTGCATCACCGGGTTGGAGTGGGCCTCCCGGTACTGGCAGATCCTCAACGTCCAGGAAGTCGGGATCGGCGATGGGTTCCTGTGACTGCCGTCTCAGATTGTCAGCTGTTTTCTGCAGACTGGCTCTGCAGCCGACAAGCAGGGGAATCGGCATGTCCGCTGGTCGCCTGGGATCCGCCAGGGCTTTGAGGGTGACCTCCATGCCGATCCCTGCAGGATCACCGAGTGCGATCACAAGGCGCTGCTTAGCGTCAGGGCATTCGCTGGATGAGGACATGCTGCGTTTGCTGGTGATCGGACTGCTGCTCTACGGCCTGGGGACGGCGCTTCGCGAGGGTTGGCTGGAAGTTCAGTGGAGTCGCTTTCTGCATGATGCGGGCTTGACTTTCATCGACCCCGACCGTCCCCTGAAGTTCGATGAGATTCCTGGGCTCAGTCCGGAGCGTTCTGACTGAGTCTCCCCATCAGTCTCTCCTCCATCAGACATTGAGCGAGGCCGCTGCGAAAGGTTGGATGAATCATGGAGTAGCCCAAGGTTTTGCAGAGAAGGTCATTGCTCACTCTGCGGTTCTCTGCCCAGAAGGTTCTGGCCATGGCGCTCATGTCCGCTTCAGCATCGGCGTAGCTGCGTGCTTCCGGCAGATCGCAGTTCAGAAGTTCGGCGGCATGGCGTTGCATCACATGACTCGGTGCGGGTTCGTGATCACAGACGTTCACCACAGGAGGGTGTTGCCCTGCGGCAGAGCAGTGCATGAGGTGCAGGCAGGCGGCGGCGATGTCGTCGATATGCACTCGGCAGAACACCTGGCCTGGTTTTTGAACGGGTTTCAGGGTGCCGGCCTGTACCGCGGCGAGAGGGGAACGCCCCGGTCCGTAGATTCCAGGTAACCGCAGAATCTGCACCGGCAGTCCGCTGTTCTGCCACTCCTGTTCACAGATCAGACGTCTGCGGCTGCGATCCTGGGTGGGCTGTGGTGGATCCGATTCGCTGACCCAGTTGCCTTCAGTGTTGCCGTAGATCCCTGTGGTGGATAGATACCCGACCCAGCGAAGGGGCAGTTGTCTCAGCTGTGCACCCAGGGTTCTCAGAACAGGGTCGTTCTGATCGCGGCCTGGGGGAATGGTGCTGAGCAGATGGGTCACGCCCCTGAGGTCTGATTCCCCGGGCACCACCTTGCTGGCTGTGTCAAAGCGCAGGGCCCCGCTGTCGGGCTCAGGGTTTCGGCGGGTGGTGAGCACCCTGATGTTCAGCGCCTCGGCAAGGGCAGCAAGCCGTTGTCCACTGAAGCCTGCTCCCAGGATGCACAGCGTGGATCCGGCTGGCAGCGATCGGCAGCGGTTGACAAGTGATTCCAGCATGAGTACAAACGTATCAGTGGCAAACCAGCCGTGACCAGTTCCTGTTTTCCTCTGATGTCATCTCAGGCATCCATGCTGCCTCGAAATGCCGGTAAGCGCAGCACGGCCATGTCGACTGGCGAGACAGCGGCACTGCGTCGCGTGGCAGCGACCCTGTTCGCAGCGGTGTTGGTGAGTGGGGCGTTTCTGCTGGCACCCGAGCAGCCCCAACAGCAGGCCTCCATTTGTCAGCAGCACCATTCAGCAGAGGCCTGCAGAGTCTGGTGATCAAAGGCGTTGATTCGTTGGATCAGGCTGCCTGAAAGTTCCAGTCCTGATCGTCCTGGTTGTTCAGCGGTGAATCAACTCCAAGTGATGGCTCAGTGGTTTGATTCAGTTCAGGTTGAGCCCATTGCAGAAGTCTCAGGGCCAGTCGCAGGTCGCCATCCATCCAGGCGCGAATGGCCATGGCCCGGCGGGGATCATAAAAACGTTGGCGGCGATACCAGTCAAAAGCGTCAGAGTCAGATTTATGGCCATTGCATGAAAGACAAGCAGGAACACAATTTTCAGTAATGCTCAATCCACCTTTTGCTCGGGGAAGAATATGATCGATTGATTCTGATTGTTTTCCGCAATAAATACAGCTTTTGCCGGTGTATGTGTGCAGCGACTGGCGCCATCTTCGAACTCGTAACTTAGGGCATAGATCTTCAAGGAAAACCGCGTCCCTGTTATGCATCCGAAGAGTTCGGTTGTGTGAATTCTGGCGCTTACGCTGGTTTCGTCAATGTGTTCTTTGCTGCATTTTCAGCACTTTTTCAAGTGTGATTTTTGAGGTTCAACCCCCTTGTGTTGAGCAGCAGAGGCAATACAATTTCATTTGCTGAATTGTCGTTACGGCTTCATCAACGTCCTGCTGCAGCCTTGGGCTGACCCCTTCAGGACTTGTCAGGGTCACCTACCCCTTCGATGCCGTGACCCATGCGCAGATGGGCCGGATCAGGCCTCGTGGACTCTGGAAAGGTTCAGGACACGGCTGGGAATTTCCGCTTGCAGCCGCTGAATCCCTTTTGCACAGCTTTGGTTCTCGTTTTCGGGTTGAGGACGAGCTGGTGCGTTGGCTGCACTGGCATCGACATCCCTTGCCTCCGCTTCCTCATCACCGGGAGCTGATTGCCAGAGCTGATCTAGAACAGCCTCTGGCTGATGGGCGCACACCGTTGCCCCATCAGCGCTCGGGTGCGCGCTGGCTGTTGGCACGTCGAGGAGCATTACTGGCGGATGAGATGGGGCTTGGTAAGACGCTCACGTCCCTGCTGGCCGCCCGCGCTCTGCTCCGTGCTGTCTCTCTGCGTTTGATGGTGATCGCTCCTGTGGGCCTTCATCCGCATTGGCAGCGCGAAGTTGCGTCACTTGATCTGGAGTGCACACTGCACAGCTGGGCCAAGTTGCCGGTTGATCTTCCTGAAGCGGGAACACTTCTGGTGGTTGATGAGGCCCACTACGCACAGTCACTGCAGGCTCAGCGCACCCAGGCCCTGTTGCGTTTGGCACGCCATCCGCGGCTGCGGGCGGTGTGGATGCTCACGGGGACACCGATTCGCAACGGGCGACCGATTCAGTTCTTTCCGCTGCTGGCGGCGATGGATCATCCACTGGCTCGCGATCAGCGTTCTTTTGAGGAAATCTTCTGTCAGGGCCACTGGAGTGAGCAGGGCGGTCAGCGCCGCTGGCGTGCTGACGGTGCCAGTCGGCTGGAGGAACTGCGGCGCCTCACCAGACCTCTGGTGCTGCATCGGCGTAAGCAGCAGGTGCTGGGTCTGCCTGCCAAGCAGCGACGCTTCCATGGCGTGTCGTTGGCTCCTGATCAGGCGGTTGGATTCGATCACCGCCTGCGTCTTGTGGTGGATGACTATCGCCGGCGTGTGCAGCTCGGAGAGGTGCGATCCGATGCTGAATCGCTTGCGGTGCTGACCTCTTTGCGCATGATCGCAGCGGAATTCAAGCTTCCCGCCACTCAGGCATTGGTGGAGCAGTTGCGTGCCGACGGCGAGGCGATTGTGTTGTTCAGTTCGTTTGTCGCACCGTTGCAGCTTCTGCAGCAGCGGCTGGGTGGTGAACTGTTGACCGGTGGTCAAAAGCCCGATCAGCGACAGGCTGCGGTCGACCGTTTTCAGGCCGGTGAAACGGATCTGCTTCTGGCGACCTATGGCTGCGGAGGTTTGGGATTTACCTTGCATCGCGCCCGGCAGGTTGTGCTTCTGGAGCGGCCCTGGACTCCGGGCGATGTCGATCAGGCGGAGGATCGTTGCCATCGCATCGGGATGGATGGTGGGCTGACCAGTCACTGGCTTCAGCTTGGTCTGGCCGATCAGCTGGTTGATGGTTTGGTGGCCAGTAAGGCTGAAAGGATTGAGTTGCTGCTGGGTCCTCGCCGTATCAGTGTTGACCGTCAGCCGTTGCCGGTCATGGTGGCGCGATGTCTGCAGGATTGCTGACGGACCTCCAGCTCGTGCTCGAGCAGGCGATCTGTGCTTCTGTCGCCTTGCTTGAGCAGGGAAGCGGCCTTCGTGACATCGTCACAAGCAGCGTCATCACGACCCATCAGCGTGAGCAGCAGTGATCTGTCGATCAGCGGTACCGGATTGCCGGTGTGGCTCATCACAACGGCGTTGCAATGGTCCAGGGCTCTGTCCAGCTTCTGCAGATTGAGATCTTCCAGGCAGCTGGATGCCTTCAGTTCGGAATCGGGAGTCACTGCGCGGGGGTTGTCGGCATTCCCGCAGGCCTGGATTGTGATCATCAGTCCACTGATCAGGAGAACCCCCTGGAGCCCTATGGAACGCCAAGGGGGTCTTGCTGGCCTACGCAATGACAAAAGACTCAGTAGCTGTATCGATCATCAGCATCCCAGTCCGTGGAGGTTTCGTTGTCAGAGCTGCTGATCGTGCTCTTGCCGGAACTGTTGGTCGTTGAGGAACTGCTCGAGGTTTTTCCGCCAAACAGATCTCCCAGATAACGACCGCAATCCGGGTAACTGCCTGGTTCATCCACCACTGTTTCGGTGATCATCACGGCCGCGTGTTCCGGGGATGTCTTGAACAGTCCACTGCTCTGACGTTTGATCAGGGCGTAGGAAGCCTCGAAGCTCACGGAGTGATCATTGCCGTTGCTGCGCATGTAGCAATACACCTGTGCCCCCTTCTTGGCGTCGGCGCTGCGGGCCTCAGCAGGTGCAGCTGCAAGCAGAATGCCTGCGAGAGGCAACAGGACGGCGAGGCGGGTGCGGAGGCTGGCCATCGATGGACAGAGCGGGCGATCTGCGCCAACGTATCGGCTCGCGTTTGGCTGTCCAGAGGGGAATCAGGAATTGCCCAGTCCCAGCGGTGTCAGCAGTTTCACCACCAGGGGGAGAAAGAGCAGCACGGTGATCAGCCGCACAGCATGGAGCGCTGCCACAGCGGCACCAACGCCGTAATCCTCGCCAACCAGGCTCATGCCGCTGATGCCACCGGGTGCGGCTCCCAGCAGGGTGATCAGTGGATCGACTCCAAGCAGACGGCTGGCCCAGAGACCGACCACCAGGCCGGTCATGACCAGCGTGAGAGTGATCAGAACGGCTGGCTTCCAAAGATGCTGTAACTGTTCCAGTGATGCTTGGGTCAGCCCGGTTCCGATCACAGTGCCGATACCGATTTGCAAAGCGGTGCGAGTACCGGGTGGCCAGGCGGCAACCTCCAAGCGTCCGCTCATGCTCACGACCGCGGCACCGATCAGTGCACCAGCAAGCGGAGCGGCTGGGATGCCAGTGCGCAGAGCGAGCAGTCCCATACCGGTTCCTGCCAGCACGTACACCAGCAGGGTCATCAAGGAAGGCATGGCACCCGCAGGCAGCAGATCATTCAGTCTGAAGGCAGAGCGTGATGGCACGCCCAAACAGGTCTTGAGACTTGGTAGTTGATGTGTTGTTATCGGGCCAGAACTCAACCGTCTCCGGATGACTCAGTCCGTGTCCTTCCGTATCACTCGTACGGCGGAAGATGTCGCCCAGATGCTCAATGCTTTGTCGCAACGGCTGGTGAAGCTTGAACAGCGTTTGGAGAGTCTGGAGCTGCAGGTGCGTCAGCAGCGCAGTGAGGCTGAGACCATGCCGGCTGAAGAACGGCAGCGACTGGATGCTGTGGACCAACTTCTGCTCGACTGCCAGGAACTGCTCAACAGTTCTGAGCAGACGACGGAAGAGGTGTCTGAACCTGTCTGCGTGTTGTCTCACGACTCAACGCCAGAGTCTGATCACGAGGTTGCAGCTGCATGAGGCTGGTCAGAGGTGGCAAAATAAAAAGAAAGCCGACCATGGCACCCACCACGTTCTCGTCAGCTGGTCCTCGCGGTAGCGGCAACAGCCGTTGTTCCATGCCACCTGGATCCTCAGGAATGTCGTCTGGCAACGCCAGCGGTTTCTTTGAGGGTGGTCATCAGCTTGAAAAGCTCGAATTTGCCTTGGCAGTGGCAATCACACGAGGCGATCAATTGAGATCTGATCAGTTGCGAGCGCAGATCGCAGAACTGGGCGGCAATGTCGAAGAACCAGGAACCTGAGCTGTCATTGGATCGCTGGACTGGACGATGATGTGAAGCAAGCCCACATTCAAGTTATCGGTATGTGAGCTTTTTTATGGATTGATATTTTCCCTGATCGTTTGTTATTATTAATGCAATGCTTGCATTGTCGCTGTGACGGCGTTGTTGAAATCTGCTGTATCCCTGCAATCTGTGGATCCCGATCGAGACCAATTATTGACTCGAGCACGTCAATGGTTTGATCAGGCACGCGTTCAGGCGAATGAAGGCAACACTGCGGGATCGGCACAATTGATTCTCAAGGCCCTCAACCATGAACGTCGTGCCGGTAGCGTTGGCCCCCAGGTTGTCCAACTGATTAAACCCAGAGCTTCAACATCCAACTGGGGCAATCGAAGCTGAAGAGCCAGTCGAAATGAATAATTGAAAAACGAAGCGGGTGACCGGATTTGAACCGGCGACGTTCAGCTTGGGAAGCTGACATTCTACCACTGAATTACACCCGCATCATTAAAATTCTATCTCATATCTGAATTATCTGAACGGTGATTGAACGCTTCACTGGCTCAGAATTGTTGAGGCTGCGCTCAATCCAGCGCCCATTGATCCTTTGTGTAGACCCAGCGATTGCAGAACCGATTCGATCGCTGCCACCGCCATCAGCACGTCTCTGTCACAGACAAATCCAAGATGTCCGATGCGGAACACTTTGCCCTTGAGGTGATCCTGACCGCCGGCGAGCAGGATGTCGTAGCGGTCTTTGACAGCCTTGCGCAGCTGTTCCGCATCAATGCCATCCGGTGCCACAGCCGTGATGGCAGGACTGCCATATCCTTCGGCGGCAAACAGTGGCAGACCGATCGCCTTCATGGCTGCATGGGAGGCTGCCCGATGCCTGGAATGGCGAGCAAAAATTGCCTCCAAGCCTTCGGCCTGCATCATCTCCAGCGCTGCCTCCAGGGCGAAGTACAGATTCACTGCCGGAGTGAAGGGGTTGCTGTTCTTGGCAGCTGTTTTCCGGTAAGGCCCCAGATCGAGATAGAACTTCGGTAGGTCAGAGCGCTCATAGGCCTGCCAGGCTTTTTCGCTCATCGCCACGAAGCTCAGACCAGGGGGCATCATGTAGCCCTTCTGAGACCCGGAAGCGACGACATCCAGCCCCCATGCATCCATTGGCACGTTGGCGGCACCAAGGCTTGTGACGCAGTCAGCGATGGTGAGAGCCGTGCCATGGGCTTTCACATGGCCGCTAATGGTCTCAAGGTCATTAATCACACCGGTGGACGTTTCCGAGTGCGTGAGGATCACCGCCTTGATCGACTTTGCGCTGTCGGCTTCAAGTGCGCTGCGGAATGCTTCCGGATCGAGGGGCTGACCCCAATCGGCCTTGATCACCTCCACGTCTAGCCCGTAGGCGTGCGCCACTTTCACCCAGCGTTCACCGAACTTGCCGTTGTCTCCGCAGAGCACCTTGTCTCCGCGGCTGAGTGTGTTGATGATGCCGGCTTCCATCGCGGCTGTGCCGCTGCCGGTGATGACAAGCACGTCGTTGCTGGTTTGATGCAGCCAGCGCAGTTGGGCGTTGGTGCGCTCCACCACGGCTTGGAATTCGCCGCTGCGATGGCCAATCGGGTGGCGACCCATGGCCTTGAGGACTGTTTCGGGCACCGGGGTGGGTCCCGGGATCATCAGGGTGAGCTTGTCCTGCACGGGCTCGAGGGGTGCCAATCGTTCATCCTAAAAAATGATCCGCATGGCTCCCATCGCCACAACGTCTGCCTTTTCAGGAACCGGTCTCACCCTGCCTGTCTGGGTGGCGGCGGCGGCGCGTGCCGCCGCCCTTGTGCTGGCTGGTTCCGCAGCACCCACCAGCGTTGATCTTCGGATTCCCTCCGAACAAGGGCTTCGGCGTGTGCAGGTGAATTCAGCAGCGTTGCTGAACGGAGGTGAACGGTCACTGGCGATCAGCATTTGTGATCCCGGTCAGGGATTGGATCTCACCCGCGGTCTGGAGATCTGGGTGCTTGTGAGCCGATCCTTGTCGCTTCAAAACGGATTGCGGATTCGAGCCGGCGAGGGCGTTGGCCGATTGGAGCAAGACGGTTCGCTGTGCATCTCAGGTTTTGCCCGTGAGTTGCTCGAGCTCAATCTGAGAGACCTGATGCCTGTTCTGGGTGGCATGGACGTTGAGGTGGTGTTGCCTCGCGGACGGGAGTTGGCACAACGAACCAGCAACTCCGCTTTCGGTGTGGTCGATGGTCTTGCGTTGATCGGCACCCAGGCGGAGGTGCAGACCAGTGCGTCCCCTGATCAGCTGCAGTTGGCGCGTGATCAGTTGCGCGATCTCACCGAGAGCAGCGGCTTCGCGGGTCGGTTGACGCTTGTGATTGGTGAAAACGGTTTGGATCTGGCTCAACAGCTGGGACTTGCTGCTCAGCAGCCCCTGTTGAAATCAGGAAACTGGATCGGGCCTTTGCTCGTGGCAGCTGCCGAGGCCGGAGTGCGGGAGCTGCTTGTGCTCGGTTATCACGGAAAACTGATCAAATTGGCGGGAGGAATCTTTCACACCCATCACCACCTTGCTGATGCACGTCTCGAGGTCCTGGCTGCACTGGCCGTACAGGAGGGCATCGGCATGGAATCCGTTCGCGCTCTGCTTCAGGCCGCTTCGATCGAGGAGGCCTGGTGTTGGTTTCAAGCGCATGATGCGGTGCAGGCCATGGGTCTCTGGATGGCAGTGGCTCAGGCCGTGGAACGGCGCAGTGAGACCTATTTGAAGCGCTACGGCTGCACCGGCATGCGAGTTGGGGCAGCGCTGTTCAACCGGGATCGTCAGCTTCGTTGGGCTGGGCCTGAAGGAGAGCTGATGCTTCGGCATTGCGGGGTTCAGCGCCATCAGCAGGCTGCGGATTGAGGTCAAGGCCCTTCTCTACGCTGATCAATTGGCGGCCGGTTTCCGCGGCCTACCGTTCCACGGCTTACGTGCGAGATGTCCCAGGTTCCGATTGAAGGTCAGCGTCAGCCGGCCATCGTCATTCTTGATTTCGGCTCCCAGTACTCAGAACTGATTGCCCGCCGGGTGCGAGAAACCGAGGTGTTCTCTGTGGTGCTGGGGTACAGCACAACGGCTGACGAGTTGCGGCAGATGGCACCCAAAGGGATCATCCTCAGCGGCGGCCCAAGTTCGGTGTACGCCGAAGGTGCTCCTCTCTGCGACCCTGAGATCTGGTCGATGGGGATTCCGGTTCTCGGAGTCTGTTACGGCATGCAGCTGATGGTGCAGCAGCTGGGCGGCCGTGTTGTTGCAGCAACCGGAAAGGCTGAATACGGCAAAGCACCGCTTGAGGTGGACGATCCCACGGACCTGCTCACCAATGTGGACAGTGGCTCCACGATGTGGATGAGCCATGGGGATTCGGTTGAGGCACTGCCGCAGGGTTTCGTGCGCCTTGCGCATACGGCCAATACACCTGAGGCGGCCGTTGCCAACCATGATCGCCAGTTGTATGGCGTGCAGTTTCATCCCGAGGTGGTCCATTCCACTTGTGGAATGGCGATGATTCGTAATTTCGTTTATCACATCTGCGGTTGCGAGCCTGACTGGACGACAGCGACATTCATTGAGGAGGCTGTTAAGCAGATCCGCGATCAGGTGGGCGACAAGAGGGTGCTGCTTGCCCTGTCCGGTGGCGTGGATTCCTCAACCTTGGCCTTTTTGCTGAAGAAGGCCATTGGTGATCAGCTCACCTGCATGTTCATTGATCAGGGCTTCATGCGGAAGGGTGAGCCTGAGTTCCTGATGGATTTCTTCGACCGCAAGTTCAACATTCACGTTGAGTACATCAAGGCCCGGCAACGATTCCTGACCAAGCTCAAGGACGTCACGGATCCTGAGCAGAAGCGCAAGATCATCGGCACTGAATTCATTCGTGTGTTTGAGGAGGAGAGCCGTCGGCTCGGTCCTTTCGATTACCTGGCCCAGGGCACGCTGTACCCGGATGTGATCGAGAGTGCTGGAACCAACGTTGACCCCAAGACGGGTGAGCGTGTGGCTGTGAAGATCAAGAGCCATCACAACGTGGGCGGGCTGCCCAAGGATCTGCAGTTCAAGCTTGTGGAACCGCTGCGCAAGTTGTTCAAGGATGAAGTGCGCAAGGTTGGTCGCTCGCTCGGACTCCCCGAGGAGATCGTTCGTCGTCATCCTTTCCCCGGGCCTGGCCTGGCCATTCGCATTCTCGGTGAGGTCACGGCAGAAAAGCTTGATTGCCTCCGTGATGCCGATCTGATCGTGCGCGAAGAGGTGAAGGAGGCCGGTCTCTATCACGACATCTGGCAGGCATTTGCAGTGTTGTTGCCTGTGCGGTCGGTGGGGGTGATGGGTGACAAGCGCACGTATGCCTGGCCGATTGTTCTGCGTTGTGTCTCCAGCGAGGACGGCATGACCGCCGACTGGTCGCGATTGCCTTATGACCTGATGGAGACCATCTCCAATCGCATCGTCAACGAAGTGAATGGTGTGAATCGTGTGGTTCTGGACATCACCAGCAAACCGCCTGGGACGATTGAGTGGGAATAGTTCAGCGTTCCCAGTGGCGAGCACTGGCTCAACTTTGATTCAGAGAACTTGTTGATCAGTTGAGTTGAGTCAGTCAGCGTTGGTTCTGATCAATAAACCAACGCTTTTATGCGCTCAATTGGCGTTGCCTGTTCAGCACTCAAGGCATGCTGCTTTGACGCGCGAGTGCCAATCAGTCGCCCTGGGGGGCTGGTAGGCCGCTGCTGACACCGATACCCTTGGTCCCCGGCTTCAAGGATGTGACCGCTGCCCAACAGCAGGACCAGCAACTGCAGCGACGTCTCCAGCAGGACAGCATCCAGCTTGCTGGCAAGACCGTTTACATCAATCCTTTTCTCTACTGGCGACGCTTCGACAGCAACACCGATCGCTGGCTTCGGGAGCCAGGCCAGCTGAATGAGGATCAGATCCAGCAGAACCGCAGCCGCTTTTACCCCGAGCTGGAGTGGGCTCTGCTGGATCCTGCGGACCAGGAGATCAAGGATGGCGCTGTGGAGATGTTCCTCAAAAGCCTGGAACTGATCGGCACGTTCCACCCCGAACTCACCTCCGGCCAGCTGCTGGAGGTTGAGCGCAAGATGGCCATCACCAAGAAGCGTTCCTTTGAGCGCTGGGTGGAGAAGTCGTATCGAAGACGGGCTCGACTGGAAACCCGCGAGAAACGGCGATTCGCCCGCGATCGTTTCTGGCGCGGCTGGTCCGAGTGGATTGCCCTCGACACCACCCACCATGCTCTGGCCCCGATCGTGGCGCTTGTCGTGCTTTCCGGTGTGATCGGCTGGTCACTGGGATCATCCCGCTCAGCTTGTCCGACACTTGTTCTCCCTTCGGAGCAGACTGGACTTCGTTGAACTCACAGGCCCTCCTCTATGGCCGACAGCCAACCGCTCGATTCGCTGCGCCTGGCCCTGATGCAGGAGGTTCTGCCCATGGGTCTGGCATTTGTCGATCGCGTCCGCACTGAGGGTCCCGCCAAGGCGGTTGAGTCTGTGGCTCGAGGCGATGATCCCCTCGGCGATCTGCGAGAGCAGGGAGAAGCTGCAGCTCGGGAGGTTCGTGAACGCCTTGATCAGATCAGTCCCGGGCTGGGGAATCCAGTGATGTCGGTGCAGGTGCAGGTTGATGAGCCTTTGCAGTCGGAGGTTGCTGTTGAGCAGGGTGACTCCCTGGAACTGCAGGAGGTCCTGGCACGGATTGATGGGCGCCTGCAGCGGCTGGATGCGCTGATGCACGAGGAGAGCTGACCGGCATGGCGGGTTCAGGCTTCTCGCAACGGGATGGTCAACGTCAGAGCGGATTGCGGCAGCAGCCACTGGTGCTCCTTGCGCTTGTGCTGCTGGCGAGTGCGGCCATGGTCTCGCGACTGGTGTGGCTTCAGGTGCTTGAAGGCTCCCGCTATCGAGAACTGGCTGATGAAAATCGCATTCGCCTCGTTCCTCGTTCACCGACCCGAGGCCGGCTGTTGGATCGAAAAGGGAGAGTGCTGGCCTCCAGCAAATTGACCTATTCCCTCTATGTCGAGCCTCGCTTGGTGGACGATGCCAGCTGGCCTGATCTGCGCGATCGTCTGGCACGTCTGCTCAGCCTCGATGCTGCCGTGCTCGATCAGCGTCGTGGCAGTGGACAGGCGAGGGATGGTTATCGCATCAACCTGGCCACGGATCTCAAGCCTGAGCAGGTGCTGCGTTTCCGTGAACAGTCGCAGGGGCTGAAGGGCGCTCAGGTGGATGTGGACATCCTGCGCTTCTACCCCCATGGAACGCTGGCAGCCCATGCCCTTGGTTACACCCAGCCAATCACGGAGGAGGAATACAAGGCTCTCGCTGAAAAGGGATACAAGATCCGAGATCGCATCGGTCGCATCGGAGTGGAGGCCGCCTATGAAACCCATCTGCGCGGCGCCTGGGGCGGGCAGATGCTTGAGGTCAATGCCATGGGGGAGGTGCAGCGCCATCTAGGCGACCGACCTTCGGTTGCCGGCAAGGACCTCACACTCACGCTCGATCTCGATCTTCAGAAGGCTGCGGAGCAGGCTCTCGCCGACAAGCCGGGCGGTGCCATCGTCGCCATGGATCCCAGGAACGGCGCCATCCTTGCCCTGGCCAGCAAGCCCACCTTCGACCCCAACTTCTTCTCCAAGCTCGTCACGACTCAGAAGGAGTACGACGCACTGTTTTCCAATCCGAAAAAGCCATTGCTCAGCCGGTCGATGAATGCCTATGACCCCGGCAGCACCTGGAAGGCGGTCACGGCGATGGCCGGAATGGAATCCGGCAAGTTTCCTCCGGACACGCAGCTCAACACCGCCGCCTGCATCACCTATGGAGGTCATTGCTTCCCGGATCACAACGGCGCCGGTTTCGGCCGTATCGGCTATGCCGATGCCCTGCGTTTTTCCAGCAACACGTTCTTCTATCAGGTGGGTGTGGGATCAGGATCCCTCGAGCTGAAGAAAGCCGCCAATGCGCTCGGGTTTCAACAGAAGACCGGGATTGAGATCGGCTGGGAGGAAAGTGTGGGCTTAGTGGGTGATGAGGACTGGGCTGCTGCCGGCCGCGGCTGGGCGGACCCAGGCACGACCCCCTGGATTCCGGAGGATATGGCCAGTGCCTCCATCGGGCAGTCGGTGGTGCAGATCACTCCCCTCCAGCTGGCCAGGGCCTACTCGGTGTTCGCCAACGGTGGCTGGCTAGTGACGCCACATCTCGCTGATCAGGGGCTGGACTGGACCGACCCTGCTCGGCGCACAAAGGTTGAGATGAAACCGTCCACGCTCAACAAGATCCGCGAGGGTCTGCGCAAGGTGGTGTCTGATGGCACCGGGTATGGGTTGAATGGACCTGGCATCCCCCCCGCCGGTGGCAAGACAGGCACCGCTGAAGACAGCACCGGTGGGCCGGACCATGCCTGGTTTGCCACGTACGCGCCCTATCCGGAGGGCAAGATCGTGATCGTGGCCTTCGCCCAGAACACCCCTGGCGGCGGTTCCGTCCATGCGCTGCCGATGGCCAAAAAGGTGATGGAGGTCTGGAACCGCACACGCGGTCAACAGTGATTCAGGCGGCAGCGCTCAGTTGTTGTTGCTGGAGCACTTTGCGGTAATAACCACGCAGTTGCTCAGTGGCACCGGCCCAGCCCCAGCGTTCAGCTTCATCCCGCGCGGCTCTGCGCAGGGACTGACGTTCGATGTCATTGCCGAGCAGGCGACGGGTGGCTTCGATCAGGCTTGCAGCGCCGCCATCGCTGCCGTCGGGTTCATACAAACAGCCATTCACCCCGTCGGTGATGATGTCAGGGATCCCGCCGCGGTTGGCTCCAACAACCGGGCAACCGGCGGCCATGGCTTCCAGCAGCACGAGTCCGAGCGTTTCTGTGCTTGAGGGGAACAGGAAGGCATCACCGCTGGCATAGG
>CAJXFG010000010.1 GCA_913052185.1 uncultured Synechococcus sp. | reverse complement strand
GTTCACGACGGATGATCGCAGCGTTCTCCATGTAGAAGGCCACCAGGTCCTTCACCTCTTTCTGGCCGGCGGTGGAATACACGGCCTCAGCGCCACGCTGAATGATGTAACTCACGCCGTTGAATTTGGTGCTCTGACGCCGGTTCCACAGGCCCCAGAGTTCAACCGTCTCACCACTGGAGGTTCGGCCTTTGAGCCCCTTGGGCACAACGGTGAGTGCGCAGCGGGTGCCGGTGAACCCTGCGTTCTTGGAGAACGAACGGAATTCGATGGCGCAGTCGCGGGCTCCCTCAATTTCGAAGATCGAGTGGGGCAGGCTTGGGTCCTGGATAAAGGCCTCGTAGGCCGCATCAAACAGGATCAGAGACCCGTTGGCGCGTGCGTAGTCAACCCAGGCCTTCAGCTGATCCTTGGTTGCCACTGCCCCTGTGGGGTTGTTGGGGAAGCACAGGTAGATGAGATCCACAGGTTCGCTGGGGATCTCAGCGGTGAAGCCATTGTCGGCGCTGATGGGCAGGTAGGTCAGACCGGCATAGCGTCCTTCGTCACCGGCATCACCGGTGCGACCGGCCATCACGTTGCTGTCCACATACACCGGGTAAACGGGGTCTGTCACAGCGACTTTGTTCCCCTCGCCGAGGATGTCCAGGATGTTGCTGCTGTCGCACTTGGAGCCATCGGAGACGAAGATCTCCTCCGCGCTGATGTCACAGCCGCGAGCCTGGAAGTCGTGCTTGGCGATGGCGTCCCGAAGCCAGCCGTAGCCCTGTTCGGGGCCGTAGCCGTGGAAACCTTCGGCGGTTCCCATCTCATCGATGGCTGTTTTCATCGCTTCGCGACAGGCCAGGGGGAGTGGTTCCGTCACGTCGCCGATGCCCAGGCGAATCAGCGCTGCATCGGGGTTGGCGGCACTGAAGGCCTTCACCCGACGGCCGATTTCAGGGAATAAGTAGCCCGCCTTGAGTTTGAGGTAATTGCCGTTGACCTGAACCACAGAAAGACCGATTTCTGCGGGCATCCTGCTACATACGATGAAGAAAGTCGGGTCGGAAGACTTTGACCGTCGCGCTGAACACATCCACCACTCCGGTGTCGTTCGACGAACTGGTGGATGCGGGCATCAATCGCCCCGCCCGCTACATGGGCCACGAGCTGGGTGTTGAACCGAGAGACTGGCAGGGCGCCAGGGTTCGCTGGGCTCTGACTTATCCGGAGCTTTATGAGGTGGGCTCCAGCAATCTCGGCCACATCATTCTCTATTCGATCCTCAATGCCCTGCCTGGGCAGGTCTGTGATCGCTCCTACCTGCCTGCCGCCGATCTCGCCGAACGCCTCAAGCAGCGTGAGCAGGCACTGTTCGGTGTGGAGAGTCGCTGGCCCCTCAACGCCTTCGACATCCTTGGCTTCAGTCTGAGTTACGAGCTGGGCGCCACCAACATCCTGGAGATGTTGGATCTCTGCCGGGTTCCGATTCGCGCAGCGGATCGAGGCGATCTGCCGCTCGGTGATCCTGAGGCGCCGCCACTGATCTTTGCTGGAGGGCCCACAGCCACCAGTAATCCCGAGCCCTATGCCGACTTCTTCGATTTCATTGCTCTGGGTGATGGTGAGGAGCTGTTGCCGGAGATCGGTCTGGTGCTGGCCGAAGGCAAGCAGGCAGGCCTGACCCGCTCGGCTCTGTTGCTTGATCTGGCTGCAGTGCCAGGGGTTTATGTGCCGTCTCTTTATGCCCAGGGCCCTGATGGAGTGAGCCTTGAGCCGATCAAGCCAGGACTGCCCAAACGGGTGCTGAGGCGGGTCGCCACACCGATGCCCCATTACGCGATGGGTCTGGTGCCCCATGTGGAAACGGTCCATGACCGGCTGACGGTTGAAATCCGACGGGGCTGCACGCGGGGTTGTCGTTTCTGCCAGCCAGGGATGCTCACGCGTCCGGCGCGGGATGTGGAGCCCGAGGCTGTGATCGAGGCCGTTGAGACGGGCATGCGTCAGACGGGTTACAGCGATTTCTCACTGCTGTCGCTCAGCTGCAGTGATTACCTTGCGCTCCCGGCTGTGGGAGTGGAGCTGCGTAATCGACTGGCGGATCGCAACGTCACGCTTCAGCTCCCCAGCCAACGGGTGGATCGTTTCGACCAGAACATCGCCCACATTCTTGGCGGGGCACGCCAGGCCGGTCTCACCTTCGCTCCGGAAGCGGGCACTCAGCGTCTGCGGGACATCGTCAACAAGGGACTGACCGACGACGACCTGCTGCAGGGCATCCGTACAGCCATGCAGAACGGATATCGCAAGGTCAAGCTCTATTTCATGATCGGGCTGCCGGGAGAGACCGATGCCGACGTGCTCGGGATTGCCGAAACCTGCCGGATGCTTCAGGAGTGTTGCCGCGATCTGGGCCGCCTCAGCCTCAACACCACCATCAGCAACTTCACGCCGAAGCCGCACACGCCTTTTCAGTGGCACAGCGTGTCCACCTCCGAATTTCTCCGCCGTCAGCAGCTCCTCCGTGACGCCGGTCGACGCCTTCGGGGCGTGCGCTTCAACTTCACGGATGTGCGCCTTTCAGCGATGGAGGATTTTGTGGGCCGTGGAGATCGGCGGCTGGCGCCTGTGATTGAAGCGGCCTGGCGTGCCGGCGCGGGGATGGATGCCTGGTTTGAGGCTCTCGATCGCACCTACAACGCCTGGACCACTGCCATTGCCGTAGCCGGACTGGAGGGGCGTTACCGGCAGATGGAGCTCGGCGGCTGGTCTGCCGTGTCGGCTCTGGATCGTGATGATCTCGAGGCGTTCTGCCGCCAACCCCTGCCCTGGGATCACATCGACAGTGGCATCGACAAGGACTGGCTTGCGAAGGATCTGCAGCACGCACTGGCTTCGAGCGTCGTGCCTGATTGCTCTTTCGAAGCGTGCAGCAGCTGCGGTGTCTGTGGCCCTGATCTGGGCCACAACGTTGTGGTGGCTCCACCTGAGGTTCCTGTGGCCAAACCTCAGCAGGCGCCGCCGAGTGAGCGTGCCTGTCGCCTTCGCTTTCGTTTCAGCAAAACCGGTGCAATGGCGCTGCTCAGTCATCTGGATCTGGTGCGTCTCCTGGAGCGCGCCTTGCGCAGGACCGGCCTGCCCGTGAGTTTCACAGGTGGTTTTCATCCCTTGCCTCGGCTGCAGCTGGCCCTGGCACTTCCCCTTGGCGTTGAAGGTGAAGGCGAATGGATGGACCTGGAATTTGTCGAGCCGGTGAATGCGGTGACGGTGATGGAGCGTTGGCAGCAGGCTTTGCCTCCGGGATTGCGTCTGATCACGGCAGAGGAGGTGGCTGTGTCGTCCCCCAGCCTTGCTCAGCAGTTGCTGTCCAGTCGCTGGCGCTTCGTTCTCAGCGGCTCTCAGCGGTCGTCGCGGAGCGATTCCGCCGCCTGGTCGCAGGCTGTCATGGCCCTGCTCGATCAGAGTGAGCTGATCTGGGAGGACACCGACAAAAAGGGGCGTCCTCGCCGTCGGGATGTTCGCGATCTGTTGCAGGGACTGCGCGTCCTCGAGCTGGTCGAGAGCTCATCCGGTCGGGGCGGCTGCAGTGCTGAGCTGGAGCTGCTCGCTGCGGTGGATCCCCAGGGACGCAGCCTGAAGCCAGCCCAGGTGCAGCTGTGGCTCTCACAACAACTGGGTTTGGAGTTGTCACTGTCCCGTGTTCGGCGGATGGAACTCGCTCTGCTGCAGTGCTAAGTTCAACTCAGGACTTCAATCCAGAGGCTTGAGCCACGGATTCGTCCCGGTCTTCTTGTCCCAATCATTGTTTGGAACGAGAGGCCTAGGCCTCCGCTCCTGCCAGCGCCCTTGCGCTGATGTGGATCGGCCATAGGAGTGATGCACTCCGTGCCATTTCGACCTCAGGGTCTTTCCAAAGCAATTTCAATTCACCCCCGTGCAATGGGCCTGACGGTCCATGGATCGGAATCTGTCCTGACGGGCGTCGTCAGTTCCTGTTTATGCCCCAGCAAATCGTCATCGCTGAACAGCTGCGCATTGCGGCCGTTCTGTCCGATGACCGTGTTGATGAGCTGATCGTGGCGCAAGGCCGCTATCAGATCGGTGACGTCTACCTCGGCACGGTTGAGAACGTGCTTCCCGGAATCGACGCCGCCTTCGTGAATATCGGAGAGAGCGAGAAAAACGGTTTCATCCATGTCACCGATCTGGGGCCGTTGCGCCTCAAGAAAGGAGCCGCAGGGATTACAGAACTGCTTGAACCGCGCCAGAAAGTGCTGGTCCAGGTGATGAAAGAGCCCACCGGCACCAAAGGGCCTCGTCTCACCGGCAATCTGGCGCTTCCCGGCCGCTATCTGGTGCTGCAGCCCAGTGGTCAGGGAGTGAATATCTCCCGTCGCATCAGCGCTGAAGGGGAGCGCAATCGCCTGAGGGCACTTGGCGTTCTGGTGAAACCGCCGGGAGCTGGTCTGCTCGTGCGCACGGAAGCCGAGGGGATCAGTGAAGACCTGCTCATTGATGACCTCGAGTCCCTGCTGCGTCAGTGGGAAGCCATCCAGAAAGCCGCTGAAACCGCAACCCCGCCTGTTCTGCTCAACCGGGATGAGGATTTCATTCATCGCATCCTGCGCGATCACACCGGGCCTGAACTGGTGCGCGTCGTGGTGGATGACGCCTCCGCAGTGGATCGTGTGAGCAACTTCCTGGGACAGGAAGGGGCCAACGTGTTGGTGGAGGCGCACAACGAATCCAACGAGCTTCTCGAGCACTTCAAGGTCAACGCCGCCATCCGTGATGCCTTGAAGCCGAGGGTGGATCTTCCCTCCGGTGGCTACGTGATCATTGAGCCCACCGAGGCTCTCACCGTCATCGATGTGAACTCGGGATCCTTCACCCGTTCCGCCAATGCCAGGGAAACGGTGTTGTGGACAAACTGCGAGGCCGCCGCTGAGATCGGGCGGCAACTGAAGCTGCGCAACATCGGTGGCGTGATCATCGTCGACTTCATCGACATGGATTCCCGCCGTGATCAGTTACAGCTGCTGGAACATTTCACCACCGCCATCCGGGATGATTCAGCCCGCCCCCAGATCGCTCAGCTCACCGAGCTGGGTCTGGTGGAGCTGACCCGCAAGCGTCAGGGTCAGAACCTCTATGAGCTGTTTGGTCGTGCCTGCCCCAGCTGTGGTGGTCTGGGTCATGTGGCTGTTCTGCCCGGCAAGGATCTGCTGCAGCCTCTGGCCTCCGCCACCGGTCTGGTGAGATCCGCGGCTTCTGCGCGTGCCGAAGTCGCTGCCCCAGCCGACGCCGGAGGCGGACGTCGTCGCCGTGGTGGTCGCGGCCGCGCCACGGCCACCAGCGAGAGCCCTCCGGTTGAGTCCGGTCTGGAGCCAGCGGTCGCGGGTGAATCCACAACGGAGGCCACTGAACCGGCGGGCGCCAATCGGCGTCAGGATCCCGAACTGATCGCTGTCCCGATGGACGACGATCAGGAGAGGGTCTACGGATGGTTGGGCCTCAATCCAGTTCTGCTGCTGGATCCAGCTCCGGAAACCGACAACCTGCTGGTCCGGGTGGTTCGTCCTGGCGAAGATGCCGACACAGTCCTGGAGGAGGCTCGTCAGCAGTTGGCGGCCAGTTCAGGTCGCCGCCGCCGCCGTGGTTCCCGGGGTGGTCGAGGTGGAGGCAGGCATGCACCCGCAGCAGCGGCTCCCGCCCCCGTCGCCGCCGAAACCGCTTCTGAGGCACCGCTACTTGTTGAGATCACGCCGCTGGAGGTGTCTGGTGCGGATGAGGCTCAGTCATCGTCTGTAGCGGTTGCTGATCGGCAGTCGCAGCCGCCTGAACCGGTTGCCGCTGCAGAGAGCGAACCTGAGAAGCCTGTTGAGGAAGCGCGTCCGGGGCGTCGTCGCCGTCGGTCTTCCGCCGCTGCCGAGTGATTGTTGGTGTCGATGAGGTGGGCCGTGGCTGCTGGTTCGGCCCCGTGTTCGCCGCGGCGGTCTGCCTCAGCGAATCTGCAGCACAGGACCTTTCCGATCTCGGTCTGACTGACAGCAAAGCGCTTTCGCCCAGACGTCGGGCTGCGCTGGTTCCCGAGATTGAAGCCCGTGCCACCTGCTGGGCACTCGGTCAGGCGGCTGCGCGCGATGTGGATGCCATGGGCATCAGGGTGGCAACGGAGCTTGCCATGCTCCGTGCTCTTGAGAGGCTTCCCTGCAGTCCTGAACTCGTGCTGGTGGATGGCGTTCTGCCGCTACGACTCTGGAAAGGACCTCAGCGCACCATTGTTCGCGGTGACAGCAAAGAGGCGTCGATCGCTGCCGCCAGTGTTCTGGCGAAGGAAGCCAGAGATGCGTTGATCCGTCGCCTTGCCAACCGTTTCCCTGGCTATGCACTGGAACGGCATGCTGGATACGGCACCGCCCAACATCGAGCGGCCTTGCTGGCCTCAGGACCCACGCCGATGCACCGTCACACCTTCCTCACCAAGGTGTTCGCTGCTTCCTGAGCTCAGCTCTGTGTTTGCTTGCTGTTGTGCCGTGGACTGCAGGCACCATTCCTGAAAATCCTTGACCAGCTGTCGTCCGACACGGCCTTTGATCGTCATCAGGATGCCGCTGAGGATTGACTCGCCAGTGCTTTCCAGCACCCGTTTGGGAATCAGCTTCAGCAGAGGTGGCTGACTCACATTCACACCCAACATCGCCTCACCCTGCAAACCTTGATCACCAACTTCCAGCAGTGCCTCCAGGCTCAGCTGGAAGTCATCCACAAGGCCAAGCCCTTCGAGGGTCGCATCGGTCGCCTGCATCGAGATCCTTCCATCACCCTGTTCGATCTTCAGCAACACGACGGGGCAGACCTGCAGCTGAAACACCTGCAGTGTGGTGACGGTGTACCGGTAGCGACCGGGCCCGATTCTCTCGAGCTGACGCTCATCCAGAAGTGCTTTGATCACCCGGTCTTCCTGTCGCAGGTAACTGCGCAGGTGCTCGCTCTGGTTGGCGACCGGCAGATCGAGATGCTGACTGGCGCGGAAGGCAAGGGTCATGCCCCTTGTGCTGACGCGGCATGATCCTATCGATGCAAGTGCTTGGATCCATGCCGATGCGGATGGCGTTTCTCGGGCCGGAAGGCACCTATGGCGAGCGTGCCGCGCTGGAGATGCTCCGGCTGGAACAGATCAGTGATGCGGAACTGGTGGCATGCACAGGGCTGCGTTCAGTGGTTGATCACGTGGCGGATGGCCGTTGCGATGCTGCCGTGGTGCCTGTCGAGAATTCCGTGGAGGGCGGCGTCACGGCCAGCCTCGATGCGCTTTGGTCCCACCCCGATCTGTGCATCCGCCGCGCATTGGTTCTCCCGATCCGCCACGCTCTGCTCAGCAGTGGTTCGATCGAGGGCGTGACCGAAGTGCTGTCACACCCCCAGGCGTTGGCGCAATGCAGCGGTTGGCTGGCGACCCATCTGCCTCAGGCGCTCCAGCTGCCGACCACATCCACAGCGGAAGCGGCTCGGATGGTGAAAGGCAGCCGCTTCAGAGCAGCGATTGCGGATCGATCTGTTGGAGAACGGCAGGGTCTCGGGGAACTGGCGTTCCCGGTGAATGATGTGGCCGGGAACAGAACGCGCTTCCTGTTGCTTCATCGCGGAGAGCGTCTGCGTGATGGACAGGTCGCAAGCCTGGCATTCTCATTGCACCGCAATGCTCCTGGGGCCCTGATCGAAGCGTTGCAGGCCATTGCAGGCCTTGGCCTGAACATGAGCAGGATCGAGTCGAGACCGTCGAAACGGGAGCTTGGTGAATACGTCTTCTTTGTGGATGTGGAGCTGCCCAGTTCCGGAGCGCATGACGTGTTGATGCAACTCGAGGCACTGCTCAGACCGCTCTGTGAACATCTGGCCGACTTTGGTGCCTATCCCAGCTCGGAGCTCACCTGATCGGTGGCGAGGCGGAAGACGCCGAACTGCATCATCCCTCGCGCGAAAGCCCAGCGCATCAACATCAAGGTGGGGGTTTCGCGCAGGCCCTGAAGCAGGGCGGAAGGACCAAGTCTGAGCACCGCAGCTGGCCTGCGGAATCCCTCAAGGATCGAATCATTCCATGAGGGCAGGGTGGCTCTGGTCCAGTCGCCCGTGTCAATGAGTCCTCGGCGGAGATTGCTGGATTCCAGGTTGTGCTGGAAACCTGGAATGCTGGCGAATTCGGGATGAGCCCACTGAGTCAGAAGCTGATGCATGACCCAGCGCTCACGAGCATCCAGTGCACCATCACGAGGATCACGACGGTTCCAATCGGCGACAGCCAAAGCACCACCGGGTTTCAGCACTCGCAGCAGTTCGTCGGCGAAACGCTGCTTGTCGGGCATGTGCGGACCCGCTTCAACGCTCCAGACGCCGTCAAATGCAGCATCCGCAAGCGTCAGGTTCAGTGCGTCCATCACTTCAAAACGGCAGGACAGATCTGCAGGCGTGAGATCTGTGGCACGTTTGATCTGTGCGGGACTGATGCTGATACCCAGCACATCAAAGCCATAGTCCCTGGCCAGAATTCTTGCGCTGCCGCCGATCCCGCAGCCCACGTCGAGCACCTTTGATCCCGGGGGCAGGCGATCCAAACCACTCCAGTGGACCAGTTCGTGCACGAAATCGGCTTTGGCACGCCGGAAATCGCGTCGAACCGGTGGGTCTCCGTAATGCCCGAGATGCACATGTTCACCCCAGAGGGTTTCAAGCAGTCGGTCCTCGGTCCAGGCGTCATAGGCAGAGGCAACGCTTTCACTGGACTGGTAGGCCCTGCTGCGTCGGCTCCAGAGTGTGTAGGCGCCAGCAGCGGCGGCGAGTCCGAGCACCGCCGGACCAAGAAACGTGGAGAGAGACATCAACCGTTGCCGGAATCGGCGGAGGACAGGGTGTCGCGCAGCACGGTGCGAGCTGCAAGCTGGCGGCGGGTTTCATCGAGCATCTCGAACTCCTGTTCGAGTCGGGTCCGGGTGCTCGTGAGCTCCAGCAGTTCCTGTTGCTGATCCGCAACCGGGCCACCAAGGTGAGCACCGATCCAGAACGACAGCTCCCTGGGTAGGTCGGGCAGATCCTCGGGCAGTGCGGTCGGGGAATCGGTGAGTTTGCCGGTCAGCTCAACCACGTCTCTCAGTGCCTTGGTGACCGATTCACTGAGCGTGTGAAGCTGATCAATATCGTCTTCAGGGTCATCCTCAATCCAGCTCACCATGGCGCTGCGGAATGGGGTTTCACGGGTCACATTCAGCACTCTGAAGCGCTGTTGCCCGAGCGTCACAATGTTGCTGCGACCATCATCACCGGTCTGATGCTGGATCACTTCGGCGCAGCAGCCGATGGTGGCCATGCTCTGACTGCGTGGATCCCAGCGAACGACACCAAAGCGGCGATCGCTTTCCAGAACGCTCTGCAGCATCATCCGATAGCGCGACTCGAAGATGTGCAGCGGCAGAACGTCGCTGGGGAACAGAACGACGTCCGGCAGAGGAAATAACGGAAGCTCTCTGACGGACAGGTCAGCCACGCAGGAATTCGTCGAGGGCTCGAATCCTAGGCAGCTGACCGATTGAACGGGCTCGGCTCAGAGCTTGACTTCAATATCCACGCCGCTGGGAAGATCGAGCTTCATCAGAGCATCGATGGTCTTGGCTGAAGGGCTGTAGATATCGATGATCCGGCGGTGGGTCCGGGTCTCGAAATGCTCCCTGGAATCCTTATCCACGTGGGGTGAGCGGAGAACGCAGTAAATCTTGCGCTTGGTGGGAAGAGGGATGGGCCCGATCGCCGTTGCTGCAGTGTTATCGGCGGTTTCAATAATCTTGTCGCAAGACAGATCCAGCATGCGGCGGTCAAACGCCTTCAGGCGGATGCGGATCTTCTGCTGGGCAATTGCAGTGGACATGAAGCGCGAAGAAATCTCCTGCGGAGATCACGAGAGGTGGATTGTCGAGGTGCAGATCGAACGTGACTCGGCAACGTTCGTGTCGTTTTGGAATGTTAAAGGATGGTCTGACTGCTATCAGACCATCCCGATCTAGATCACTCGATGATCTTGGAGACGACGCCAGCACCGATGGTGCGGCCACCTTCACGGATGGCGAAGCGCATGCCCTGCTCAATGGCCACAGGACAGATCAGCTCGCCGGTCATCTTGATGCGGTCGCCGGGCATGACCATTTCCACATCGCTGCCATCGTCAGCGGTGAAAGCGGTGATCTGGCCGGTCACATCGGTGGTCCGAATGTAGAACTGCGGACGATATCCAGCGAAGAAGGGGGTGTGACGGCCACCCTCTTCCTTCTTGAGCACATACACCTCACCCTCAAACTTGGTGTGAGGGGTGATGGAGCCGGGCTTCACCAGCACCATGCCGCGCTCAATCTCTTCCTTCTGGATACCGCGGAGCAGCAGACCAACGTTGTCGCCAGCCATGCCCTCATCCAGCAGCTTGCGGAACATTTCCACGCCGGTGACGGTGGTCTTACGGGTGTCCTTGATGCCGACGATTTCAATCTCTTCGCCGACTTTGACCATGCCGCGCTCGATACGACCGGTCGCCACGGTGCCGCGGCCGGTGATGGAGAACACGTCCTCGATGGCCATGAGGAAAGGCTTGTCAACCTCGCGCTCAGGCTCGGGGATGTTGGCGTCAACAGCCGCCATCAGTTCCTCGATCTTGGCTTCCCACTCAGCCTCTCCTTCGATGGCCTTCAGTCCGGAGACCTGGACCACGGGAATGTCGTCGCCAGGGAAGTCGTAGCTGGAGAGCAGTTCGCGGATCTCCATTTCCACCAGTTCGATGATTTCCTCGTCATCGACCATGTCGCACTTGTTCAGTGCAACCACCAGTGCAGGCACGCCCACCTGCTTGGCCAGAAGGATGTGCTCCTTGGTCTGGGCCATGGGGCCGTCGGTGGCGGCACACACGAGAATCGCGCCGTCCATCTGAGCGGCACCGGTGATCATGTTCTTCACATAGTCCGCGTGACCGGGGCAGTCCACGTGGGCGTAGTGACGGGAATCAGTCTCGTATTCGACGTGCGCGGTGTTGATGGTGATACCGCGCTCACGCTCTTCGGGTGCACCGTCGATGTCGGCGTAATCCTGAACCTGTGCCTGTCCTTTTTTCGCGAGCACATTGGTGATCGCGGCGGTCAGGGTGGTCTTGCCGTGGTCAACGTGGCCGATGGTGCCGATGTTGACGTGGGGCTTGTTCCTTTCGAACTTCTCGCGTGCCATTTTAGTTAAAGAATCGGGGGTGGATTTAAGTGGAAATAGAGATCAGGAATTGCCCTGATTCTTGGAGATGATGGCCTCGGCCACGTTGCGAGGAACATCCTCATAGTGGCTGAATTCCATCGAGAAAATACCCCGACCCTGGGTCATGGATCGGAGTTCGGTGGCGTAGCCGAACATCTCGGCCAAGGGCACCTTGGCCGAGACTTTTGACGTGCCATCGTCAATTGCCTGACCTTCGACCTGGCCCCTGCGGGAGGACAGGTCGCCGATGATCGAGCCGAGGAAATCCTCGGGGACCTCGACCTCGACCTTCATCATCGGCTCAAGAAGTACTGGATTGCACTTCTTGACCGCATCCTTGAAGGCCATCGAACCGGCAATCTTGAATGCCATCTCCGACGAGTCCACATCGTGATATGAACCGTCGACCATGGTGACTTTGACGTCGATCATCGGGAATCCAGCAATCACGCCGGACTCACAGGTCTCCTTCATGCCCATTTCGGAAGGCTTGATGAATTCCTTGGGAACGACACCACCAACGATTTTGTTGATGAATTCAAAGCCGGATTCAGGTTCGCCCGGCTCCATTTCGATCACCACGTGGCCGTACTGACCCTTACCGCCGGTCTGACGAGAGAACTTGCCCTCGCCGCGTGATGAAGCGCGAATGGTTTCGCGGTAGGACACCTGGGGAGCACCGATGTTGGCTTCCACCTTGAATTCACGGAGCATCCGGTCGACAAGGATCTCCAGGTGAAGCTCACCCATGCCGGCGATCACGGTCTGACCGGTTTCTGCATCCGTGTTGACACGGAAGGTGGGATCTTCTTCGGCCAATGCGACCAGAGCTTTGGAGAGTTTCTCCATATCGCCCTTGGTCTTGGGCTCAACGGCCACGGAGATCACCGGCTCGGGCACGAACAGGGTCTCCAGGACGATCGGATCCTCAACGGAGCAGAGGGTGTCGCCGGTGGTTGTGTTCTTCAGACCCAGAACAGCACCGAGATCACCGGCGCGCAATGCATCGACTTCCTCGCGGTCATCAGCCTTGAGCACGACCAACCTGGAGATGCGCTCTTTGCTGTCTTTGGTTGAGTTGAGCACATAGCTGCCCTTCTCAAGAACGCCGGAGTACATCCGAACGAAGGTGAGCTTGCCGTAGGGATCGGCCATCACCTTGAAGGCCAGAGCGCTGAAGGGAGCTTTGTCGTCGGAGGGACGAACGGCTTCCTTGCCGTTGGGCAACACGCCCTGAATCGGGGGGACATCCACTGGCGCCGGAAGGTAGTCGACGACAGCGTCGAGCACCAGCTGCACACCTTTGTTCTTGAAGGCTGAACCGCAGAGAACAGGGACCAGGCCGTGCTTCAGAACACCTTCGCGGATGCCGTTCTTGAGTTCATCGAGAGACAGTTCACCGGTCTCCAGGAACTTCTCGATCAGTGTTTCATCGTTTTCGGCAACGGTTTCCATCAGGACGTTGCGCCATTCATCGACCTGATCCTTCATGTCAGCGGGAACATCGGTGACTTCGATGTTCTGACCGAGATCGTCCTTGTAGATGTGAGCCTGATTGGCCACAAGGTCGATGATTCCGCTCAGTTCTCCTTCAGCACCGATGGGCAGCTGAATCGGGACGGCATTGGCCTTGAGGCGATCCTTGATCTGTCCGTGAACCTTCAGGAAGTCGGCACCGGTGCGGTCCATCTTGTTGACGAACACCATGCGGGGCACCGAGTAGCGGTCAGCCTGTCTCCAGACGGTTTCCGACTGGGGCTGGACGCCACCGACTGCGCAGAACACAGCGATCACACCATCGAGCACACGCATGGAACGCTCCACCTCAATGGTGAAGTCCACGTGCCCAGGCGTGTCGATGATGTTGATGCGGTGATCCTTCCAGCTGGTGGAAATGGCCGCGGCGGTGATGGTGATGCCTCGCTCGCGCTCCTGGGCCATCCAGTCGGTCACCGCTGCACCGTCGTGCACCTCACCGATCTTGTGAACCACGCCGGAATAGAACAGAATTCGTTCTGTCGTGGTGGTTTTGCCCGCATCAATGTGGGCAGCGATACCAATATTTCTGACGCGTTCCAGGGGAAAGGCGCGAGCCACAGGAAACTCCGGGGTGGGGCGTAAAAAGGCGGGTGAGATCCTACAGGTCCGCCCTGAGCAATCGAGGCTTCAGGGCGGGGTTGGATCAGTAGCGATAGTGGGCGAAAGCCTTGTTGGCTTCTGCCATCTTGTGGGTTTCTTCGCGTTTGCGAACGGCGCTGCCGGCTTCGTTGGCGGCATCCATCAGTTCACCGGCGAGCTTCTGGGCCATGCTGCGGCCATTGCGAGCACGGGAAAAACTCACCAGCCAGCGCAGGGCCATGGCGGTACCGCGTTCCTGGCGCACTTCCATAGGCACCTGGTAAGTGGCACCACCCACGCGGCGAGCGCGCACTTCCACCAGGGGAGTGGCGTTCTTCACGGCCGTCTCGAAGAGTTCGATGGGATCGCCACCGGTGCGGTCGCTGATCAGACTGAACGCGTCGGACAGGATCCGCTGTGCCGTGGACTTCTTGCCGTGCTTCATCAACCGTGCCACCAGCATGGTGGCCAGTCGGTTGTTGAACTGGGGATCAGGAAGGACCGGGCGCTTGACGGCGGCGTTACGGCGTGACATGGACTGTCAAATGACAAAGGAACGGAGAAAGGTGAAGGTGATGCACTGGACACGGTCCTGAAGAGGACCGTTGCAGATCATTCCTTCGGTGACTTGGCGCCGTACTTGGAACGGGACTGTCGACGGTCCTTGACCCCTGCGGTGTCAAGAGTGCCGCGAATGATGTGGTAGCGAACCCCGGGCAGATCCTTGACACGACCGCCGCGGATCAACACAACCGAGTGCTCCTGAAGATTGTGGCCGATACCACCGATGTAGGCGGTGACCTCGAATCCGGAGGTCAGGCGCACACGGGCCACTTTCCGCAGAGCCGAGTTGGGCTTTTTGGGAGTGGATGTGTACACACGGGTGCAAACACCACGGCGTTCGGGGCAGGCCTTCAGAGCAGGCGATTTGGTTTTCGCCTTCGAGCTCTGGCGCTCAGTGCGGATCAGTTGCTGAATGGTTGGCATCGACGGTCGCTTGGCGGCCGGAGATCCGACCTGGTTCGACAATCCATCACCATACCGGGTCGACCTTCCGGGTTTGATCAAAGGCGGCTGAAAGCACTGCCGCAGGCGCAGCAACGCACCGCATCACTGCTGAGGATCAGAAAGCCACCACCACTGATATCGCTGCGATAGTCGAGCGTCAGACCCTCCACCAACTCGCGCTGAGCATCGGGGACATGCAGGGTCACTCCGTCCGCTCTGGCGACAGGCGTTCCGCTCAGGCGCCCTGGCTGAAGCCGGATGACGTTCTGCTCACAGTGCCCTGCCGTGAGGTCAAGGTGCATCACCCCTGGGGTGCCTGCAACAGCCGCCTGACGCCCCAGTTCGGCTGCTGCAGTTGCAGTGATTTGCAGCGAGGCACCCATGGTCCGAAGCTCAGGAGATGGTTCAGTGTGCCAGCCGTTGATCAGCGGCGAACCAGTCCAAGGCCGTTCTGGACCCTCGGTGTCACGCCCCTCCCGGTCATCACGGTCCGATTGGCTGCCAGAAGTGTGGTGGAACTGCCGCCATCAAGATTGAGGGCATCGAGCATTCCCAGCTGGCGAAGGGCCAGTGTGGTCTCCAGCAGCGTGGGGTCACTGCCCGAACTGCCGTCGATTGTCATCAGCCAGACGCGACTGCGATCCTGTGCCACGACTGTTCTCGGTGCAGAGAGGGAGAGAAACCCTGCACTGAAGCCTTCCTGGCGACCTTGCAGCACGGTCTGACCGTTTTTCAGCAGAAGTGGACCACCAGCCAGCACCTGTGGTTGCTCTCCCACCGGTGTGGAGGCTCTGAGGCGGATGCTGACCTGATCACCGGGTTGAGCCGGAAGCGGTGCTCCGGCACGCGAGACGATCAGGGAGCTACCGGGCGAGAGAGGAACGCCACGATTCAGCTCGGAGCGGTCATGCTGGTCGGTGATGACTCCATCCCGCACCGTGATGGCCTTCTCCTCCCCGCTGAGGGCCTTGTAGAACGGACCCCAAGCTCGGGTGTATCGGCTCAGGCCGCGTTGGACATATCCACTGTTGAGAAATCCCAGGCCCCAGCGTCGTCCTCCCTTGACCTGCATCACCTGATCGAGGCGCAGACGGTTGAAAAGAAGGCGTTTGCCTGGCGTCCAGCCGATGGCTCCTCTGTTGAGAATCGGGCCCGACAGCCAGGTTCCGTCAACTCTCAGTGCGCCTAGAGGCAGCTGACGAACCCGATTGAAGAACCCCCCGTTCACGGCCAGCAGAGCCTGCTCCGGCTGTGCCAGCTGGCGGAGGAAACGGATACCTGTCTGTGCACCTCGAGCCGCGAGTGGTCGGAGGACAAGGGACCTGCTGTTGAAGGGAGCACCGGCCCTGTAGATCCTCACCGGCTTGACTCCGACACGAATCGTACGCACATCAAAAACAAGCCCTCTGCGGCTTTCCGCCTGAATCTCAGGATTGAGCAGAGCCGCCTGAAAGGCATTGCCGCTGGAACGAGCTCTGGGCGTTGAGCCACTCAGCCCATCGATCACGATCCGCCAAGGTGATGCGAGTGTGAGTGTCGGGCGATCGGCGCTGTCCTTGAGTCGCAGTCCCTGTCTTTCGCGTTTGACCTGCAGGCCGATCCGGCGTAACTGCACTTCCTGAACGGCAGTGATTGAAACCCCAAGCAGCAAGTCATCGTTCTGACGTTGCATCAGCGCAGGACCGGTGAGGTCGAGCACCAGCCGACCTGCTGTGCTGCCGCGCCCCTGGCGCAGTTTCTGAACCCTGGGCGCTTTCAGCGAAATCGACAGGACTCCGTCTCGACGGCTGGTTGTGGCATTCACCCGCTTGAGCCAAGGTGCGGCGTTAATCGCCACCTCATCGTCGAGGGAGCGCTTGGCCAGCGTTGCCAAAGCTGCGCGGTTGCCGAACCACTCCAGGGTTGCGTCGTCGCCGCCGCCAACCCGTTGAAAACCCAGGCGTCCGATCAGCAGATCCAGGGGGATCCAAAGCTCCAGCGGAGAGGCTTGATCGGGACCGATCCACTGCCATGCACCTTTGGATGCGATCCCTCCGACCTTCAATTCGCTGCCGGTGATCTGGTCAGCTCCGCGCACTTCAGCGACCGGAATCGGAGGGGGTGGTGGCGAAAACATGCGCAGACGCTAGCCGGGGTGGCCAATCCTTAGGATTCGAAATTGCCCCGTGTTGGATGTTGCATCCAGAGCGGGGTCAGCCCGACTCTTTTCCAGGTCATGACTCACCTCACCGGCTCCTCCTGGCCATACAGCGACAGCGCTGCGCCCCAGGCTGTGGCTGGTGAAAAGGATGCCTGTGGCGTGGGTTTCCTTGCGCAGATGCAGGGGCATCCCAGCCATTGGGTTCTGCAACAGGCCCTGCGTGGCCTCGGTTGCATGGAACACCGCGGCGGATGCGGAGGTGACTCCGACTCCGGAGACGGTGCGGGCATTCTCTGTGAAATTCCTTGGTCTTATCTCAGGGCAATTTGGCCGGAAGCCGCTGATGCCAAGGGCCTTGGAATGATGTTTCTGCCAGCGGATGCTGAACGGCGTCAGCAGGCTCGCCGATTCTTCGAGGAAGAGTCAGTTGCCCTCGGTCTGCAGTTCGCCGGTTGGCGCGAGGTGCCTGTCGACCCTGCGGTGCTCGGGCCCATGGCCCGTGAAACGGCTCCCGTGATTGAGCAGTGGCTGGTCAAGGGCGCAGCTGAAGGTGATGCCTTCGAAGCACTGCTGCTGCGTCTCCGGCGCCGGGTTGGTGCGAGGGCCCGTGAGGCCTGGGGATTTGAGCAGTCACGTGACTTCTACGTCGCATCCCTGAGCAGCCGAACCGTTGTCTACAAGGGCATGGTGCGTTCGGAGGTTCTTGCCCGGTACTACGCCGATCTGCGTGACTCACGATTTGAGGTGAGCTTTGCCGTCTACCACCGCCGTTTCAGCACCAACACTCTTCCCCGCTGGCCTCTGGCGCAGCCGATGCGGTTGCTGGGTCACAACGGCGAGATCAATACCCTGCTGGGCAATCTCAACTGGGCCAAGGCTTCTGAAGCCAGTCTCGCTGGCGTTTGGGGTGAAGCAGCGGACGATCTCAACCCCGTGGTCAATCCTGCCTTCAGCGATTCAGCCAACCTTGATGCGACGCTCGAGCTGATGGTTCGCAGTGGACGATCAGTCACTGACAGCCTGATCACCCTCGTGCCCGAGGCGTTCCGTAATCAGCCTGATCTCGACAGCCGTCCTGATGTCACGGCGATGTACGAATTCAATGCTGGAATCCAGGAACCATGGGATGGCCCGGCATTGCTGGTGTTCGCCGATGGCAAGCGTGTTGGTGCAACGCTTGACCGCAACGGTCTCCGCCCGGCTCGCTGGTGCTCCACGCAGGACGGTTTCGTGATCATGGGCTCCGAGACCGGCGTCGTGGACCTCAGCGGCAAGACCATTGTTCAGAAAGGTCGACTTGGCCCTGGGCAGATGCTGGCGGTGGATCTGCAGACCGGTCAGCTCCTGGACAACTGGTTGGTGAAGGAAGACGCCGCAAAACGCTTTCCCTATGGCGACTGGCTGAAGCAACACCGCCGCAATGTGCGTCCACAACCGTGGACCCAGTCCCAGCAGGTTGGAGAACTCGACCTGTTGCGACTGCAGACCGCCATGGGTTTCACCGCAGAGGATTTCGATCTGATCATCGGAGACATGGCCGCACTCGGGAAGGAGCCCACCTTCTGCATGGGAGATGACATCCCACTGGCAGTGCTCTCCGACAAGCCTCATCTTCTCTACGACTATTTCAAGCAGCGTTTCGCTCAGGTCACCAACCCGCCGATTGATCCCCTGCGGGAACAGCTGGTGATGAGTCTCGAGATGCATCTGGGAGAACGCCGTCCGGCATTGAAGCCTCAGGCGGAAGCCGCCTCGGTGATTCATCTGGACACCCCTGTGCTCAATGAGGCCGAACTCGACGGGATCAGCCAGCAGGGTCTGCCGGTGCAGTACCTCTCCACCCAGGTGGCTGTTGAATCCTGCACCGGCGGATTCAAATCCGTACTTGATGCCCTGTGCCAGGCGGCTGAGCGAGCTGTGAATGACGGTGCCCAGGTTCTGGTGCTCTCCGACCGTGTGGATTCCGATGGCGGGGCCACACCCCTGACAGCCACGACGGTGGCGATCCCGGCGCTGCTCGCCGTGGGTTCCGTTCATCACCATCTGCTGCGCCGCAAGCTGCGTTTGCGCTGCTCACTGGTGATTGACACCGCGCAGTGCTGGAGCACGCATCACATGGCCTGTCTGATCGGCTACGGCGCCAGCGCGGTCTGTCCTTGGCTGACCTGGGAGACCACGCGCCACTGGCTCCAGCACCCCAAAACACGAAAACGGATCGAGCAGGGAAAACTTCCAGACCTCAGTGCTGATCAGGTTCAGGCCAATGTGCGCATCTCTCTGGAAAACGGTCTCAGAAAAATCCTTTCCAAGATCGGCATTTCGCTGCTGGCCAGCTACCACGGCGCACAGATCTTCGAGGCGATCGGCCTCGGTGCCGATGTGATCGACACCGCCTTCAGCGGCACGACCAGCCGTGTGGCTGGCATGACCCTTGCCGAACTGGCGAACGAAACTCTGTCGATGCATGCCAAGGCGTTCCCCGAGCTGAATCGCAGCAAGCTCGAGTTCATGGGTTTTGTTCAATACCGCAACGGAGCGGAGTATCACCGCAACAACCCTGAACTGTCCAAGGCGCTCCACAAGGCTCTGGCCCAGGGCCCCGGCTACGACCATTTCTCCACTTACAAGTCGTTGCTGGAGAACCGTCCGGTGATGGCGCTTCGCGATCTGCTGGAGTTCAAGGTGGCGTCTGCTCCGTTGCCGTTGGAGCAGGTGGAGAGCGTGGAAAGCATCTGCACCCGCTTCTGCACCGGTGGGATGAGCCTCGGGGCTCTCTCGCGGGAGGCCCATGAGGTGCTGGCCGTGGCGATGAACCGCATCGGCGGCAAGAGCAACAGTGGCGAGGGTGGTGAGGACCCGGCACGTTTTCAGGTGCTCACCGATGTGGATCACGAGGGACGGTCGGTCGCCTTCCCCAGCATCGGCGGGCTTCAGAACGGAGATACCGCCTGCTCTGCGATCAAGCAGATCGCTTCAGGACGCTTTGGAGTGACCGCTGAATACTTGAGAAGCGGTAAGCAGCTGGAAATCAAGGTGGCTCAGGGTGCCAAGCCCGGTGAGGGAGGTCAGCTTCCCGGCCCGAAGGTCGACAAATACATCGCCTGGCTGCGCAACAGCAAGCCCGGTGTTGCCTTGATTTCACCACCGCCTCATCACGACATCTATTCGATCGAGGATCTTGCCCAGTTGATCCACGATCTGCACCAGGTTCATCCTGCGGCGCCAGTCAGCGTCAAGCTGGTTGCTGAGATCGGGATCGGCACGATCGCTGCCGGTGTGGCCAAGGCCAACGCGGATGTGATCCAGATCTCAGGCCACGATGGAGGCACGGGTGCCTCCCCGCTGAGTTCGATCAAGCATGCCGGTGGACCCTGGGAGCTGGGCCTCACTGAGGTGCATCGTGCGCTGCTCGAGAACGGTCTTCGCGACCGAGTTCTGCTCAGGGCCGACGGCGGTCTCAAGACCGGCTGGGATGTGGTGATCGCGGCCCTGCTCGGTGCCGAGGAGTACGGCTTCGGGTCAATCGCCATGATCGCTGAGGGCTGTGTGATGGCACGCGTTTGCCACCTCAACAGCTGCCCGGTCGGCGTGGCGACTCAGAAGGAGAACCTGCGTCAACGCTTCACCGGGGTCCCTGAGCACGTCGTCAATTTTTTCTGGTACGTCGCCGAGGAGGTGCGTCAGCTGATGAGCCTGCTGGGAGTGGCCCGACTCGAGGACCTCATCGGTCGCAGCGATCTTCTTCAGCCCCGAGACGTGTCGCTGGCCAAAACCCAGTGCGTGGATCTCTCCAGTCTGTTGGCACCGATCAGTGGCTCCGAGGATCGCTCATGGCTGATCCACAGCGCGCAAGCGCATGGCAACGGGCCGATCCTGGAAGACCAGCTTCTGGCCGACGCCGAGCTGATGGCGGCTGTTGAGACTCATCAATCCATCCGCCGTACCGTTGAGATCATCAATACAGACAGAAGCGTCTGCGCGCGTCTGTCCGGTGAAATCGCTCAGCGTCATGGCAACCGAGGCTTCCTGGGCCAGCTTGATCTCACCTTCCGCGGAGCCGCTGGACAGAGCTTCGGGGCTTTCCTGGTTCAGGGCATGAATGTTCGCCTCGAAGGTGAAGCCAATGACTATGTCGGCAAGGGCATGAACAGCGGTCGAATCACCCTGGTGCCGGCTGATTCCACCGCCAATCCTGGAGAGCAGGTGATTCTCGGGAACACCTGTCTCTATGGAGCCACCGGTGGCGAGTTGTTCGCTCATGGCCGCGCCGGAGAGCGTTTCGGTGTGCGCAACAGCGGAGCCCAAACGGTGGTTGAAGGTGCCGGAGACCACTGCTGTGAATACATGACTGGTGGCGTGGTCGTGGTGCTTGGCAGCACCGGCCGCAACGTGGGGGCCGGCATGACCGGCGGCGTGACCTTCCTTCTTGATGAAGCTGACCGGGTCATGCCGCGCGTCAACCGGGAAATCGTGGAGGTCTGCCCCATCACCACAGCTGAACAGGAGTCCACGCTCAGGGGTTTGCTGGAACGTCATGCCGCCGCCACCGGCAGTGAGAAGGCCGCGGCTCTCCTCGCTGACTGGTCTGCCGCCAGGCACCGTTTCAAGGTTCTCGTGCCACCCAGTGAACGCGCTGCCATGGGGCTGGAGGACAGACAGGCGGTTGCCGCCTGATTGGTCTTCCCCACCGTGCGCTGGTTCATCAAGACCGAAACCTTCACTCAGGAGACGGCCTCCCTGCCAATCGATCAGCGCAGGCCCCACCTCGAGGCTCATCGTCGATGGGTGATGGCACAGTCCAGGCTTGGTCGTCGCATCCGCAGCGGTTATCTGGTGGATGGAGAGGGGCGGCCCGGTGGCGGCGGGCTGTTGATCTTTGAGGCTTGCAGCTATGAGGAAGCCCTCAGCTGGGTGCAAGCCGACCCGATGATTGAGGCCGGGCTTGTGAGCTGGACATTGCAGGAATGGATCCCGATCAGCGGTGACGAGCTTTGATGGTCAGCGTGGGTGGCTGATCATCAGGCGTTGCACCTCACCGGCGTGATAGCTGCTGCGAGTCAGTGGACTGCTGACGACCTGAAGACACCCCAGCTCTTCTTCTCCGATACGCCGGTAACTGTCGAACTGTTCAGGCGTCACGAATCGGTTCACCGGTAAGTGTCTCGGGCCAGGGGAGAGGTACTGACCGATGGTGACGATGTCGACATGGTGCGCACGCAGGTCGCGCAGCACCCCGATCACCTCCTCATCGTTCTCTCCGAGACCGACCATCAGGCCGGATTTGCTGTAAGCCCGCGGCCATCCTTCCCGGACCCGTTTCAGCAGTTCCAGAGAGCGTTCGTAATTGCCCTGAGGCCTTGCTCTCCTGTACAGCCTCGGCACTGTCTCGATGTTGTGGTTGAGCACGTGCGGTGCAGCGTCCATCACCGTTCCAAGCGCTTCCCAGTTTCCGCACAGGTCGGGGATCAGCAGTTCGATCGTGGTGAACGGAGAGCGTTGTTTCACCTGCTCAATGCAGGCAACGAACTGGCTGGCTCCCCCATCGCTCAGATCGTCACGGTTCACCGAGGTGATCACCACATGCTTCAGCTTCAGTCGCGCCACGGCTTCGCCGAGCCGTTCCGGTTCGGTGGGATCCAGGGCGCGAACGCTCTTGTCGAAGTCAATGTCGCAGTACGGGCAGGCGCGCGTACACCCCGGCCCCATGATCAGGAATGTGGCGGTGCCTCCGGCAAAGCATTCCCCGATGTTTGGGCAGCTGGCTTCCTGGCAAACCGTGTTGAGCTTGAGGTCAAGAAGCAGGTCGGCAACAGCTCCGATGCGTTCCCGCTGAGGGGCTTTGACGCGCAACCAGTCAGGTTTCAGAACTGAGGTCATCTTCTACAGTCGGGCCATCGGGATGTGGCGCAGCTTGGTAGCGCACTTCGTTCGGGACGAAGGGGCCGCAGGTTCGAATCCTGTCATCCCGACTGCACTGGTCGTCATCAATTCAGGGCGGCACCTGGGTAACCCCTTGGGGTCACCATGCGACCGTCCTGAACACGGCTGCTGCTGTTTCCTATTACCAGCACCGTAAGCATGTCCACGTCTTCAGGCCGCAGGTTTCCCAGGTTGTGAAGACTGACCTGCTCGTCGCTCCGTCCGAGCTGGCGCGCCATCACCACCGGCGTGGTTGTGGGGCGAGCCCTGAGCAGAATGTCCCGCGCCTTGGCTAACTGCCAGTCACGCTCTCTGGATCGAGGGTTGTACACCGCCACCACAAAGTCTCCGGCAGCAGCGGCCTCAAGTCTTCGTTCGATGACCTCCCAGGGCGTGAGCCGGTCGCTGAGAGAAATGGTGCAGAAATCATGCATCAGTGGAGCCCCGGCCCTGGCGGCAGCCAGCTGCAGTGCTGACAGGCCCGGATGCACCTGGAACTGAGGACGTTCGCTTTCGGGCAGGTCCATCCAGAGCTCCAGAGCCAGACCGGCCATGCCGTAGATGCCGCTGTCTCCTGAGGAGACCAGGGCCACACGGGCACCTTGCCGAGCCAGATCCAGCGCCTGTTCGCAGCGATCCCGTTCCCGGGTGAGCTGTCCGTCGACGCGAACCTGATCGCAGCGTCGCAGCGGTTCAAGCAAATCAAGGTAGAGGCCATACCCAACCCAGATGACGCATCGGCTGAGTGCCGCGCGGGCATCGGGCGTCAGCAGCTGCAGCGACCCAGGCCCACTGCCGATCAGATGCAGCTCTCCCCGTCGGGGTGCCATGGCATGGGCAGCCTCCGCGATCGCCACCGTCACAGCGCCTCGTTCGCCGGGCGCGGCATGGACGATCCGCTTGGGCTGCACGAGCTGTGCCCCCTCACCGGATGACAGCAGAGCCGAGGCTTCCGCCACGGATGCCGTTCCCATCTCCGCTTTCACCACTTCGGAGGGTGTGGGGACGGCCACCTCGGCGAGGGCAGGGGCACTGTGCAGTCGCAGAGGCCATCCCCGCTGTTCGCAGAACATCAGCAGGGCCGGTTCGTCACCTTTGGCTTCAATGCTGCTGATTCCAGCCACGGCTTCCTTGGCCATGCCCGCTGTCTCAAGAGCCTGATCAACCGCCCTTGCGAGCAATCCAAGGCTGCTGAGTCGTTCGCAGCCGAGACCAATCCAGAGCGTGGCTGGATGCCAGCGACAGGGTGCTTCATCGACACGCGGACCGATAGCAAGTGTGCATCTGTTGTCGCTCTCTGCGGCGAGGCCGAGGTTCTGACCGGCGGAACTGTTGCGCCAAAGCGCCGTTCCTGACTGCTGAAGCACATTCAAAGGCTGGCCAGCAGCCTGGGAAATCATCAGTTGGTGCCAGTGCTCATGGTTGCCAGTGCGCACCCATCCCCATGCGTCTCCGAAGGCATCGAGAGCAAGACGTCGCTGGCTTGCCGCATCCCCGGTCAGCACGACCTGTCCGCCCAGTGCCGCAGCCAGTTCATGAGCCAGCTGCTCGGCTCCTGCCGCATGCCCCCCAATCAAAGGCACGATCTGTTGACCCTTGGCATCCATCACCACCACGGCCGGGTCGTTCTGCTTGTCGCTCAGCAGCGGTGCCACCAGCCTGGTGACAGCACCAAGGGCCCCGATCACAATCGTGGGACCGCCGCTCAGCCACTGGCCAGCCAGAAGTTCTGCTGCCGGCGCGACCAACATGTCGCCGATGGAGGGCTGAAGTGCTGAGGCTGCGACAGGTGTCAGTCCCACCCGGTCGGCATGGCCGTTGTGTTGCAGCTGCTGAAGGAGTGGCCAGGCACTCGCTGACAGGCCCATTGCGAGTGAAGCGCCCATCGGCTGGATGGGAGTGGAGTTGACAGCGTTCAGGGCAAACGGCCTCGTTGGATCAGCGCTGGGTGCCATCGTCGTTCAACAGCTCCCTGGCTGATCCTCCCAGGCTGCTGGTGATCCGCAGCCTTTCAGGCTCGCTGACGGGTTCGATCGCTGCGGTTCCGCGCTCGGAAGCCTGTCGATCGGAAGCCTCTTCGTCTGTCCTGCCTGTGACCGTCTCGGATTCGCCTGTGGACCCATCCGCCGATCCAGTCAGCAAGCCTTCCGCTTCAACAGCCTGGTCCGTTGTGGCGTTCCGTACAGGCTCGGAACGGTCACTGGGATCAGTTCTGCCGGTGTCGTCTGAATCCTCTGTCGCTGGCTTCTCAGCAGAAGCGTCGCCTTGCGTGGATGACTCGGGTCTGGCGTTTTCCGGTTGCGTCTCATTCTGTTCAGGCTCTTGCTGCTCCTCAGCAATGGCATCACCAAGCAGGCGTGCCATCTGTTCATCGCTGAGTTTTGACTGCATCCAGGCCGGCCGCGCGCCAGGACGCGCTTGCATGGCGCGCAGTTGATTGTTGAAGACTGGAGTAATCGGATCACCAAGGCCATCCAGCAGTTCCATCTGCACACTTGAGATCCCGTTTCCAGCGGCTTTCAGCCAGAGGGCTTCCTGGCGATCGACCAGGAAACTGTCGCCATTCACGCTGATTCGCAGTCTCCAGCGGCCGTCACCTTCCCGGAGGTTCTGCAGCGGTGCGTTCCAGATCAGCCAGTCGAGCAGCAGAGGATTGCTGCTGCCCAGGTCCGAGGGGCTAACCACCGCAAGCCAGGGAGCATCCGGCTCCGGCTGGGTTCCTGCCAGTCCCTGCAGCAGATCCAGACGCCATTGCAGGCTGGCCCCCGGTGACTTAACGGCTTCACCCCAGGGCATGGCGGCATAGGCGGTGAAGCGATGACTGCCTGGGCTGAGATCGGGAACACGGATCTCAACGCGATCGTTGTCACTGTGTGCGATGCGCACTGGGGGAGCGTCATCAATCTGGAGGGCCACATGCGCGCCAAGCCCGAGCTGAGGGTCTTCGGCCAATGGCCAATCCTCGATGCGCAGAGTGACCTGCAGGTCTCCGTTGCTGAGAAGACTGCCGTCAGAGGGGCTGATCAGTTCCAGGCGCGGGGTGTGGCTGCTTAAGGCTGCCTGCAGCTGCTGAACAGCTCCCGGGGGGCTGACTTCCTGAAGTCGGCCTGAGGGGGCGCTGACACCGACGATCTCAGCAGCCCGCCCGCGGTCGCCGGAGCCCTCCCCTCCCCATGGCCAGGCCTGGGCTGTCGCGGCGGGAAGCACCATGATCCACAGGGCAAGCAAGGCATGAAGCCAGCGATGGATGCGGTGCGTCCGGCCCGATGCCGTCATGGAGCGAAGCTTGAGTCGACCCATTCTGGGCACCGACGGGGGAGGCGCACTATTGGGAACCATTTGCATTAAATAGCTTGATATGTGTTGCCTGTTTGTGTTGCTCAGCGTGCCTAATCGCATCTTTTTCGCTGATGCTGAGGCTATTGAAGACTCCAGGTCTGGACAGGCCCGCGGCCGGATTGAACCTTTGTAACTCCCTCTCGTGTGATGTGGGCTTCCCCTCCTATGCTTCCGCCAGCGGTCCCCTCATTGGGGCCCTAGCTCCAGTGGGAGTCAGGCTTCATTGCTCTGAATGCCACTGGCGCCCTGTCTCGGTGAAGCTTTGCTGATCCGTGCCTGGGGCCCCGGCAATCCTTTGGATTCCGGAGGGGTGTCCCACCACCTCGATCCCGTCCCTCGAGGAACGACTCGATGACCATCAGCCCACCAGAGCGTGGGAGCACCGCGAAGACTCAAGTCGAGAAGGTCGACAATCCAGCGACCTTCGAGCTGTTCGGTAAGCCCGGACACTTCGACAGAGCCCTCGCGAAAGGTCCCAAAACCACCACCTGGGTTTGGAACCTCCACGCCAACGCTCACGATTTCGACAGCCACACGAGTGACCTTGAGGAGGTCTCTCGGAAGATCTTTAGTGCTCATTTCGGCCATCTGGCCGTGATCTTCATCTGGCTGAGCGGTGCCTTCTTCCACGGCGCCCGCTTCTCCAACTTCTCCGGCTGGCTCGCCGACCCCACCCACGTGAAGCCCAGTGCTCAGGTGGTGTGGCCGGTGTTCGGCCAGGAAATCCTCAACGGCGACATGGGTGCCGGCTTCCAAGGCATCCAGATCACCTCAGGTCTCTTCCATGTCTGGAGAGCCTGGGGCATCACCAGCGAGACGCAGCTGATGTCTCTCGCCATCGGCGCCCTGGTGATGGCCGGCCTGATGCTTAATGCAGGCGTTTTCCACTATCACAAGGCAGCACCAAAGCTGGAGTGGTTCCAGAACGTTGAGTCGATGCTCAACCACCACCTGGCTGGTTTGCTTGGTCTGGGCTCCCTGTCCTGGACCGGTCACCTGCTGCATGTGTCTCTGCCCACGACCAAGTTGATGGATGCCATCGACGCCGGCCAGCCGCTGGTGCTCAATGGCAAGACCATCGCCTCCGTGGCAGACATTCCCCTGCCTCACGAATTCTTCAACCAGGATCTGCTCGCTCAGCTCTACCCGGGATTCAGCGCTGGAATCGGTGCGTTCTTCCGTGGTGACTGGGCCGCTTACAGCGATTTCCTCACCTTCAAGGGTGGAATCAATCCTGTCACCGGAAGCATGTGGATGAGCGACATCGCCCATCACCATCTGGCCATTGCGGTGCTCTTCATCGTGGCCGGTCACATGTACCGCACCAACTGGGGCATCGGTCACTCCATCAAGGAGATCCTCGAGGGACAGAAGGGTGATCCTCTCCTGTTCCCTGCGACCAGGGGCCACGACGGACTCTTCGAGTTCATGATCAACAGCTGGCACGCTCAGCTGGCCGTGAACCTGGCATTGCTTGGTTCATTGAGCATCATCGTTGCCCAGCACATGTACGCGATGCCTCCGTATCCGTACATGGCGATCGATTACCCAACCCAGATCGGCTTGTTCACCCATCACATGTGGATTGGTGGCTTCCTGATCGTCGGTGCTTCAGCGCATGCTGCGATCGCGATGATCCGCGATTACGACCCTGCCAAGCATGTTGACAATGTGCTGGACCGGGTTCTCAAGGCTCGCGATGCCATCATCAGCCACCTCAACTGGGTCTGCATCTGGCTGGGTGCACACAGTTTCGGTCTCTATATCCACAACGACACGATGCGTGCTCTGGGTCGTCCCCAGGACATGTTCAGTGATTCAGCGATCCAGCTGAAGCCCGTCTTCGCACAGTGGATTCAGGGTCTCCATGCCGCTGCTGCCGGCAGCACTGCGCCTAACGCCCTTGCCGGTGTGAGTGAAGTGTTCAACGGCTCTGTGGTCGCTGTCGGCGGCAAGGTCGCCGCTGCTCCGATCCCTCTGGGCACAGCGGACTTCATGGTCCACCACATTCACGCCTTCACGATTCACGTGACGGTGCTGATTCTTCTCAAGGGCGTTCTCTATGCCCGTAACTCCCGTCTGATTCCAGATAAGGCCAACCTGGGCTTCCGCTTCTCCTGCGATGGCCCTGGTCGTGGCGGCACCTGCCAGGTGTCTGCTTGGGACCACGTCTTCCTGGGTCTGTTCTGGATGTACAACTCCCTCTCGGTTGTCATTTTCCACTTCTCCTGGAAAATGCAAAGCGATGTGTGGGGTGCGGTGAGGCCTGATGGATCAGTCCAATACCTCACCAATGGCAACTTCGCCAACAGTGCAATCACCATCAACGGTTGGCTGCGTGACTTCCTGTGGGCTCAGGCCGTGCAGGTGATCAACAGCTATGGCTCCAATACGGCCGGCTACGGAATCATGTTCCTGGGTGGTCACTTCATTTGGGCCTTCAGCCTGATGTTCCTGTTCAGTGGCCGTGGTTACTGGCAGGAGCTGATTGAGTCCATCGTTTGGGCTCACAACAAGCTGAAGGTTGCGCCTGGCATCCAGCCCCGTGCACTTTCCATCATCCAGGGCCGTGCTGTCGGTGTTGCTCACTATCTTTTGGGCGGCATCA
>CAJXFG010000009.1 GCA_913052185.1 uncultured Synechococcus sp. | reverse complement strand
CGGACGGCTGCGCCTGGAAGCCGCCAATCCCAGCTATCCGCCTCTCGACCTGCAGTCCTGCAATGACGTGCAGATCTGGGGGGTCGCCATTCATGTGATTCACCCTCTCTGAACGCCATGGCTCAGGTCACCGCACTGATCGATGCCAACAACTTCTATGCGTCCTGCGAGCAGAGCCTCGATCCAGCCCTGATCGGCCGTCCCGTGGTGGTGCTCTCCAACAACGACGGTTGCATCGTGGCCCGCAGCGCCGAAGCCCGTGCCCTCGGCATTGCCATGGGCACGCCGTATTTCAAGGCCAAGCCGATGCTGGAGCGTTGCGGAGTGGTGGTGCGCAGTTCCAACTACGCCCTCTACGCCGACATGAGTCAGCGGCTGATGAGCCTCCTGGAAAGCCAGGTGGAGGAGCTGGAGGTGTATTCGATCGATGAGGCCTTCGCTCGCATCAGCCGTCCGGCAGCGGCGGATCTGCTGCCCTGGGGCCGGCAGCTGCGTGCCCTGGTCCGTCGCAATCTGGGGCTGCCGATCGCCATCGGCCTGGGGGCCAGCAAAGGCCAGGCGAAGCTGGCCAACCGTCTGGCCAAGGTGGAAGCGGCCCATGCAGGCCTGTTCGACCTCGGAGACTGCAGCCATCAGGACCGCTGGCTGGAGACGATCGCCATCGAAGACGTGTGGGGGATCGGCCGCAAGCTGGCGCACTGGTGCCGACTGCGTGGCGTCTGCAATGCCCGGGAACTGCGGGACATGGCCAGCGGACCATTGCAGGCCAAGGCGGGCGTGGTCGGCCTGCGCCTGCAGAGGGAGCTTCAGGGTCATGCCTGTCTTCCTCTCGATCTGGCACCGTCGCCGAAGCAGGAAACCTGTGTGAGCAGGAGCTTCAGTCGGCCGATCACCTCCCTGACGGAACTGCGTGAAGCTGTGGCGACCTACGTGGTGCGCGCCGCGGAAAAACTGCGCAAACAGCATCAGCGCGCCGCCTCCCTGAGCGTGTACACCCGCACCAGTCCATTCGTACCCGGCTTCTACAGCCGCAGCGCCAGCACACACCTGGACCTCCCCAGCAACGACACCCAGACGCTGCTGAACGCAGCACTGCCACTGGTGGAACGGATCTTTCAGCCCCACCGTCAGCTCGCCAAGGCCGGTGTGCTGATGGAACATCTGCAGGACACGCAACAACTGCAGCACCATCTGCTGGTGCCGTGCAGTGAAGTCCAGCTGCAACGACGGGACACACTGATGAGCACGATCGATGGCCTCAACCGTCGCTACGGGCGGGGCACCGTGCAGTGGGCCGCCTGCGGCCTGCATGCCGGCTGGAGCATGCGACGGCAGCGTCTGGGCCGGGCTGCCACAACACGACTGAGCGACGTGCCGGTGGTCCAGGCCTGACCAGACGATGCTGGGTTTTATGAAAGGATCTGCCGGTTGTCGGAGGGAAGGTTGTGTTGCGGCGAATCCCGATCATTGCGGCGGGGATGGTTCTGCTGGGATCCCATGCGGCTGTCGCTGAGCAGGTCACCCTCAAGCTGAGTAACGGCGACACCCTGCACGGAACGCTGGTTCCCTCGGAAAGCACCGACACCACGACGGTGATAGAGCATCCGGTGCTGGGACGGCTGAGCATCCCGAAAACAGCCCTGATGCCCGAACCGAAACCGAAGCCATGGAAGCTGAGTGTGTCCGGCGGAATCACGGGATCCAACACTGACAACGATCTCGATGCCGGGGGTACAGCACAGCTCGACACGAGCTACACCTCAGGCCCCGACAAAGTGTCGTTGAAAGTGAGTGCTCAGTACGAGGTGTCCCGAGACCAGGGGGAGAGCAGCAACTCAACAGACACGAATGAAGGTGATGCTGAGCTGCGCTACATCCGCAGCCTGAACGATCGACTGCACGCCTATGCAGGTGCGCACTTCAATTACGACACACTGAACGTCAGCGGCACCGACGCCTTTGAAAGCTCCATTGGCCTTGGCTACGACCTGATCAAGACGTCCAAAACACGATTCACCGTGTCGCTCGGCCCCTCGATCGAACAGATCTGGGGAGGGGATGGATGCAATGCAGATCCAGTCTGCGGACAGACCTTCGCAGCAACAACAGCGAGAGCTGAACTGGAGTGGAAACCCAGTTCAGCAGCGAGTCTCACGCTGACCAATACCTATACCGGGGCTTACGTCAACGGAATCTCAACCAACAACATCTTTTCGATCGCATTGAAGGTCTTCCCCATGAACAATCAGCGCCTGTTCACGTCCCTGAATGGCCAGACGATCTACAACGAACTGCGCAGTCCAAAAGTGAACAACAACATCTCAATCCAGGTCGGCGTGAAGCTCGATTGAGGCTGGGTGAAGCTCAGTCAAACGACTCCGGCCAGATGCTTTCGCATTGAGGGTCTCTGGACAGCGCCGCGGATTTTGCCCGTTCTGTGTCTTCCGGATTGAGATAGTGCGCCGAGAGCAACAACATCAAACGCTTGAGGGCACTGCGTCCCTGATCGGGAGTCAGCCAACCCAGTCCGTAGTAAGTGCAGGTGGCATCCAGCCATCCCTTGGCTTCACCCTGCAAGCGGAGATCCAGACCATCCATGGCGGGAATCGCCATCACCGGAGAGCTGAGAAGCCAGGAAGCAGCGGCCAAGGCAAGCAGAGAACGATGCACTGCACGACAACGTCAAAGACCATGTTGGCCCAGCAGCAGAGAGGGGAGAGATAAACGGAGAAACCCATGACGGTCGACACGCCGACTGAACCTCCCCAGGTGCCCCGGCAGATCACAACCCAGAAACTGGAGCCCTGGGCCCGGGGCGCTTCAGGCCAGAAGCTTCATTCCTCCAAGGAATTGAACTGCTGGACTGAACCATGCGAAGCGAGCGCGGTCGCGTGTCTCTCCATCAGGAAGGGCAGCCTTCATGGTGGCCAACAGACGACGACCGGGAGCATCAAACCGTGAGCTGAAGGGATTGCTCAGCCAACGCCCGGAAAATCTCCTGCTTCTTGCATTCAAGAAAGTCCTGCTCGTTGGGATCACCCCCGGGCCAGTTGCGTAGTGCATCGCAGGTCGTCTTGTATTCGAGCCGCAATGCGTTCAAGTCGTACGAAAAGGTGGCGACAGGCTCGTTCATGGGACAGACGAGAAGATTGCGGAATTATTACAAGTTCGCGGACTGCCTTGACGTAGCAGCAGCAACAGTATCCATGTTTGAGGCCGGGGAGTGTAGGGGAGTACTGGCCGCTTCGCGAAGCACAGCAGTGCGGGTATCTCCATCACGGGAGCCAGCATGATTTCGCGATGGTGACGGCGTTCAACACCTGCTTGGATTGATGACTGACGAAATTCGTAACTGGTCTGTGATTGCTTCCGCCATGGAAAAGCAAGGTGCCACAGACAGCCAGATGTACCAACGTGCAAAAGCGATGGCCCAGGGCAAGATTGACCCAATGCCGACGAGCTATCCCGCTGCTCCTCACAGCATCTCCGTGGCCTGAATCGTTCAGTCACGCACTCAATCAACAGGGAGGTTGCTGTATATCAGCACCTCCTTTTTTATTGCCGAACAGAATTGATCGCGGTGATTGCAAAGTCCTTCTGACGGCATCACCGCGTCTGCCGAATCAGCAAAGCGATCATGCTCTGATCCCCAGAAAGAGCCTCAGGATCAGGCAGAGAGACAGCAGATCCGGCCAGCAGCGCCTGATCGGGTCACCAGCCCCCATGAGCCAATCAACAGAAGCCTTCGAGGTGCACGAAATGGGCAACCTGAGTTACACCTGAACTAACCGCTTTTGGTGCTATGCCGTCAGTCGACAAAAATGCAACGCAACAGAAGAAAACAGAAGCTTCCAAGCCATTGACGCTGCTGGCCCGACCCGTGTATCCGGGCTCACGCGGCACGCCCCACACCAACGCCTGACGACCAACACCTGAGCCTCAAAACGCTGGCAACTCAGGGGCTGAAGCAACAGCCCCTGCCGGCGGGTCCTTCAGAAGCGATTCCAGGCGTGATGCCATCGACGGACGCTGAAGTCATGCTTGAACGAGAGACGGTGGCGGCATGAACGACAGACAAGAGCGCGAATCGTGGATCCACGTCGAAACATCCAGCCAGCCGCACTCCTGGAAGCAGACCTGGATGTTCCTCGGCGGCGCAGCGGTGGTGTTTGCGTTCGCACTGCTCTACGAGATCGACAAAGACCTGCAATGTCAACCGGATCAGGCCTCAAGCGACTCATGGTCTCAAGCCATTCCCGGCCGTTCCTTACCAATGCTCAGAGCGATTGCATCCCGAAAGCTGCCTGGCTGATGAAGGCTCAGGCTCAGCGACATCGCGCAGTGAAGCCTTGGACGACACGAAGCGCTGAGGTTGACCACGAGATGACTTGAACTGCCATGACAAATGACACGGCAGCAGCTTTTCAAACAACCAGCAGAGGAGCTGCGTCCTTAATGTTTTCTCAAGATTGATTCAGGAGACCCTTTGCGGCGTCCGAATTCACCTCTGGGAGCCAGGCAAACCAGCATTGATCCGGTGAGTCTCTACACCGAGCGCCTGAATGGACGCATGGCCATGTTGGGTTTGACCATTGGGGTCAGCGTCGAAGCATTCACCGGTAAAGGAATCCTCGACCAGGTCTTCGGCCTGTTCAGTTGAACAGGTTGGGGCAGGGGTGATTGCGTGTTGGAGAGGTTCCTCTTCATCCCCGGTGATTCAGGCCTGGGGGTGATGTTGGTGTGCACGCACAAGCGAACAGATCTGCCCGACTGCTGAAGAAGGTCGTTGAGCCTCCACCATTCAAACGGGGAGTTAAGTCGAAGTTCCGATGCCCTGCCAAGCACGGTGAGCTACGACTGAAACATCGGTGCAACAACCATGGCCGAACTGCTCAACAAGACGACTGCTGGTCGGTTTACGGAACTCTGGGTGCATCTCTGCGAATGGATGGAGATGATCTTCATGCAGATGTTGCTGACGTTGACGTTATGGCCGCTGAAGTTGATGTACAGGCGCCCAAGGCCGGATGAATCATGGCCTGCCTGGCAAGCCAATCAAAGGCTCTGCCGCATTGATCGCCGCTATTGCTGAGCGAATCGCAACAGCCATCAACCCACCTATTCGTTCTCAGCTTTTGCCAGCGATCGTGATCCGATCATCGTTCTTCGACTGTTCAGAAGAGACGTCTGAGCAACTAAGCCAAAAAGTTGATCTGCGGAAACAACTGATCGATCGATTGGCGGATTCTGCGCTTGGATAGAGGCATCCTTGCCTGAGGCTCAACATGAAGCGCTGGCTCATCATCGCAGCCAGCTGGTTTGGGCTGATGACCTTCCTGCCCGCGCTGGCCAAAGCTTGCGACAACCAACCGACAGCTCGAGCTCTGATTGCCCCATGGATTGCTGCCGACCAGGAATTCCTTGGAGGACGCACATCGATCAGCTACTTCTTTGAAATGCGGCGACGTCGCTATCAAGTTGTCTACGGCAATGACGAGGGAGAAATGATTCCCGGCGCCCCATGGGAAATTTTCGAGTCCGATCCTTTATATGCCCATGAGAGAGCTCTGGGCATTGAACTGATCAAGGCCACGGATCGGTTGATCAGCCTTGATTTCAGGGAGGTTCAGCGTGCCCAAGATGCAGACCTGGTGATTGTTGGCTACTGCAAGAAGTACGACGACAAAGATGGGGCTCTGACTCAGAACGCCGAAGGTACCCAATACTTCTTGATCCTGAATGGATGCATGGCAATCGCAACCGGGCAAGGAGATCCCGTGTGGTTGTTTCTGCACGAACTAGGCCATGCGCTCGGCCTTGAACATCCCTTCGACGACACGGATGGCGACTGTCTCTATGACAACCAGCCCCTTTCGAGGGCCTCTGCTCATACAGGCATCACGGTGATGGCCTACAAGTCAGATCCCGCTGGTCCTCCTCAGTTTTTCACTGACTACGACATTGCCGTTCTGAGGCGCATCTGGGGGCCCGACTAAGAGCGCGAGCGGCTTCCTTTCGAGGGACACCCATCATCAGCTCCGGGGCGACGCATCGGATCACAGAAGCCATGCACAATGAAACTGAGCTGGCTCTGCTTGGCTGGACTGAGCTGGTGAAGGGCCATGCTTCGCAGACTTCCTGCACCTCTGAAACGTCAACTCAGGCTGTTGGGCTGCGGAGCCATTGCACGCTGGCGGCGCTACCCCTTTCGGCACAGCCTCCGCAGCCGACAACTCGCCGAAGCCGCCGCCGCATCCTTCGCAACGCAGTGCACAACCTGGCAAGCCATCAGCACCCCGATTCCTGAGCGCGGCGATGCCAGCACCTGCGCCAACCGACGTCACAACCTGGAGCTGGCGATCCGCTCGCTCAACAACCGGCTGATACTTCCGGGAGAGGCTTTCAGTCTTTCTCAGCAACTGGGAGAGCCGACCGAGGCTGCCGGCTATCGCGCAGGACCGGTCTTCGTGAAAGGACACGTGCTGAAAGACACCGGAGGTGGCCTGTGCCTGATCGCGACCAATCTCTACCAGTTGTTTCTCTATGCCGGATGTCGCATCCTCGAGCGCCACAACCACAGCATTGATGCCTACGGCGAAGACCGCTTCTATGCCCTCGGCGAGGATGCAGCCATTGCCTACAGCACCAAGGATCTGGCGGTCCGCAATCCATTCAACAACAGGATGTTGCTGCGCCTCCGCGTTGACGAGCATGCGCTCCACAGCGAGATCCTTGGGCCTGGCCCTCGACCTGTGCAGACGCTGATCCAATCAACCGTTCTGGAACGCGTCCCGCCTGCCTCCCACCAGCAGCATCCCGGCTGGCAGGTGAGCACCAGCCGTTTCATCAAACAACCTTCATGGACGACATGGCGGCACGACTACCGCTGCTTCAGTGATTACCAGCCGTGCTGAGGTTCGCGTGATGACACGCCATGCAGCCGCCAGCGACAGGTGATTGCGACGTCGATCACCTTCACCTACGCGGGACAGACCAGTTGCACGGCGTTGGCCTTGGCAGAAAACAGGAGCACATAGTTCTCACCATGGCCGTTCAGGCCGGTTTGCTCACGCAGCAGATCGGTGCTGGCGAGGGCAAGGCCACAGGTTTCGCAGAACAACACCGGCAGAGTTGCGGCACTGCCCTGCATGGCCTGAAGATCAAGGGCCTGACGCACGGCACGCTGCGAGCGTTCAAGCCCGAGCCGCTCCACCAGAGCAGGCCAGAGGTCGTTCACTGGTGCGCTGGCCGCGAAGTCAACGGAGGGATGGGACATCAGACAGGCAGCTGTTCGATTGCCACCACAATCATCTGCGGCGAGACCTCGATCACTTCGAGGGGGTCCTGGTTGTCGAGGTAGTCATCAAAGGAGGAAAAGCGCTCAATCCGTGGCGCGGCCTCCTTCACTGCACAGGCTGCAATCCAGTCGTTGTCATCAGGTTTGACGGTCACATAGGCCTGCAAGGCTTCCTGCAGATCAGCGCCATCGCCGATGCCCTCCCCATGCCAGAACGCTTCGAAGAATTCAGACACCGAACACGAGACACAATCCTTTTGATCATGCCGCCGAGCGGGTCTGCTGCCCAGTGCCTCGACGCTCAAGAATGAGCATTCAGAAAAGCACCAAACCATGCAGGATTCGCTGTTCAGGCTGGATGGTCAGGTGGCCCTGGTGACGGGTTGCCGCCGTGGAATCGGACAGGCCATGGCGGATGCACTGGCCGCAGCAGGGGCGGACATCATTGGAATCAGCGCCTCCCTCAACCCCGAGAGCAGTGAGGTGGGAGACGCCATTCGCAAGCGTGGCCGTCGATTTTGCGGTTATCGCTGCGACCTCAGCGACCGCCAGGACGTTGACCAGGTGCTCGAAGAGATTCTGAGTCAACATTCGGCCATTGACGTGCTGGTGAACAACGCCGGCATCGTGCAGCGATCACCCGCTGAGGACCACAGCGATGCGATCTGGGACATGGTGCTGGAGGTGAACCTCAGTGCGGTGTTCAGGGTGAGTCGCAGGATCGGGACGCTGATGCTGGAGCGTGGAAGGGGAAGCATCATTTCCACGGCCTCGATCCTCAGCGATCAGGGCGGATTGAATGTGGCCAGCTATGCCGCCAGCAAAGCGGGCCTGGCGAATCTCACACGTTCGCTGGCCAATGAATGGGCAGGACGCGGCGTGAGGGTGAACGCCATTGCACCCGGATACGTGAAGACGGAAATGACCGAAGCGTTGCAGTCGGATCCACTCAGATCAAGGCAGATTCTGGAACGCATTCCCGCCGGTCGCTTCGGATCCCCTGATGATCTGCGCGGACCGGTGGTGTTTCTGGCCAGCGAGGCCTCGCGCTATGTGCACGGCGAGACACTGGTCGTGGATGGAGGCTGGATGGGCCGCTGAAACAGCTGAACAGTTCAGCTTGCTGAGCGCTGTGGCTAGACACGGATCATGCAAGTCGGCCAACCATGCAGACGTTGGAGGAGTACTGCCGCAGGTTCAAGGATGCGGATGCCCGCTGGCCGGATCTGCCGATTCCCGCCGATGCCAGGGATCGGTGGTGGGAGACATGGCTTGAAGCAAGAGAGGCTTCGGGATGCTGGGATGATCTCCGCCTGAACCTGCCTCAGCTCTACCTGCAACCGGGTGTCGACGTTCACAGCAGTGACGCCTATCAGCGACGTGTGATGCGGGGAGAATCAGCACAGCCGGACGATCTGGCTCGTGCGCCGGTTCTCCGCGACCCGTCAGGAACAACGATATCGATCGCGCAGCATCCGACAGGTGCCGTTCCAGTGCTGTGCTTCCGCCACCATGAGGATTTCGTTCTCGCAGTGCGCTGTCTCGCCCACCGCTGTGAAGCAGTGCCTGTGCAGCCAACCGTGCATGCTCAGGCGATTTCCGGCCTGATCCACTGGGGCTTGATCCGCGAGCTGGGCATGCAGACGCGATGTCAGATCCTGCTGTTGCACAGAGCGCCCTATGCCTCTCTTGCTGCGGAGACAATTCCCGGTCATCCCGAAACGGATCGCTGGCTTGAGCTGTCTCAGACCTGGAGGCTGGAGCATGAACTGACCCACATCGCCTGCCGGCGACTTGTGGGTGAAATGCGCATCAACCTCTACGACGAAATCGTCGCCGATGCCATGGGCATGACGAAGGCGCTTGGCTATTTCAATGCCGATCTGTTCCGGAGGGGTCTGGGACTCTCGAGCGAAGGCATCCCTGCAGCAGAGGCCAGGGCCCATGTCTACGTGTCAACGCTGGACCCCAGTCAGCATCAGCAGGCCTTTCGCCTCGCACTCGAACGAGCAGACGAACTGCAACGACTTCTTGATCAACAGCGTTGGCCTGGGCATTCGATGGCGCTGTTGAGCAGGCTGGTCCTTGGTCAGCTGACTCAACCGTTAACGGATGTGGCCGGTTCGGAGCTGGGTTCCGAGGCGTAACCGGCACAGCGCTGCTGATCGAGATGCTGAATATGTCGACGTTCGCTGTAATACAGCTCCTGAAAGCGCAGAGCTTCAGCATTGAGGTCTTCGAACATCGCGTGGATGCGCTGCTCCATGTCGACGTCGGTGTCAGCCGTTGGAGCTGACTGCTCCTCTTTCTCCTGCTCGATCAGCACGGCGATGCAACGCTCCAGGGTCTGCAGGCGCTGACCAGTCCAGGCCTCCAGCAGATGGCGGCAGCGTTTATGGCTCTTCTGCCGCTCGAGCATCGCTGCCGTCCCGCGCAGCTGATCCATGGGCCGCGCCAAGGCGACCCTCTGCAGCTCATCCGGTTCAAGCAGTGGTGTCAGACGCGTCACCAGTTCACTGTTTTCCAGCAGGAGCTGATCCGTGAGCAATCTGGGCAGATCGAGATCCGCCAGTTCATCGCCGCGATCCTCACCGCGACTGATCGCTTCCAACCGCACACTGCCGAGGTTGCCCTCCTCCAGATCCGTGATGCCCGACCAGAGCAGACGGTGATGCTGAAGTGCGAAATCCTCGAGCTCCCGACTCCTCAGTTCCTGGCGGATGCCAGCCCGATGGGACGGGCAATGCAAATAGAGCAGAAGGATCTCAGCTTCTGAACGTTCACGCTGGGAGGCTTCACCGGCCTTTTCATGGCGGGTGGAGCGACCGTGCCAACGCTGACCTTGAACCTGCTGGCGAAGGTCGTCTTCAAGCTGCAGAGCCAGACGCCCTTGGCCCCCACTGAGGCGCTCGGCCACCTGCTGGATGTAGTGGGTGCGGATGGCGGACTGGGGAAGTTTGCCCAGCAGCGCAACGAGCGACGACACCGAGCGCTGGAACTGATCCGCCTTGCTGAGATCGCGGCCCTCCAGCACCTGTTCGATCTGCCAGTCGAGCCAGAGCGGCGCCTGATCCAGAAGAGCGCGGTAGTCGCCAGCGCCGTGCTCCTTGAGAAATTCATCGGGGTCCTTGCCGGATGGAAGGTGGAGAACCCGCAGCTCCAACTGGCCCTGGAGCGCCAGCTGCTCCACCTCACCGATCGCGCGGTTGGCGGCACGGACGCCGGCACCATCGGCATCGAAATTCAGGATGATGCGCTTGCCGTCACTGCACCGGCACAGCTGGGTGATCTGCTGACTGCTGAGAGCGGTGCCCAGAGAGGCCACCGCATTGGTGACACCGGCCGCATGCAGGGCAATCACATCGAAGTAACCCTCCACCACCACAGCCCGATCGTCCTTGCGGATCGCGGATGAGGCCTGGTCAAGCCCGAACAGGTGCTTGCCCTTTTCGAACACCTCGGTTTCAGGCGAGTTGAGGTATTTGGGTTCGCTGCCATCCAGGCTTCGACCGCCGAAGCCGATCACCCGCCCCTGGCGATCCCGGATGGGAACAATCACCCGATGGCGGAAGCGGTCGTAGAAACCGTTCCCCCCCTTGCGGGGCACCACCAGTCCTGCTGCCTCCAGCAGCTCGGGAGCAAGTCCCTCCACCTGCTGCAGATGCTTGAGCAGACCATCCCACTGATCGGGGGCATAGCCAAGTTCGAACTGATCGAGGGTGGCTTCGCTCAGGCCACGTGTCTCACGCAGATAGCGGAGAGCCTCGGCACCGGCATCCGTCCTCAGCTGCGAGCGAAACCAGCCGGAGGCCAGTGCCAGAGCGCGATGGAGCTTGTCTCGGCGTGACAGCTGCTGTTTCAGTCGCTCCTGCTGTGGACCATCAACGGTCTCCACCGGCAGCTGGTAACGGCGGGCAAGGTCCAGCACCACCTCGCTGAAGCTCTGACGCTGGAACTCCATCAGGAACTTGATGGAGTTGCCCCCTGCACCGCAGGAGAAGCAGTAATAGAACTGCTTGGCGGGAGACACCGTCATCGACGGTTTGCTGTCGTCGTGGAACGGGCAGATGCCGACGAACTCACGGCCTTTCTTCTTGAGCACCACGTGCTCTCCCACCACATCCACGATGTCGGCGCGCTCTTTGACGGCCTCGATGGTGCGGGGGTGAAGTCGGGGGCTGACCATCGGTCCATTGTGCGAGAAACCGCGCGTCCCGTCGATCGAATGGCTGCTTCAGGCTTGCCGGACTCTGTGATGACAATCCGCAAAGGCATCAATACGATCCAAACAACGGTCGGGGACGCATGAATCAGGGCTCCTCCCTGCTGATCGCCCTGGGGTTGTCAGCCGCAATCCTGAGCGGATGCGGTGCTCCCGAACAACAGACGGCTGCTCCTGAAACGCTTCAACCCCAACAGGTGTCCGCACTCGGACGGATCGAGCCTCTGGACGGCATCCTCAAAGTTGGTCTGCCCAATGCACTCAGCAACGACACCATCCGGGAGGTGCTGGTGCAGCAAGGGCAGATCGTTGAACGGGGAGAGCCCCTCGCCGTGCTCGAGACTCAGCCTGTACTCCAAGCCAACCTGACCAAAGCGAAGGCTGAAGTCACGGCGGCACAGCGGGCTCTGGACGCTCAGATCTCCGTCATTGACCGCTACAGGGCTGAACGACGCCAGGCTCAGGCCGAAGCACAACGCGGCAAGCAGCTTTACGAGAAAGGAGCCACCAGTCTTCAGCGCTATGAGGCGCTTCAGGCGGACGCGGATGCCGCTCTGGCTCAGCTCAATGAGGCAATCGCCAACGAGATCACGCTGAAAGCCGACGTGAGCGTCAAGCAGGCTCAGGTGAAGCAAGCCCGTGCAGATCTTGACCAGGCAACCGTGAAAGCGCCATCCCAGGGCACCATCCTTGAAATCCTGGCCAGGGCGGGCGACAGGGTTGGTGAGGAGGGACTGCTGCTGATGGGCGACACCACAAAGATGGGTGTGGTTGCGGAGATCTACCAGAGTGATCTGCCCGAGATTCGTCCAGGACAAACCGCCACCATCACCGCCAGCGGCTTCCCAGGCAGAAGCCAGACAGCCACGGTTGTGGACATTGCCCAGCAGATCAGCGCTCAGAGCGTTGCCACGGGTGAAGCCGGCGACAAGGTCGACAAACGGGTGGTGAAAGTGAAGCTTGCTCTGCCCGAGGAAAGCCTTGCTGTCGCCAGCAGGATCAACAACCTGCAGGTGAATGTTCTCTTCGACCCGCTGACGGAGGAACAACGCCGCATCCGACCGCAGCAACCGTGATGGTGGCGTCGTGAAACTGTTCAAGCGCACCCCCATCGCCTGGCTTCAGTTGTCCCACCGCCCCCTGCGACTGGCAGCGGCGCTGGCAGGCGTGGGATTCGCGAACGTTCTGGTGTTTTTTCAGCTCGGACTCTCCGGAGGGCTTTACGACAGCCAGAAGCGGCCGATTCAGCAATTCAACGGATCTCTGGCCGTGATTCCGCGTCGATACACGAATTTCGGAGAGCCGGCAGGGTTCCCCAGATCGCGACTGCTGCAGGTGCTCGGCTTCCAGGGAGTGCGAGGAGTCAGCCCTTTGCGACTGGGAAAACTGCAGTGGTTGAATCCCGACACCCGCGAATCAACGCAAGCTCTGGTGATGGGAGTGGATCCCTCCAATCCGGCGCTGAGGCTTCCCGAACTGACGGCACAGCGATCGTCGTTGCAGCTGCAGGGTGGTGTGCTCTTCGACAAGGCCTCCAAGGATTCGGCAGGTCCAGTCAGATCACGCCTTGAACAAGGTCAGGCATTCAGCACCGAACTGAACGGGCAACGCACCAGCGTGAATGGGCTTTTTCAACTCGGTCTCACCTTCGCAGCTGATATCAACCTGATCACGTCTACCAGCAATTTTCAAGGTCTTTTCCCTGAGCGTGATCCCGATGAGATTCAGATCGGAGTGGTGCAACTGGAGCCGGGTGCTGATGCCAGCGATGTTCAGAGCCGGCTGAACCAGGTTCTGGGGCCCTCGCTGCAGGTTCTCAGCGTTGATGAACTTCAGCTGCGTGAGGTGGAGCATTGGAAACGCAACACCTCCTTCGGATTGATTTTCGGCCTTGGCGTTCTGGTTGGCTTCAGTGTTGGAGGCATTGTTGTGTATCAGATTCTTTTTTCTGAGGTGGGCGAACACATCAGTGAATACGCCACGATGAAAGCGATGGGCTACAGCGACCGATTCGTTGTATCGATCATCATTCAGGAATCTGTGATTCTCGCAAGCCTTGCGTTTCTGCCAAGCCTGATTGTCTCAGCTCTGCTTTACAGAGTTCTGATGCAGGCAACCGGTCTGCTGGTAGTGATGTCTTTCAGTCGTGCAGCGCTTGTGTTCACAATGACGCTGCTTCTTTGTTCAGGTTCTGGTTGGTTGGCCACCTCAAAATTAAGACAGCTTGACCCGGCGGACGTGTTCTGATGATGCCTGAATCAGCGCCATTGATTGAGATCAGCAATCTGAATCACTGGTTCGGAGATGGTGATCAACGCAAACAAGTTCTGCGTTCCATCAATCTCACCGTTCAACCAGGAGAGATCACCATCCTTCTGGGGCCATCCGGTTCAGGCAAAACAACGTTGCTGACCATGGTGGGAGGATTGCGCTCCGCCCAGGACGGCAGTCTTCGCATCTTCAATGAAGAATTGCGGGAAACATCCACAACAAATCTCACGAAGTTGCGCCGCAAAGTGGGCTTTATTTTCCAGGCTCACAATCTGATGCCGTACCTCAACGCGCAACAGAACGTTCGGCTTGGCTTGGAGGTGGTCCCTGAATGGCTTGATCGAGGCCAGGCCGCCATGAATGAACGCTGCAATGAGGTGCTTCGACAGGTGGGCCTGGGGGAACGCATCGAGTATTACCCCGCGAAACTGTCGGGTGGTCAGAAGCAACGTGTGGCGATTGCCAGAGCACTTGCGGGTTCACCCCAGCTTTTGCTCGCCGATGAACCGACGGCTGCTCTCGACAAGGAATCCGGTCGCGACGTCGTGGATCTGTTCAGGAATCTGGCGCGTGACAACAAGACCGCGATCGTGATGGTGACCCATGACAACAAGATTCTCGATATCGCCGATCGAATCGTGAAACTTGAACAGGGATCACTGGTGGAATAACGATGCTCGACCAGGGGAGGCCTGAACTGGAAGGCCGTTCACCGGTGAATGGCATCGTTGAGCACGACCGTTCAGAGCGCTGAATGCGAGGCCTGCTGACCACACTGCGCGGATCGCAGTCGCCAAGGGAATGGAAGGCCTGCATGAGTCTGGTTGGCGCGGCTCTGGCTTTCAGCCTGATGACCGTGTGCGTCAAGCACCTCGGAGGCCGTCTGCCTGTGGCTGAAGTGGTGCTGATTCGCTCGCTGATCAGCCTTGTGATCACCCTCACCATGCTGTCGCGTCTGGGGGTGTCTCCCTGGGGACAGCAGAAAGGGTTGCTGCTGGTGCGAGGGATGCTCGGCACGGGAGCTCTGCTGATGTTTTTTCAGGCCATCTCCACCCTGCCCCTGGCAGCAGCCACCCTTCTCCAGTACACCTACCCGACTCTGACCACGCTCAGCGCCTGGGCTTTGCTGGGGGAACCGATCCGAAAGCGGATCAGCCTGGCCGTCCTGCTCGGACTATTCGGGGTTCTGCTGGTGGTGCAGCCGGAATGGGCCGGACAGTCGATGGCAGGGCTTCCGCCTCTGGCAGCCATGATCGGACTTGGCGGCGCGCTGCTGACAGCCCTGGCCTACGTCAGCGTGCGCCAGCTGTCCGTCCGGGAGCATCCACTGGTGATTGTGTTCTATTTCCCGTTGGTTTCGGTGCCGGCCACATTGCCGTTTCTGATGAATCAATGGGTGATGCCCACAGGATCCGACTGGATGTGGTTGCTCGGCGTCGGTCTACTGACGCAGCTTGGACAGGTGTGGCTCACCGAGGGCCTGGCTGCGCTGCCGGCGGCCCGTGCCACCTCGATCAACTACGTGCAGGTGGTGTTTGCCACGCTCTGGGGGGTGTTGATTTTCGCCGAACCGGTGACGGTCACCGTCATCATCGGTGCGATCTGCGTTCTCGGCGCCACACTGATCAGCCTCAGCGCCAGACAACCCGTCAGGCCGGATCAATGGCCAGCGGGTAGGTGATCCAGGTCTGGGAACTGCCGTCGTCGGAACCGCTCGGCAAGGCCAGCCGCCAGCTCTGACCGCGCTCACCACGCTCGAGGAACAACTCGAAGGGGCTGTCAACCTTCACGGCATCGCCGGGAAGTCGCCAGTCGAAACGACCAACGAGATGCACGCCTTTCTGATCACCGATGCTCAGGCTCTCCTGTTGCTCAAGACGCACTCGGGTGACCTCGGGAGCTCCGGAAGCCTCAAGATCAAGCGACTGCGCGATCGCGCTCTGGGTGAGCTGAATCTGCTGACCTAGGGCACTAAGGATCACGCCACGTGGCGGTTTGTCTCCCAGCGAACAGGAGGTCAGGCCGAGGCTGATCAGACACACCAGCAGCAGGGAGAGCACAAAGCTGAGGAAGCGCCTGAACGGTTGGATGACTGCAAAACAACCGGAAGCATCAGCGATGCTGAAATCTGGAACTTCCATGCCCTGCATGCCAATCATCCGTGATGCCTGAAGCGGTCAACATGTAACGACGACCCCAGGCTAATGGCAGCTGCCCTGGCGGAGCGCGGCGACTACTGATCAGTCGACAAGGCTGCTGTCATGTTGCGCTCCCGATTGAACATGAACAGACCAAACGAGAAGGCGAAGGACACAGCAAATGTGACAACGATGTAGAGATACCAGAACTTCATTTTCAGCCTGATTCCTTCAGCCGCATAAAACACAAAGGAAGCAATCAGAACAAGTGTGAGATCAGCGGCAATAAAACCAGCTGAGGCATTCGCCCAGACTCCCTGGGAGAACAAATCCACGATTTCAATTGGATCTGTTAAACCCAGTGCCTCTGTTTCTTTAATGAACTGAAAAATGCAATACCAAGGCCATGCAATTCCTGCCAATGCAGTTGCCCCGTACAGGGCAAGTCTTAACTTGGCCATGTTTCATCAACTAATGGCTCACAATCTCACAAGCGATGCACCACACAGGTAACGAAAGCTACTAAGGCTCTGCAGAACATTCATGCGCACAGGGATCAATCAATAAGGATTCGATGCATCCATCAATCTCCAATCGTTCAGCGCTCTGCTCCGGTCCACAGCCCCTCATGGGAACCATGCAGAGGGTGGCCAGGGTGCTGTCGCCCTTCTGCGTAATACAGCTTTTCAGCCATGAGGTCGCCGACCATTGGCCGCACATCCGATTTCGCCGGAAAAGCCATCAGCGCAAGAGCAGCAAGGGAGGCAAAGACTTTCATGTTCTTCACAGTGCAAATGTCTGAGGTGGTTCACATCGCCGAACATCAGGATCAGGCCCGATGCGGCGTTGAAGAACGACTACAGCCTGAGAAAGAGGGAAGACTCCAACACAATCACGGGAATGAAGAGTTGCCGGTTTCAAACGATCTTCCTCATCAACTGACTCGGTGTAAGCCTTTTGCAGGTACGCGTGAAGTAGGGAGAGCCGCCATGCGAAGTACGGTCGCGGGGCTGATCAGTCATGCACCGCTGTTGAAGCTCCCCTGCGGCGCTGAATTGACGTTTTCCGGGCATCATTAGGCGCAGTCAGCACCCAACAGACAGGAGCATTCCATGATCGGCTGGCTTCAGGGTGAACGGATCCAGACCTGGGAACAGGGGGGACGTCGCGGGGTTGTCGTCGCCTGTTCAGGCGTTGGTTATGAAGTGCAGCTGACCCGTCGTGATCAGGAGGCCCAGACCGATGCCACCTGCACGCTCTGGGTGCATCAGGTTCAGCGGGAGGATGGTTCGAACCTCTATGGATTTCCTCAGCAACGGGACCGCGATCTGTTCCGAACACTGATCGCCGTGAATGGTGTGGGCCCTCAGATGGCCCTTTCACTGCTGGATTGCTGCACAGCACCGGACCTGGTGGCGGCGATCATTGAAGGAGACCTGAAGCGACTGACCCAGGCGCAGGGTGTCGGCAAGCGCACCGCCGAGCGGATCGCCGTTGAACTTCGTGATCGACTCGGTGCCTGGGCACCGGAGAGCGACGAGGTCTCGCTGTCGATCGTGGATCGCAGCGACGTGAAAGCCCTGCCGATTCAGCCAGAACCATTGCAGGAGCTCCAACTCACGCTCGAAACGCTTGGTTATGAGGATCTCGAGATCCGACGGGCCATGCGTGCTGTCGCCAGCGGTTCCGAGGTGCCTGAGGACAACGACGGCGAAGGCTGGCTGCGGGCCAGTCTGCGCTGGCTGAGCGAATCGGCGTGACGGGACCGCGGGAGGGTAAATTGGACCATTGCACTGTCAGGGCCAGACGCCGCGCATGTCGCTCGATACCACCGAAAAGCAGCAGCTGATCAACACCCACCAGACCCATGCCACCGATACCGGATCGGCTGAGGTCCAGGTGGCCATGCTGAGCGAGCGGATTTCCAAGCTCAGCAGCCACCTCCAGCAGAACACTCACGACTTCTCCTCCCGCCAGGGCCTGTTGAAGATGATCGGCCGACGCAAGCGGCTGCTCAGCTACGTGAGAGGCAAGAGCGAGGAGCGCTACACCAGCCTGATCGCCAAACTGGGTATCCGCGGCTGAGCCGCATCCAGCAATCTGCACGACCCATGGCTGAAAAGCGCAATCCTCTGCCTTTCGAACCACGTCGTTCAGCTTCAGACACAAGCAGGAAACAAGCGATTCCAAATGATGTGGCCAACCGAATGGCCCGTCGTGTGGCCATTTCCACAGGGGTTCCATCCCTGATGGGAATGGCCGTTTTTGTGATCAGTTATCTGGTGGTGAGCCGGGGAATTCTTGATGTTCCCCCCAGCATCACTCTGGTGACCTCAGGCTTCTTCTTCCTGCTGGGCCTGGTAGGGCTGAGCTATGGAGTCCTGTCCGCCAGCTGGGAACCCCAGCCGGGATCGCTTCTGGGGCTGGAGCACCTGAAGCCGAACCTGCAACGTCTGCGCAGCTCGATCAAGGCCCAGAAACAAGCCTGATCAGAGCACGCATCAGTTCATCAACGGATCACTGCAGCTCACGGTGAAGGCACTGTTCTGCAGGTGCTGCTGAGCCGCGGCCACATCCTTGACACAGAACTGGGGGCCAAGGCGCACATAACGCACCTCAGGACCTCTGCGCACAGCGGCCACGACAGGAACACGCACGCCCAGTTCATCCTGGTCAGGGCGGTGAGCCTGGAGACACTCTCTCAGCTTGTGCTGAACCGCCACATCCGAAGCCTGGTCGGGATCCAGCTCCACCAGAAGCAGGCGCAGATCATCAATGGCGCGGCAGTCATCCACGATCAGCTGCACACGTTCATCGCGACGATCCACAGCGGCCCAGACCAGCAGACGGGCTTCGGCCATGAGGTGATCAGACAGTCGCGCATAACTTTTCGGAAACACCACGGCCTCGCAAGAGCCGGTGAGGTCCTCAAGCTGAAGGATCGCCATGCGGTCACCTTTGCGGGTGGTGACCTGACGCATCTCACTCACCATGGCGATGGCACTGACCTTGGCCTTGTCGGCCTGCTCTTCCAGACTTCCGAGACCGATGGGGGCCAGCAGCCGAGCGGGTGCAGTGAGCTGCTTGAGCGGATGATCGGAGAGATAGAACCCCACCAGGTCCTTTTCCAGCTTCAGTTTTTCGCTGGGGTGATAGTCCTTCACCGGTGGGGCTTTGGGAGCCAGGCTGAGATCGGTGCTGCCGTCAGCTTCGTCCTGGGCAGGTGCCGCCATCAGATCGAACAGATTGCCCTGGCCGCTGGCACGATCCCTCGCCCGGGATCCGGCCCAGTCGAGCAGAAGATCAAGATCGGCAATCAGCTGTGCGCGGTTGGCCTGTGGCTCCAGCGCATCGAGTGCGCCGCAATGAATCAGGGACTCCAGGCTGCGACGGTTGAGCACACTGGAGGGAACCCGGTCACAGAGATCGGCGAGTGACTGGAACTCACCATCGGCTTGCCTGGAGCGGATCAGGGCCCGGATCGCTCCATCACCGAGATTGCGGACTGCGGAGAGGCCGAAGAGGATGCGGCTGTCATTGGGGGTGAAGTCGGTGCCGGAGGCATTGACATCCGGTGGCATCACTTCGATGCCCATGGCGTTGCAGTTGGAGATGTAGCGCTGAACCTTGTCGCTGGCCCCGGCATTCACCGTGAGCAGCGCTGCCATGTAGGCCACTGGGTAGTGGGCCTTGAGGTAGGCCGTTTGATATGTCACCGCTCCATAGGCCGTGGAGTGGCTCTTGTTGAAGCAGTACTCGGCGAACAGCACCATCTGGTCGAACAGTTCGTCGGCGACCTTGGCGTCAACGCCGCGCTCCGAGGCTCCCTTCACAAAGATGCTGCGATGTTTCTGCATCTCCGAGACCTTCTTCTTACCCATGGCTCGACGCAGCAGATCCGCTTCTCCGAGTGAATAGCCGGCAAGGTCCTGCGCGATGCGCATGATCTGCTCCTGGTAAACCATGATTCCGTAGGTCTCGCTCAGGATCGGCTCCAGCGTGCTGTGGGCGAAGTCGATCGCCTCACGCCCGTGCTTGCGGTTGATGAACTTGGGAATCAGACCGGCATCGAGGGGACCCGGTCGATACAGAGCCAGGATCGAAGAAATGTCTTCCAGGGATGAGGGCTTGAGATCACGCACGATCTGACGCATCCCGGTGGATTCGAGCTGGAAGATGCCCTCGAGGTCGCCACGGGCCAGCAGATCAAAGGTGCCCTCGTCTTCGGGAGGCAACTGATCCGGATCGATCCGTTGACCGCTGGTCTGTTCGACAAGCTCCAGGGTCTTGTCGATCATCGTGAGGTTCTTCAGCCCCAGGAAATCCATCTTCAGCAGACCCATCGACTCCACGTCCTCCATGAAGTACTGGGTGATCACCTGACCATCGTTGTTGCGCTGCAGCGGAACAAGTTCGTCCAGTGGATCAGCGGCAATCACCACACCCGCTGCATGAACTCCGAAGGTCTTGTTGGTCCCCTCGATGCGCATGGCCATGTCAACCCAGCGCTTCACAACGGGATCTTTCTCGTAGCGCTCCTTGAAGTCGGGGTTGGGCGACTGATCGCCAATCATGGCCTTGAGCTTGGCCGGCTTGCCCCGCACCACAGGGATCAGTTTCGCCAGACGATCGGCATCGCCATAGGGGATATCCAGCACGCGAGCCACATCCTTCAGCACCGCCTTCGACGTCATGCGGTTGAAGGTGATGATCTGGGCCACCTTTTCATCGCCGTACCGGCGCGTGACGTAGTCGATCACCTCGCCGCGGCGTTCAATGCAGAAGTCGGTGTCGATATCAGGCATCGACTTGCGTTCAGGATTGAGAAACCGCTCGAACAACAGACCATTGCTCACCGGATCGATGTTGGTGATGCCAAGCGCGTAGGCCACCAGTGAACCGGCAGCTGAACCACGACCGGGTCCCACGGGAATGCCCTGTTCGCGTGCAAAGCGGATGTAATCCCACACAACCAGGAAATAGGTGGGGAAGCCCATCTGTTCCATGATCTTGAGTTCATGCCCCATCCGCTCGGCATACCCCTCATCGATGCTGTCCTGAGGCGTCAGGCCGAGTCGATCCCGCAGCCCCTGCTCGGTCACCTCACGCAGGTAGGTGACTGGGGTATGGCCCTCCGGAATCGGGAAACGCGGCATCTGATAACGGCCCAGGATGTCGTAGTCCTCGACTTTTTCAGCGACGGCCACGGTGTTGGCAATCGCTTCCTGCACCACCTCAGGCTCCAGGTGATCGGCGAAGAGGTGGCCCATCTCCTCCTCGGATTTGAGGTATTCGGTGCCGGTGTAGCGAAGGCGCTTCTCGTCGCTGATCAGCTTGCCCGTGAGCACGCAGAGCAGAGCGTCATGGGCCTCCACATCATTGCGGGTGAGGTAGTGGGCATCGTTGGTGGCCACCACCTTGATGCCCAGTTCACGGGCGATCTTGACGATCTCCACATTGACGATGCGATCCTCCGGAGAGCCGTGGTCCTGAATCTCCAGATAGAAATCATCACCGAAAACGCTCTGGTACCAGCGGGCCACATCTCGGGCCACATCGGGACGTTCCCGCATGATCGCCTGCGGAATCTCACCACCCAGACAGGCGGTGGCCACGATCAGGCCTTCGGAGTACTGGGCGAGCAGGTGCTTGTCGACGCAGGCACGCGAAAAGATTCCACGGCCACGCATGCCACGCAGGTGACTGATGCTGGTGAGCTTGACCAGGTTGCGATAGCCGACGGCATTCTTTGCCAGCACCACCAGGTGGTAGCGGCGTTCCTTCTTGGGTTGTGGGTCATCAATCGAACCATTGATGACATACATCTCATTGCCGATGATCGGCTTCACACCGGTGCCTTTGCAGAGCTTGAGCAGCTCCACAGCCCCGTACATCACCCCGTGATCGGTGAGGGCCAGCGCCGGCATTCCCAGTTCCTTGGCACGCTCCACCATCTGTGGCAACTGGGACGCCCCATCCAGCAGGCTGTAGTCGCTGTGGTTGTGAAGAGGAACGAATGCCATGCACCCAGCCTAGGGGCATGCGCAAGATGCAGCGCACAAACGGCCCCGACGACACCAGATGCGGTGCCTTCGAGGCTGAATGGCTGAAATCAAGCGGGCACCAGGGCTGCCTCCGGCCTGGACTTCATCACCTCCGCAGCCTGCTCGTACTGATGAGCCACCTGCAGCAAGCGGGGCTCCTCCAGCACATTGCCGATCAACTGCACACCGATCGGAAGACCACCGGCATCAAAGCCACAGGGCACGCTGATGGCAGGCAGGCCGGCGAGATTGGCGGGAATGGTGAGCAGATCGGCCAGATACATGGCCAGGGGATCATCCGCATGGGCACCGTTCCGGAACGCCGTGCCGGGTGACGTGGGCGTCAACAGCACATCCACCGACTGGAAGGCCGTGTCGAAGTCGCGGCGGATCAGCGTTCTCACCTGCTGAGCTTTTTTGTAGTACGCGTCGACGTAACCGGCTGACAGCGCATAGGTACCGATCAGAATCCGGCGTTGCACCTCGCTGCCGAAACCCTCTGCACGGCTTCTGGCGGTCATCGCCGCGAGCGAGGTCGCATCCTCAGCTCGGTAGCCGTACTTCACGCCGTCGTAACGGGCGAGATTGGCGGATGCCTCCGAGGGCGCGATCACGTAATAGGTGGCGATCCCGTCGTTGAAACGGGGGCAGCTCACATCGACGAGTTCCGCGCCGAGAGCCTTCAGCTGATCAGCGGCTGCCAGCACCGACGCCTTCACCTGAGGATCGAGTCCGTCCTGGTCAAAGCACTCCTTGACCAGACCGACGCGCAGACCCTTGATCGGGGCAGACAGCGCAGCGGTGTAGTCAGGCACGGGGACGTTCAGACAGGTCGAATCCCTTGGATCAGCACCCGCCATCACCTGAAGCAGCTCTGCCGCATCCGCAACGGATGAGGTGAAGGGTCCCACCTGATCCAGGGAGCTGGCGAAGGCCACGAGGCCGTAGCGACTGACACGCCCGTAGGTGGGTTTGAGACCGACCACACCACAGAACGATGCGGGCTGACGGATTGAACCACCTGTGTCGGAACCGATCGAGGCCAGGCACTCCCCGGAGGCAACGGCAGCGGCGCTGCCGCCGGAACTGCCTCCCGGCACATGCTCAGGATTCCAGGGGTTGGCGGTGGCACCGAAGGCCGAGGTCTCGGTTGAGCCGCCCATGGCGAACTCATCCAGGTTGGTCTTGCCGAGCAGAACCGCTCCGGAGGCCCAGAGCCGATCCGTCACCGTGGATTCATAAGGAGGCACAAAGTGCTCCAGCATCCGACTGGAGCAGGTGGTGCGGACGCCTTTGGTGCAGAGATTGTCCTTGATGCCCAGAGGGATCCCGGCCAGTGGCGGCAGATCCTCACCCGCCTGACGAGCCTCATCGATGCGATCAGCGTCGGCACGCGCCCGCTCGGCGGTGACATCCAGAAAGGCATTCACGCTGGGGTCAACCGCCTCAATCCTGGCCAGGTGATGGTCGGTGAGTTCCCTTGCGGACACCTCCCCGTTCGCCAGTTGCTGACGCCATTCGGCGATCGCCATGGTCAGGATTTCCGTGCAGCTGAGACGCTATCAGTCAGATGCGTTCACGTTGGTTTCACTCACCCCTGGGATTCGATCGTGAAGGGCTCGGATCGACGACAACGCACCAGGGAGTGATCAAGTGAGGCGGGCGATTCCGAGGCCACATCACTCAGGAAAGACGGCAACTCGCGCTCCAGGGTGGCGCGCCGCACGAAAGGACCGAACCAGTAGGTGACATCGGGACCATGGGTCTGAACCCTGGCCCACCAGGCCACACCAAGACCGTTGGCAAGCGAGCGCATCGGTCGGTTCAAAGGGCCCATGGCGGAGCAAAGAAGACACCGTCATTGTGCACTGATTCACCGATGGCGGAAGCTTTCAGAGATCAATGCTGCCATCGAAGCTTGGAGCAGCGGTCTCTGGCAGACGCTCGATCTGCAGATCAATCGCTGGCTCCTCAGGAGCCGCGGGCGGGGAATCAGGCGCATCGGAAGGCTGGATCGCGTCACTGTCGGATGCCTCTGCTGATTCTGACGGCGCTGGCGAGAGCTGGGGGCGGACGATCGGGGGAGAGGGATTCTGTCCCTGCAGACCCTTCATCCAGCCTCGACGGGCCACCTCATACAGACAGAGCGCAGTCGCCACAGAGGCGTTCAGGCTTGGCGTGACGCCGCGCAAGGGGATGCGAATCAACTGATCGCAGTGGCGACGGGTGAGCATGGAGAGCCCCTGGCCCTCGGAACCCGTCACCACCACCAACGGCCCCTCCAGATCGACTTCCTCCAGGGTCTGATCACCTTCCTCAGCCAGACCGACCACCCGATAACCGGAATCCTTGAGTGTTTCCAGCGAGCGATTCAGATTGACGACGCGTGCCACAGGCAGGTGTTCCAGAGCACCGGCCGCCACCTTGGCCACCGATCCGGTCAGACCTGCACTGCGGCGCTGAGGCAGAACCACACCATGGGCGCCAAGGGCTTCAGCGGATCGAACGATGGCACCGAGGTTGTGGGGGTCGGTGAGACCATCGAGCGCCAACAGCAGCGGCGGTTCCTTGAGATCAGCGCAGCCATCGATCAGATCCGGAAGCGTCAGCGTGTCAGCGGCGGCGGTCTGCAGTGCGATCCCCTGATGAACGGCACCCCCGGTCATCTGGGCCAGACGCGCCCAGGTGACCTCCTCCACCAGAACACCTGAGGCCTTTGCATCCCTCAGCAGCGGCATGAATTTGGGGGCACTCCGCATCTCACTGGTGCACCAGATGCGATGGATCGGACGACCAGCTTCGAGAGCCGCCTGGGTGGCATGCCGGCCCCAGAGCAGATCATCCGCAACGGGGTCGGCTCCATGGGGCGTCGCCTCGCCTCGGGGTTGCTCCTCGACCTGACGCTCATGGCGGTCAAAACGTCCCGGACGCAGGCTGCGGGCATCGCCATCACTGAAGCGACGTGCGCCGGGACGAACTCCTGGACGAGCACCCGGACGGGCGCCGGGACGACGATCTTCAAAGCGACGGTCCTCCGAACGACGACCCTTGAAACGTTGGTCGCCAGCGCGGCGATCGTCAAAACGCCGATCTTCGAAGCGACGGTCCTCCGAACGGCGGTCGTCGGGACGGCGTTTTTCAAAACGGCGATCGCCATCACGGCGGTCTCCTTCACGGCGGTCGCCACGGCCGGCCGCTCTTGATGCATCCCTCGGTCCTCCGCGGAATCCACCGGCCCTGGATGGTCCGCGTCCGCGGAAGTCTCCATCGCGGGATCCACGCCAGGGAGAGTCGGAACGTCCATCGTCACCATCCCTGCGGCGGGCTCCTGTCGGACTGCCATCCACCCTCGGGCGACGACCGCGAGGTCCTCCACGGGAGGGTCGCCCGCCTGCGGAATCTCCCCCTCGTGAGGGGCGAGGGGGACGACGATCAAAACGGGAGCTCATGGGATCGATGGTTATGACAGGGCGGATTCGGTCTCCTCGAGTCGATCCAGAAGCTGGGCAAGCCGCGTCGGATTCTGCAGAAAGAGCCAGCCAACCATTGTCTCAAACCCTGTGGCCTTTCCATAGGCCGAAGGGTCAGCCCCTCGGGGGCCGCGACCTGCACGATTGCGGCCACGACGCACCAGATCCTTCTCTTCATCGGTGAGCCAGGGCTCCAGGCGCTTGAGAGCTGCCGCCTGGGCATCAGCCCGGACTTCCGCCACCACAGCACGGTGCAGATCCTTGGACCGACCTGCCTGCCGGCAATGACGCAACCGTTGATGCAGTTCCCAGACGGCATCACCTAGCCAGGCGAGCTGCAGGGGGCCGAGATCAGTCGAACCAGCCGGCAGAGACTGTTGAAGCCGGATCCAGTCGCTCAAGCAGCCAGCTGGGTGTAGGCCGACTCCAGGTCATTCACCAGATGCAGGAACGACTCGAGGCGCACCAGTTTCACGGTCTGGGTGACACGGGCATTACCGACCACCACGAAACTGCGCTTGGCGTCGTTGCATTGCTTGGCCACTTGCACAAGAGCGCCAAGACCGGAGGAATCGAGAAAGTCGATTTTGCTCAGATCAAAGACAGCCGAAAAGGCATTGGCCTTCAGAACATCCATCACGTAAGTGATGAACTGCTTTTCGGAGTAGGCATCCAACTGGCCGGTGAAATGAAACACCAGGCAGCCATCCTTCTGCTCAAAGCCTCCACGGAGCGAAACCGTCAGTCGCTGCAGTTCAGTGATGGGACCAGACCCCCCATTCGCGTCGTCGTCGTGCGAAGTGTAGTGATGCTCCTCAACACAGACCACGCATCAGCGTCGATCTGACATCAGCGAAACGAAACGGGCGAAATGATGGTCGGCGTCATGGGGTCCGGGACTCGCCTCAGGGTGATATTGCACACCGAACAGCGGCTGCTGACGATGGGCCATGGCCGCCACGGTGCGGTCATTGAGATTGAGATGGGTGACCTCAATGCTGTCGGCAGGAAGACTTGCCGCATCCAGGGCAAAACCATGGTTCTGACTGGTGATCTCCACCTGCCCGGTGGTGCCGCAGGGATGGTTGAGACCTCGATGCCCATAGCCGAGCTTGAAGGTGGTGCCTCCCATTGCCAGACCCAAGATCTGATGACCGAGACAGATTCCGAACAGGGGAAGATCTTTCTGCTGGATCAGGCCACGCGCCAGTGCGATGCCGTCAGTGACAGCGGCAGGATCTCCGGGACCATTGGAGAGGAACACACCCTCAGGATTGCAAGCGAGAACGCTCTGCAGATCGGTCGACGCGGGCATGACCGTGACATCACAACCATGACTGACCAAGCGGTCGAGAATGGCGCGCTTGATGCCGAAGTCGATCGCAACGACGCGGTAAGGACGCTCGGGTCGGCCGCTCTGCAGGCGTCGATCGAAATCAACCGCACAGGGGTCACTCCACGCATAGGGCGTGGTTGTCGACACCCTGTCGGCAAGGTTCAGTCCTTCCATCGACGGGGCTGAACGCAGCAGGTCAAGCAGCTCAGCAGGGCTGCGTCCGTCCGAGCTGATCACTCCATTCATGGCACCTGTCTCACGCAGATGACGGACCAGGGCACGGGTGTCGATGCCATGGATGCCGACGACCCCATGGGCATCCAACCAATCCTGGAGACTCTGCCGAGAGCGCCAGTTACTGGCCACAGGTGACAACTGCCGGGCGATCAGACCATGGGCATGGGGTTTCTCGGCCTCCTGATCATCAGGATTGACCCCTGTGTTTCCCAGTTCCGGGTAGGTGAAGGTGACCAGCTGACCGGAGTAGCTGGGATCGGTCATCACCTCCTGATACCCGGTCATCCCCGTGTTGAAGACAACCTCACCGACCACGCTGCCGCCGGCACCACAGGCCAGTCCGGAGAAGACCGTGCCATCGGCCAGCACCAACAATGCCGACTCCCTGGATGAAGCAGCCATCAGCAGACGAATCCCCTCAACAACACTGGAGCCCTCATCCTCCCTCGGCGGGGGTCAGCCCTCGACGCAACTGCTCAAGACGCTGCCAGGCAAGACCTTCATTCAGCGCTGAAAGAGCCTTCTGCGCACCGGACTTCAGATCCATCTCCACACCAGCAACCCAGAGAACCAGAGCGCAGTTGAAGGCAACCACCTCGGCCTGAGCCCTTGTGCCACGACCCTGGAGCAGATCGCTGAGGATGGTCTGATTGCGGGCGAGATCTCCGCCGCGCAGCGCATCCAGTGGCGCCTCCTGCAGCCCCAGATCCCCCGGTGTGATGCTCTCCGAGCGCACCGCGCCGTTTTCCAGAATGCGCAGGGCGTTGGGGCCGGAAAGCGAAGCTTCATCCAGGCCACCTGCACCGTGAACCACCACAGCCCGCTCCTGACGGAGAGACTGCAAGGCTTCCGCCATTGGATCCAGCAGATCCTCGGTGGCCACACCCAGCACCTGCCCGTTGGGTCGCAGCGGATTCACCAGAGGGCCCAGCAGGTTGAACACCGTGCGCACTCCCAGGCTGCGGCGGAGCGGCGCCAGATTCACCAGAGCCGGATGCCATGCCGGCGCGAACAGGAATGTCACTCCGGCCTGAGCAAGAGCGTCGATCACCTGAACTGCAGGTGCCTGCAGATGCAGACCGAGCCCTTCGAGCACATCGGCTGAGCCCACCTTGCCGCTGGCGCTGCGATTGCCGTGCTTGGCCACATGGGCGCCACAGGCCGCGGCCGTGAAGGCCACCGCAGTGGAGATATTGAAGGTGTCCGCACCGTCGCCGCCCGTGCCGCAGGTATCCACCATCAGCAGTTCCGGGCGCGCCCCTGGCAAGGGACAGGCTTCACGCAGAACAGAGGCCATGGCACCAAGTTCGCCGCCGTTGACGCCACGTGCCCGGATGGCAGCCAGGAAAGCGCCCGTCTGCACCGGAGTGAGTTCCTCAGAAAGCCAGGCCCGCATCAGCGCTGCTGCCTGGTCGGGAGCTAGCACTCCCCCATTCAGCAGATGTTCCAGTGTCTGAGGCCAGGACGCAGATTGGGAGACCATGGAAAAGAAGGGGCTCAAGCCCCTGGAATCGACGGACAGAAAAAAGCCCGGGTGCAGATGCACTCCGGGCCGGGTGATGGGGACATCAACACTATCCCTTAAAAAGGAGGCAATGGCCAGTTCGACGCCAATCTCAACCGTTTCCGCCGGATGGCGTCCTCCTGAGCAACGGCTCAATGCCTAGGTTGATCACTGTTCAGGGTTCGCGATGGCCGCCTTCCGCCTCGATCTGATCGGCCGCTACCTGAAGCCCCATCGACGCACGGTGCTGATGGGCGCGATCGCACTGATCGTGGTGAATGTGCTCAGCGTCACGATTCCGCTCGAAGTGCGCCGGGTGATCGATGACCTCCAGGAGGGTTTCGCTTACGGCGACGTGCTGGCTCAGGCGGGCTGGATCGTGCTGCTCGCCACAAGCATGGGCGTGGTGAGGCTCATCTCCCGTCAGCTGGTTTTCGGCGTCGGGCGGCAGGTGGAGGTTGAGCTGCGTCAGAAACTGTTTGATCAGATGCTGCTGCAGGAGCCCGGCTGGGTTCAGCAAACGGGCAGTGGAGAAGTGATCAGCCGTGCCACAAGCGATGTCGAAAACGTTCGACGGCTGCTTGGTTTTGCCGTGCTGAGCCTCACGAACACCGTTCTTGCCTATGCCTTCACCCTGCCGGCGATGCTGGCGATCGATCCTGGACTCACGGTTGCTGCGATCTCCCTCT